>NZ_JBHWES010000135.1:0-12387 GCF_042734105.1 Streptomyces sp. NPDC059679 | reverse complement strand
CCTCACGATCTCCGTACCGACGCCGGCCACCACCCTGCGGGCGGGTCGGCACCTCCGGAACCACCCGCTGGAACAACTCCCACAGCCCGTCCGGCGGCCGTGAGAGAGGCGAGTAGGGTGAGCGCGGGCTGCGCGATGTCGGCGCTTGAGCTCAGGAGCGCCCGGAGCCGCTCCAGCCGGGTGCTGGCGGCCGCCGGGTCCAGCAGGGAGCCGGAGCCGATTCGGGCGATGTCGTGGATCGTGCTGGCGGCCTCCTCCCGGTCAGCGGCGGCCATGTCCCTGCTTGTCAGGACCAGACGCAGCAGCTGCGTCAGGTCGTCTGCTCGGATGGCCGTGCCGTGCGCGTTTTGGAAGTCCCGGATGACGGTGTCCTGCGGCCGGTTGATGAACGTGGTGTTCTCGCCCTGGAAGTAAAAGTTCTCCGGCATAGTGGCTCCCGCGGTTTCGAGGATGACCTGACTGTTGCTGACAGTGATTCCGCCTGGTGGTGGGATGGCCGCCCGCATGGCCGATCTGATGGCGAGCTGGGCCGCCCGGAGGGCTTCGAATGCAGTTGCGTCGGCAGCACGGGCGGAGGAGGACAGCATCGCGCGCAGAGCCTCGTCAGCACGCGGGCCGCTCCCAGTCTTCAAGTCCGTCGATCGCTCTCGGCGACGGTCGAAATCTGACCCTTTGACGGCGTGTCAATAATGACCCACTTGTGGATTTTCATCTGATTCTTGGCCTTGGTGATCAAGGTCAGGAGGGAAGGGTGATCCTCGTGGAAGACTGGGCAGAGATCCGTCGTCTGCACCGGGCGGAGCAGATGCCGATCAGGGCAATCGCGCGGCATCTGGGAATCTCGAAGAACACGGTCAAGCGGGCCCTGGCGAACGACCGGCCACCGAAGTATCAGCGGCCCGCGAAGGGCTCGGCGGTTGATGCAGTCGAGGTGCAGATCCGCGAGCTCCTGCGGGAGACCCCGACGATGCCCGCGACAGTGATCGCAGAGCGGATCGGGTGGGACCGGGGGATGACGATCCTCAAGGACCGGATCCGTGAGCTCCGACCCGCCTACCTCCCCGTCGACCCCGTCTCCCGCACGACCTATCGGCCCGGTGAGCTGGCCCAGTGTGACCTCTGGTTCCCGGAAGCGGAGATCCCACTGGGCTATGGGCAGGCCGGTCGGCCGCCGGTGCTGGTGATGGTGTCCGGATACTCGCGGGTGATCGCAGCCCGCATGCTGCCCTCGCGGAGGACCGGCGACCTGATCGACGGGCACTGGCGGCTGCTGTCGCAATGGGGTGCCGTTCCCAAGATGCTGGTCTGGGACAACGAGACAGGCATCGGCCGAGGGCGTCCCACATCGGAGTTCGCCGCGTTCGCGGGCCTGCTCGCCACGAAGATCTACTTGTGTCGCCCGCGGGATCCGGAAGCCAAAGGGCTGGTGGAGCGGGCGAACGGCTATCTGGAGACCTCGTTCCTGCCCGGGCGACACTTCAGCGGACCGGACGACTTCAACACACAGCTGAGCGAGTGGTTGAAGGTCGCCAACCGGCGAGTCCACCGCACGCTCGGTGCCCGCCCGGCCGACCGGTGGGAAGCGGACCGGGCCGGAATGCTCACCCTGCCCGCGGTCGACCCGCCGACCTGGTGGCGGTTCTCCACCCGGCTGGGCCGTGACCACTACGTCCGCGTCGACACCTGCGACTACTCCGTCGACCCCGCGGCCATCGGTCACCACGTCACCGTGCTGACCGACAACGACCAGGTCATCGTCCTGGCCACCGACGGGGAGATCGTGGCCCAGCATGCCCGCTGCTGGGCCCGCCACCAGACTCTGACCGACCCCGAGCATGCCGAGGCAGGCCACATCGTGCGACATCAGACACGCCGTCGCCCCACGGGTCAGATCCAGGCCGTCGGCGGCGGCCTGCTAGTGGAGGTCGAACAGCGCGAGCTGGGCACCTATGACCGGTTGTTCACCGTCATCGACGGCGGTGCCGACAAGGAGGCAGGCTGATGCCCCGCACTGCCACCAACGACGGCGACGTCGCACTGGCCCAGCCCGTCGACAAGGTCCCGGCCGCAGGCCGCCGCACCAGCCAGCAGACCTCTTCCGAACTGGCCTTCCTGGCCCGGGCCCTGAAGGCACCGGCCCTGCTGGACGCCGCCGGCCGGCTCGCCGAACGAGCCCGCAAGGAATCCTGGACCCACGCCGAATACCTCGTCGCCTGCCTCCAGCGCGAGGTTTCCGCCCGTGAATCGCACGGCGGCGAAGCCCGAGTACGGGCCGCCCGCTTCCCCGCGATCAAGACGATCGAGGAACTCGATGTCACCCATCTGCGCGGCCTGACGCGCCAGCAACTGGCCCATCTGGGCACCTTGGACTTCATCGCGGGCAAAGAGAACGTCGTCTTCCTCGGGCCGCCCGGCACAGGGAAGACACACCTGGCCATCGGCCTTGCGGTCCGGGCCTGCCAGGCCGGACACCGCGTCGCCTTCGCCACCGCCGCCGAGTGGGTCGACCGGCTCGCCGCAGCCCACCAGGCCGGAAACCTGGCCGCCGAGCTCACCCGGCTCGGCCGCTACCCGCTGATCGTGGTCGACGAGGTCGGCTACATCCCCTTCGAATCGGAGGCCGCCAACCTGTTCTTCCAGCTGATCTCGAACCGATACGAACGCGCGTCCGTGATCGTCACCAGCAACAAACCCTTCGGGCGCTGGGGAGAGGTCTTCGGCGACGAGACCGTGGCCGCAGCCATGATCGACCGACTCGTCCACCACGCCGAGGTCCACTCCCTCAAAGGAGACTCCTACCGCATGCGCGGACGCGAACTCGGACGCACCCCCACTGACACCACCGACAACGACTGAACCGACACCACCGGGTCAAATTTCAACCGCCCAAAGTGGGTCACGACTCAGCCGACGCCGACAATCGCAAAAAGTCCCAGTACGTAGGGCTTCTTCGCGAGGGTGAGAGCGCGTCATAGCCGCCCAGCAGTCGTGCATGCTCGGGCAGCGTCTGTGCACGGGCGGGCAGAGTGCGTAGGACTGCCGCGATCTCCCCGAAGAGGGCACGGAAGTACGCCGTCGAGGGGTGCTCGATCCGGAAGACAAGCTTGTCGCCCTCGTATAACGGGCCGTGCCGTGAATGGAAGAAGACGAGGCATGGCAGCTGCTCAGGGCCGAGACCTAGCATGGAGGCGATCTCGTAGGCGCCCTGCGGGTCGTACGGCGTCCACCGCAGCCAGCGCATTGCCGACATCACCCGGTACAGCTCGGGTTCCATGTGGCGGCGCCAGTACTTCCTGGCAGTCGACCAGCCCTGGCGCCGCTCCACGACGAAGACGCGGGTGGCGGGGCCGGACAGGACGTTCAGATCGTCGAAGTGGGTGCGAACGTACGTCGCGAGCTCGACGTCGGCCTGGGTGTAGAGCAGCACGCCCCATAACCGGAGGCGATCCTTCGGTACGGTGGTGTTCTCCGCCAGCTGAAGCCAGTGCAGCAGCTCCGCCGGGTTCTGGGGCGGCAGCATCTGGAGGCAGCCGCTGTCCGGGTGCTCGATGGACAGGACCAGCAAGTCGCCGTCGGTCAGGTTCAGTTCGGACAGAGGAAGGCGGCTGTCCAGGCGCTCGTCCAGCACGGGGTCGGACAGCCAGACATCGAGGATGTTGTCGGCGTACGTCGACTGGATTTCCTCTTCCTGTATGCGTTCCGGGGCGACCACTCCGACGCGGCGGGCCTCGGCCAGACAGATCGTCTTCAGCTCTCCGACGGTCATGCGGGCCAAGTCGGCGTCGGGGACGTCGACCTCGAACAACTTCTTGCTCACGCGGCGGATGAGTCTCTCCACCGCTCGATGCCGTCGGACGGGCCGAACTCGCCCCTGTAGAACATTTCCTCCAGCTTGAAGAAGAAGCCGCCTCCGTAGCAGTTGTCCGAGATGGCTCTGCGGCCCCCGGCACGCAGATCGATCGTCAGCTTCATCCCCCGCCCCTTCGTGAGGCACCAGAGCCTGCTGCGATTATGAACGGGGAAACGGCCGCGCGGTGTCGGCTTGCCGTATTCAATGCCCTGTGCCGCAGCTCTGGGTGCCCCTTGGCATCTGCCTCGGCGGACAGCTTCTGCCAGGTTCGCCTCGGCAGCCGGCCGGTCAGGTGAGCTCGCCTACTACCGCTGTCTCACTTGAACCGCTGCCTCTGGCTGGACTGGTGCGAGTCAGGGATCCAGGTGGCGGGTGGTGGAGACTTTCCACTGAGGGAAGAGCAGGCCAGGCTCGAGGGCACCAGCTCCGCCGCGGCCCCTCCTGGGTCCGCTGGGTCACCCTCGCGATGCTCGTCCATGCCTTCCTGGCCATCGTCCGTACCGAGCAACACGCCCGCCGACCTCAGAGGGGCTGCTGCCGCACGGCAGGCCGCTGGGGCGTCGCGGCGTCGGCTGTCCTGTGCCTTCGAAGGTTGGTGATCGGTGAGGCGGGTCGGCAATGGGTGCCGGAGAACGGGGCGGACAGCAGAACGGGCACGAATCCACGTGATCATGGAGTCATACCTTTCAAGCGTGGGTTTCCGCTGGTCATTCGTAAGATCGGTGGGCCCAGGGGCTCCAGGTATGGCTGTCATGGAGGAGCCGATCGGATGGCTCAGAGAACATGGCCGCCCGGAGCCCCGCGACGACTCGACCGCCAATTGGGATGCGCGACTTGATCGCTCTGTAGGACTACGTCGGCGAGGTCGTCTGCGGGATGGACTGACGACGAGCTGACGGAGGTGGCCGTGCCCCAGATCTGGGCCGGGATGGACATCGGCAAGGAGCATCACCACTGCGTGGTGCTCAACGAGCGGGGCGAACGGCTGCTGTCCCGCCGAGTCCTGAATGACGAGGCGGCCCTGCTGGAGCTGATTCGCGACGTCCTGGACATCAACCAGGACGTTGTGGGTACCGAAAACCTCATCCGTAGGCTGTGACCTGCAGGATTAAGGATGCGGCTGAGAGTCACCGGGCTGGTACGCCAGGATGATCCATCGTGCTGCTGCGACTCCTCTACCTCACGCTTACCAACGTGTTCGCTCTCCTGCGGCTGCTGCCGATGAGCGACACCGACAAGAACGTCGAGATTCTCACCCTGCGCCACCAACTGGCCGTCCTTCAACGCCAGGTCGCCAAACCCCGACTCACTCCGCCCGACCGCACATTCCTCGCCGCCCTGCTGCACCGGCTCCCCCCACCACACTCCGGCGACTTCATCTGATCGTCTCCCCCGACACGGTCCTCCGCTGGCACCGCGACCTCCTACACCGCCGCCACGCCAACGCCTCCCGCCCCAAACGGCCAGGACGACCAAGCCACCCACCGCAGCATCCAAACCCTCATCCTGCGCATGGTCCGAGAAAACCCGAGCTGGGGATACAGAAGAATCCACGGCGAACTCGCCACCCTCGGGATCAAGGTAGCCCCCTCCACGGTATGGGAGATCCTCCAACACAACGGCATCGATCCCGCACCCCAGCGCGACCGCCAGACCTGGACCACCTTCCTCCGCGGCCAAGCACACGCAATTCTTGCCGCCAACTTCTTCCAAACCCGGACGCTGACCGGAGCACGCCTGTACGTCTTCGCCGCCATCGAGCACGCCACGCGGCGTATCCGCGTCCTCGGCGCAACCGCCCACCCCACCGCAGCGTGGACCACCCAACTTGCCCGGAACCTCGCCATGGACCTCCACGGGGCCGGCGCGACGGTGAAGTATCTGATCCGTGACCGCGACCGCAGATACACGGATGCCTTCGACGCCGTACTCGAAGACGAAGGCGTCGCCATCATCAAGACCGGTATCCGCGTACCCCGCATGAACGCAGTAATGGAACGCTGGATCCGCTCCTGCAGAACCGAACTCCTCGACCGCACCCTCATCTGGAACCAAGCGCACCTCCTGCACGCACTCCGCGAATACGAAACCTTCTACAACCAGCACCGACCCCACCGCACCCTCCGCGCCGCAGCACCCCTGCGCCCACTCCCCCGTCTCCTCGCCAATCCCGAACAGCTCAACCGCCTCGATATCCGGCGGAAGGACCAACTCGGCGGCACTCTCCACACCTATGAACATGCCGCCTGACCAGCTCGGATGTAATAATCGGCACCCACAACTGCCCTGCGGCGCCTGTCCTGGCATCCCCACCGTGTTCTCGACAGGACGAGTCTGGTCGGCTCGTGAGCCGGAGGCGTCCGTCATGGTCTGGTGGCCGGCGAGGTCAGGTGTCAGTTGCGGTTGAGGCTTCTCAAGGCTCAGGAATAGTGCACGGTTGGAATAACCCTCTCCCGCCAGTAATCCAGGAGATCCAGCGCGGATCGCTGACCCAGTACTTCGGAGCCCCGGCCATCGCCTCACGAAAGACGAAGGGCGATGCCTCGAAGCCCCGGGACAACTGGTGGATCATCGAACCCGTCGCACAGGCCATCGCGGTTGCAGAGCAGTTGTCCTGGCACGAGACCCACATCTTCGCGAGCCTCACGCCGCCCGGCGAAGGCAGGGCGCCCGGTAGCGCCGGAATCATCGCGGCGGAGGACATCGACATGTTCGTGGCCGCCGTCAACGCCAATCGGGAGAGCACCGGGCTCGACGAGATCCCGGCCGCGCACGTACGGCCGCATATGTTCCGCCGCACCATGTCGATCATCGCCAGCCAGCAGCCGGATGGCGAGATCGCGCTGGGGATCCAGCTGAAGCACGCCGCCCGCCGAGCGCGGGCCAACGGCCTCACTGGCGCCTGCGGCCGACTCGACGCCAAGTGGGCGAAGGAGTTCGACACCCAGTTGCAGACCGCGGCCGCGCAGAAGCTCGTCTCGCTCCTCAAGGCCCGCCACCGCGGGGAGACCGTCGCGGCCGGCCCCGGTGCGGCCCGATTCCATGCCGCCCTCGACCAGGTCAACGACGTCATCGATCAGACCCCGAGACTGCGGGGCCAGGTCGCCGACGAACGGCTGCAAATCACGCTTCTCCGCGACGAGTTCGCCAACCTCCACCTCGGCACGATCAACCACTGCCTGTGGAACGCACCCACCGCAGAGTGCCAGAACCAGCTCCCTCCCGAGCAACGGGGCCAAGAGCCCCTGCTCGGAGCCTGTCAGCCGTCCCGCTGCCGCAACTCGGTTCTCGTGTCGGCCCACGAGCGCATCTGGCGCCTCGACGAGGACCACCTGCTGGCCCTGCTGAACACAAAGCTGTCCAAGCCCCGCCGCGAACTGGGAGAACCGGCTCGCCGAGGTGCGCGCGGGCATCACGCAGATCGAGAAATTGAAGGTGAATGCCTGATGCCGGTATCCGAAGCCACAGCGACCAAGCTCCGCGAGGCCATGGCCCGACTCCTGGCCGGACAGCCCCTGCGCTGCGACGGCGCGCTGACCAAGGAGAACCTCGCGCGGGAGGCTCAGGTCAGCCATGCCACCGTGCACCGCGCCGACGACATCTTGGCCGAGTGGAACGCCCAGGTAGCCAGTCCCGTCCTTCGCACGCCTGGCGAGGTTCAACGCGATGAGACGATCGCCGAGCTCAGGAGCCGCCTTCGCAAGGCGAATGCGAGGGCCAGCGAGCTGCAGGACAAACTCGACGCTCTGGCTGCTGTGACCGCGAACCGAGTTGAAGAAGAAGGCGAACCGCCGACAGCAGGACCGACTGGCGGTTCTGACTGGCGGTACCGATCCGGCCTCCGACTGATCAGGGTCCGTCAACGAGCCGTCCTACGGGGTCTTTCAGATCAGGTCTACAGCCTCGGCGACGGCCTTCAGCAGGTAGAAGGTCCCGGTGAAGGCGGCGCCGGTGGCCATGAGGATGGCGAGCCTGGAGGAGAGTTCCTGGGCGGCGATCTGGTGGACGTGCTGTGCGACGACAACCGCCAACAGCACGATGACGATCACGGTCTCGATGGTCTGGTTCATGGCGGCAGAATCCGCGCGAGAGGACGGCGGGAACCGATCGCGGGACAGATCGGGATTCCGGATGTTCCGTGCCTGTCGGAACCCTAGGCTGACCGGGCGGGACGACGGTGGCGGGCGAGGCTGGCCGGTGCGGCACGGGACACTCCGGGATGGTGATGCCGGGGGAACGGGAGGTCGGGGCATGGTGGTGACATCGGTCGCGGACCGGGCGCGCCAGGAGTTCGTGAAGGGACTGCTCAGACTGCGCAACAACGCGCACGCGACGAACGTCGCTCTCCACCGGGCCTCTAAGCGTCTCGTCGAGGAAGGCACGCCAGCGGTAAGGGTGTTGAGCACCACCGGGCTGAGCAAGCTGCTGAGAGAGGAAGGGAAGGAGGTGCCGGACTGGGATCTGGTACGCACCTTCGTGCTCGCCTGCAAACGGCACGCCTCCGACACCGCCGTACCGCTGGAACCGGCCGAGGCCAACCTGAGGGTGTGGGACCGGCGGCTGTCCGCCCTCCAGGAGGTGCTGCGCCTCCTGGACGAGGTCGGAGGGGGCGACGGACAGGAAGTCGCCGCCACCGTACCCAGGGCCTCACTGACGCTCCCCGCTGCGCCGAGCGTCTTCACCGGCCGAGACGGGGAACTGCGTCGTCTCCTCGACGTCCTTGCCCCGCCACGAGGTGACGGTCCGAGCGGAGCGGTGGTCTCCGCTGCGGCGGCCGTCGCAGGGATGGGAGGCATCGGCAAGACGGCGCTGGCACTGGCGGCCTCCCACCACGCCGTGGACCACGGATGGTTCACCGACACCTACTCGGTGAACCTGCGCGGCTACGACCCCGTCCCCGTCACGGCCCACCAGGCCCTGGAGTCCCTGCTGCGGGCCATGGACACCGCACCGGAGGACATCCCGCCGACCCAGCCGGAACGGGAGGGGACGTACCGCTCGGCGCTGGCCGCGCTGGCGAGGACGGGACGGCGCGTGCTGATCCTGGCGGACAACGCCTCCGACTCCGACCAGATCCTGCCGCTGCTGCCCGGACCCGGCCCGCACCGCCTGCTGGCCACCTCACGCCACACCCATCCACGACTGGCCTCCCAGGGCGCACTGCTGGTCGACCTCAGCACACTCCAGCCCGGACCGGACGGCGATCCGGCCGTCGATCTGCTGCGGGACGTCCTGAGACGGGCCGGCCGCGAGCTCGACGACCAGGAGGCGGCCGAGCGCCTGGTCGCCCTGTGCGGCCGTGTCCCACTGGTCCTGCACATTGCCGCCGGCCTTCTCATCCTCGAACCGGGCCGCACGCTCGCCGGCCTCACCGCCGACCTCGCGGGCGCCGACTCCCGCCTGAACCACCTCGACGACGGCGAACGCGCCCTGCGCGCCGCCTTCGACCTCTCCTACCGCCACCTGCAGCCGGACACCGCCCGCCTCTTCCGCCTCCTCGCCCTGAACCCGGGTCCCGACCTGGGCCTGCCCGCCGTGGCCGCGCTGACGGACGAGGACGGGCTCCGGATCCGTGCGGGGCTGCGGGAGCTTGTGCGGGGGCATCTGCTGGAGAGCGCCGACGAGCGGTGGTCTATGCACGACCTGGTACGGGACTACGCGATGCACCATGCCCGGTCCTCCGATCCGGCGGAGGTGAACTCGCCAGACGGACCGGCGCTGTTGCGACTGTTGAACTACTACGCAGACGGGGCGCAGGCTGCCAACGCATACCTGGCAGCTCCGCTCGAGCGAATCGCCGACGCCGGTGACACCGACCGCTTCGACGACCGGGGACAGGCGCTGGCCTGGCTACGAGCCGAGCACGCCAATCTGCTCGCTGTGCCCCAGGCAGCGATGGACATGGGAGAGTTGGAGATCGCCATCGGCGTTCTTGACGATCTCTGCGACTACCTGACGCGTGGCCGGTACTTCGACGACCTGATCACAGTCAGTACGACGGCGTACGTGGTCGCTCACCTCACCGGCGGCCATCCGCGTGACATAGCGATCGCCTTGCGCCTGCGTGGACAGGCACTGACCAACGTACGCCGCTTCGAGGAGGCGGAGAGGCTGCTCCGCGTGGCCGCCGACGTATTCAGGCTCTGCAGCGACGACGTTGCCGCTGCGAACGCCCTGAATGATATCGGCACTGCCCAGAGAGGGCTGCGACGATTCGAGCAGGCCGTGGAGACCCACGCGGAGGCCGCGGAGCTGTCCCGGAACGTCGGACATCAGCCCGGTTACGTCGCAGCTCTGCAAAATCAGGGCAACAGCCTGCAGGAGCTCAGGCGTTACAGCGAGGCCATCCCGCTGCACACGAAGGTCGCCGACATCAGTCTGCGACTCAAGGACGACCGGCTGCGGGCAAATGCATGCCTCAGCTTGTGCAATGCCCTGTGCTTTGAGGGACGGTACGAGGAAGCCGAAGCGGCGATCACCACCGCGATCGACCTCTACGAAAGCCTCGGCGACGAGTACACCAAGGTTTGTGCCGAGGCCAACCGAGCAGGCGTCCTGCTGGGGATGGGGCGCAGAGCGGAGGGCACCGAGGCGCACAGAGCCGCGGCCGACATGTTCCGCGAGTTGGGTGATGAGCACGACGAGGCTGGAACGCGGTACCGCCTGGCCCTGGCCCTGGCCGAGGACGAACGCCTTGTCGAGGCGATCGCCGCGTTCCGTATGGCTGCCGACATCTTTCACCAGCTCGGAGACAGGTACGAGGAAGCCAGGTCACGGCTCTCCCTTGGAACGACACTCATGCATACGGCCGACTGGCCGCAGGGCTTCCAAGAGTTGAACGAAGCGGTCCAGGCGTACGCCGAGACAGGCGCCGCGGTCGAGCTGGGCACCACCTTTGAGCTCCTGGCCAGTTTGCACGAGGCCCTGAACCAGCGGGAACTGGCCCGCGAGAGCTGGCTCGCCGCCGTACAGGTCTATGAAGCGGCCGGGGACGAGGAATCGGCGGTGCGGGCACACCGAGCCGCTGACGCAGTCCAGAAACACGGCCATACCTGAAGGACTCTGTTGGTCGATGTGATCTGGGCTTTTGTCGGTCAGGCCGCGAGAGTGAGGACGAGTTGTTCGTAGTGGGAGACTCGTGTCGTGCCCAGGGGGGTTCCGGTCCACCAGGCGTCGAGTCGGTAGAGGTTGAGGGCGGCTGCGGTCAGGACCTGGGCCAATGAGGTCTTGGCGAGGCCACGGTAGCGAGTACGCCGGGTGCCAGTGCGCCGCACCTGCGGGGCTCGAATAATCATCGCTCCTGGTCAAGCGGCGTATCTGTACTCGTTGATCACGCCGCCGAGGACGCGAGTGCGCAGGACTCTGCGGCTGTGCGGGTGCCGATAAATCATCCGTGCGGTTCACGCCGCTCGTTGGTATTCGTGGAGGGTTCCGCCGAGTCGGTCTCGTCGGCTGACTTCCTGGTGGGCGAGTTGGGCTTGTTGGGTGATGGGTGTGGGTAGCGGGCGGCAGGGGGCGGCTTGTTCCAGGGCTCTGTGCGGGCGGTGCTCGTTGTAGAAGGATTCGTACTCGCGCAGGGCGTGGAGAAGGTGGCTCTGGTTCCAGATCAGGGTCCGGTCCAGGAGTTCGGTGGCGCAGGTCTGTATCCAGCGCTCCATGAGTGAATTCATACGCGGTATCCGAATGCCGGTGGTGACGACCTTGAGACCGGCATCGGTCAGCAGGGCGTCGAAGGCGGCTGTGAACTTCGAATCGCGGTCGCGGATCAGGAACCGTGCCCTGCTGCCCGCGTCCTCGAGATCCATGAGGAGGTTGCGTCCGAGCTGCACGATCCAGTCCCCGGTGGGGTGTGCCGTGGCGCCGAGGACCCTGATACGACGGGTGGAGTGCTCGATGACAGCAAAGACGTACAAGCGCGCCCCCGTCAGCGTGCGGACTTCGAACAGGTCGGAGGCGAGAATGGCCTTGGCCTGGCTGCGGAGGAAGTCCGCCCAGGTGGTGCTCTGCCGTTCGGGTGCGGGTGGGATGCTGTGCTCGCGGAGTATCTCCCAGATGGTTGAGGCGGCGACCTTGATCCCCAGCGCTGCGAGTTCGCCGTGGATCCGGCGATACCCCCACGCGGTATTCTCCCTGGCCAGGCGCAGGACCAGGGCGCGGATCGAGCGGATGGTGCGTGGGCGTCCGCGTCGCCTGGGTACGCAGGTCGCGGCATGGCGCCGCCGTAGCAGCTCGCGATGCCAGCGCAAGACCGTCTCGGGGCGGACCAGCAGCAGATGGTGCCGCCGTCTGTCTTTGGGGAGGCGGTGGAGCAGGCCGGCGAGGACGGCACGGTCGCTGTCGGTGAAGCCCGGCTTGCCGACCTGACGTTGCAGGACCAGCAGCTGGTGCCGGAGTACGAGGATCTCGATGTCCTTCTCTTTGTCGCTCATCGGCAGGAAACGTAGGAACGCCAGGGCGTTGGTCGCGGCGAGGTAGGCCAGGCGCAGCAGCACGACAGATCATGATGCCGCCCCGGCCCTTTGCGGGTGAAGGCACTT
>NZ_JBHWES010000134.1:0-12744 GCF_042734105.1 Streptomyces sp. NPDC059679 | reverse complement strand
GCAACACATCCACCAACGACCAATCCACCCACCGCTCCAACTCCACCGCACACTCCCCCACCCGCGCCGCAAACACCTCCGAACACTCCAACAACCCACGCCCCATACCAACCCACGGCGAACCCTGACCCGGAAACACCAACACAACCTTGCCGTCCCCACCCGACCTCACCCCACCACCAACAACCACCCCACGAACATCCTCACCACGAGCCAGCGCACCCAGCCCCGACAACGCCTCATCACGCGAACCCGCCACCACCACCGCACGCTCGGACAACACCGCACGCCGCGACACCAACGCCGCCGCAACCTCCGGCAGCACCACATCCGATGCGGAACCGACGAACGACGCAAGCCGCTGCGCCTGGCCGGTCAGCGAGACGGCCGTAGCCGCCGACACCACCAGGGGCACCACACCATCAACGGCATCCACCACCGGCTCAGACGCAGGCTCCGGGGAATGCTCCAGAATCAGGTGCGCATTCGTCCCGCTGAGGCCGAAAGACGAGACACCAGCGCGGCGCGGCCGGCCGGTCTCCGGCCAGGTGCGAGCCTCGGTCAGCACCTCGACGGCACCCGCCGACCAGTCCACCTGTGACGACGGAGTATCGGCATGCAGCGTCGCCGGCATCACGCCGTGCCGCAACGCCTCCACCATCTTGATCACACCAGCCACACCGGCGGCGGCCTGGGCATGCCCGAGGTTCGACTTCAGCGAGCCCAGCCACAATGGACGCTCGGGTTCCCGGTCCTGGCCGTACGTCGCCAGCAGCGCCTGCGCTTCGATGGGATCACCGAGCACCGTACCCGTGCCATGCCCCTCCACCACATCCACATCAGCCACCGACAAACCCGCACTGGCCAGCGCCTTACGAATCACCCGCTGCTGCGCAAGACCGCTCGGCGCCGTCAGACCATTTGACGCGCCGTCCTGACTGACCGCACTTCCACGGATCACCGCAAGGACCCGGTGCCCGTTGCGCCGCGCCTCCGACAGCCGCTCCAGGACCACGACACCCGCGCCCTCGGCCCAGCCCGTACCATCCGCGGCATCCGCGTACGACTTGCACCGGCCGTCCGAGGACAGTGCGCGTTGGCGTGAGAACTCCACGAACGTGGAGGGGTTCGCCATCACTGTCGCGCCACCCGCCAACGCCATGGAGCACTCGCCCTGACGCAGCGCCTGGGCCGCCAGGTGCATGGCCACGAGGGAGGATGAGCAGGCCGTGTCCACCGTGATCGCGGGGCCCTCGAAACCGAACACGTACGACACACGCCCGGATGCCACGCTCGACGCCGTGCCCGTCTCGCCGAAGCCCTCGAGTTCCGCCGGGGCCGCGCCCGATTGCCCGTACCCCTGTGCCATGAGACCTGAAAAGACCCCGACGTCAAGACCTTTCAACGTCCCGGGGTCGATCCCGGCCCGCTCCAGCGCCTCCCACGAGGTCTCCAGCAACAGCCGCTGCTGCGGATCCATGGCGAGCGCCTCACGCGGCGAGATCCCGAAGAAACCGGCGTCGAACAGGCCCGCCTCGCGTAGGAACCCGCCCTGATCGGCATACGACGTGCCGGTCTTCTCCGGGTCAGCATCGAACAGACTGTCCAGATCCCAGCCTCGGTCCTCCGGGAAGCCGGACACAACGTCCCGGCCCTCGCTGACCAGCCGCCACAGGTCCTGGGGGCTCGCCACACCGCCCGGAAGGCGGCACGCCATACCCACGATCGCAATCGGCTCCGCAGGGTCGGCGGCCCCTGTCGCCTCCCCGGCCGCCTCGTGCAGACCCAGGACCCTGGCCCGAAGGTGTCCGGCAAGGGCTTCGGGAGTCGGGTGGTCGAAGGTCACCGTGGCGGGCAGGCGCAGCCCGGTCCGTTTGGTCAGCCGGTTGCGCAGTTCGACGACGGCGAGGGAGCTGAGGCCGAGGTCGCGGAATGACCGGCCTGCCGGGGTGGGTTCGGCGCTCGTGTGGGTGTGGACGGAGGCAGCCTCCTGGCGGACCAGCTCGCCGAGCAGGGCGAGCTGGTCCCGCTCGACCAGGTCCGCAAGGCGCGCGCGTAGGGCGGCGGTGACCGTCTCGTCGGCCTGTGCTGTGGCGCGGGGATCCTGTTCGGTCAGGGTGTCGAGAAGGGTCTGCACTCGGTCGCCCGGGTTGATGGTGGTCGGCCAAAGTGCCATGAGGGCCGGGGTTCCGGTCTCGATGAGTGCGTCGAAGGCGCCGGGGCCCTCGTCCGGCCGGCCGAGGGCCAGCAGCGAGCCGGGCAGTCCGCGCAGTCGGCGGTCGCGGACCACGGCCTCGGTGAGGGCGGCGGTGACCACCGTCGGGGCAAGGCCGTCGGGCTGCGCGCCCAACAGTGCGGCAGCATCGGTCACCACCACGAACGCGGCGAGATCGTCGTCGGCGGTGAGGTCGTCCAGTGTTCGGGCGAGTTCGGGGTCGTCAGCGGTGTGCACGACCGCGGTCACCGGACCGGTCCTGGTCAGGGCCGCACAGAGCTCCAGCGGATTCGAGCCGTCGGCCACGACACGGACGATCTCCACGCCGTCCGCCGGTAGCTCGGCCCGGCCCCGGTCGTCGACGGTATCGGTTGCCTGGACGAGCACGAGGTGGCGCGTTCCGTGCACGGTGACCAGGTGCCGGGCGAGGGCCGCACCTGTCTTCGTGTCGGCACCTGTGACGATCACGGGGCCGTCGAGTGCCGGCGTGGCGGAATCCGGTCCGTCCACGACGGGGAGACGGACGAGCCTGGGCCGCAGCAGGTTCCCGTCCCGTACGGCGAGCTGGGGCAGGCCCGAGGCGACGGCGGCGATCAGCGCTTCGGCGTACTCGGACTCCGGGGTACAGGCTTCGACGTCGACGATTGTCAGCGGTGCGCCGTGACCCCCGTCGGCCTGTGCGGCCCGTGCGGCAGCCCACAGCGCAACTTCGGCGCGCTCTGGCGTCCCGTCCCGGTCGGTGACGCCCATCACGCCCCGGGTGAGGACGACGAGCCGGGGCCCCGTCCCCTCGGCCCATCCAGCACGGGCCGACATCAACGTGTCCGCGTCCGCCTCGACGAGGACAGTCACGTAGGTGGCCGCGTCAGGGGTGGTGCGTGACGTTGAAAGGTCGGCGTATTGCCGTACGTCGGCGACGCCGGCCTTCCGAAGAGCGGCGGCCAGGCCATCGGTGACGGCGTCCCGGCCCACCACCGCCCAGCGAAGCTCTTCCGGCACGTCGGAGGAGACTGCCGCCCCGCTCCAGTCCCTCAGCATCAGTCCCTCGTAGTGACCGTCGGCGGCGTATCGCAGCCGGGCCGGCAGGTCAGCGAGGAGGCGACGGATGACCTTCCCCGAGGCGGTCCTGGGGATGGTCCGGGCCTCATGTATGCGTTCGGGGAGCTTGTACGGGGAGAGCTGGGTGCGGCAATGGTCGAGCAGCCGGGTGAGGTCGACGCCGTCCGGACCAGGAACCACCCAGGCGACGGGGACCTCGCCGAGGGTGTCGTGGGGCATGCCCGCGACTGCGGCGTCGGCCACGCCCTCGGCCCCGCGCAGGGCGGCCTCGATCTCGTCGGGGTGGATGTTCTCGCCGCCGCGGATGATGACATCCTTGAGACGGCCGCAGATGGTGAAGTAGCCGGCTTCGTCGCGCCGGGCCAGGTCGCCGGTGTGGAACCAGCCGTCCTGCAAGACCTCGGCGGTGGCCTGCGGGTTGTTGTGGTAACCGACCATGACGTTCGGCCCGCTGACCCAGACCTCGCCCTCCTGCCCGGCGGGCACCTCCTGTCCGGTGCGGGGGTCGACGATCCGGACTCCGACACCGGGCACGGGGAGGCCGCAGGAGCCCTCGACCACGTGGCCGTCGGGCGGGTTGATGGTGATGGCGCCGCAGGTCTCGGTGCTGCCGTAGGCGTCGACGAGGGGGACGCCAAAGGCCGCCTCGAAGGAACGGCGCAGTCCGGGGCCGGTGACGGCACCGCCCACGAGGCCGATCCTCAGGTCGGGCAGAGACAGGCCGGTGCGGTGGGCGATGCCGACCAGGTGGTGGTAGGTGGTGGGGACGCCGGCCAGCAAGGTGGAATGGTTCTCGCGGAGAGCGGTCAGGATGTCGTCGGCCGAACTGCCGTCCATGATCCGGGCGGTGGCTCCGGAGACGGTGACCGACAGGACGCAGGCGATGTGCGACAGGCTGTGGAAGAGCGGCAGTGGCCACAGGACACGGTCATGCTCGGTGAGTCCGGGCACGGGAATGTAGCAGGAAGCCACGGAGTAGAGGCAGTTGCGCTGGGTGGACAGGACGCCCTTGGGGCGGCCGGTGGTGCCCGAGGTGTAGAACATCCAGGCCACCTCGTCCAGGCCGAGGTCATCCGGAGCTTCGGTGACGGGCTCGGTGGCGACGATTTCCTCGTACGCCACGGTGCCCGGGGGCAAGGTGTGTCCGGCTTCGGGGCCGAGGGCGTCGGCCACAACGACGGACACCTCGCGTATCGCTCGGGGAATCGACTGAAGAAATGTTTCGGCATTCGCGGTGCCGGTGAGGGCGAGCGTCGCTGCGCTGTCGGCCAGGAGGTATTTCATTTCCGCCGGGGCGGCCTGCGGGTTGATCGGTACGCCGATGCCGCCGGCCCGTACCACGGCGAGGTAGCTCTCCACCATCGCGACCGAGTTGCCGAGACACAGAGCCACCCGGTCGCCGCGCCGGACACCGAGGCCGACCAGGTGACCGGCCAGTCTCCGCGTCCGTGCGTCGAGTTCTCCGTAGGTGACCGCGTGCCGGTCGTCCTCGAAAGCGATCTTGTCCGGGAACCGGCCCGCGTTCTCCCTCAGGATGACCGATAGCGGGGTGATCAAGTCGGGAAACACCTTGGCTCGATTCTCCTTCCGGCTTTCTCCATGCGGGGGCGAGTCGACTCGGAGGCCCTTCACAAAGAACACGGATTCCTTTGCCGGCAAGGGAATCTCGTCGTTCGGCGGGCGCGCAGGCATCAGGCTGCTTCGCGAAGATCAAGCTCCGCCCTGAACGACACTAGACAGGACGACCTGCGCGTGGCATCCCTTGGTCTGGTAGCTCCCGCCCGAAGGCATGAGACCCGTGACAGTGTCATGTAGATTTCGAAAGCATTCGCGGCCCGCGGCTGTCACAGCCGGTTCTGCCCGGTGAGCCGCTTGTACCGGATGGAGAGCACCGCATGGCCGATCAGCTGACCCTGAGCCCACCACTCCTGGCCTATATTCGCGACTTCTCTCTACGGGAGGACGACGTCCTGCGTGAGCTGCGGGAGGAGACGGCCGAGTTGCCTGGCGGAACTGCCCTGCAAATAAACCCGGAGGAGGGGCAGTTCCTCGCCCTGCTGGTGCGGATCACAGGCGCGGCCGACGTGCTGGAGCTGGGCACCTACACGGGCTACAGCGCCCTGTGCATGGCGCGGGCGCTGCAAGCCGACGGGCACTTGGTGACCTGTGACATCACCGATCGCTGGTCGTCTATCGGCATGCCTTACTGGAAGCGGGCGGGGGTGGCCGACCGCGTGGAGCAGCGCGTCGGGGACGCGGTCGCCGTCCTCGGGGAGCTGCTCGCCGAGCGGGGTCCGGCCAGCTTCGACCTGGTGTTCGTCGATGCGGACAAGGCCAACTACCCCCGGTACTACGAGCAGTCGCTGGAGCTGGTGCGGCCCGGCGGTCTGATCGTCGTGGACAACACGCTGTTCTTCGGGCGGGTCGCCGACCCGGCCTTCGCGGACGCAGACACCGAGGGGGTCCGGGTACTGAACGCCCTGCTGCGGGACGACGACCGTGTGGAGGTGAGCATGCTCACCGTCGCCGACGGTGTCACGCTCGCCCGCCGTAAAGGGGCCTGACCGACACGTGCCTCGGGGCTGTGACGACCGATGTCGTCACAGCCCCGAGGCACATTGGTCACGCGCCGGAGGTCTCCAGGCGCATCGTGGTCGGCGCCGGTCTCGGATCGGCCACGAGATGGAGCCGCTCGACGTCCCGGCCTGCGTCATCCAGGACCTCGACGCAGGAGCAGGGTGACTCCTCGAAGCCTGCGAAGCGGTAGGCGACCTCCATCATGCGGTTACGGTCCGTGCGCCGGAAGTCGGCCACCACGTGTGCTCCGGCGGCGGACGCCCGGTCCACCAGCCAGTTCAGGATCACCGATCCCGCGCCGAAGGAGACCACCCGGCACGAGGTCGCCAGCAGCTTCAGATGCCACAGGTCCGGGTGCTTCTCCAGCAGGATCACTCCGACCGCGCCGTGCGGCCCGAATCGGTCGGTGAGGGTGGTGACCAGCACTTCGTGCGCGGGGTCGGCCATCAGCGCACGCAGGGTGTCGTGGGAGTAGTGGACGCCCGTGGCATTCATCTGGCTTGTGCGCAGGGTCAGTTCCTCGACCCGGGTGAGGTCCTCCGGGGTGGCCCGGCCGATTCCCATGACAAGCTCCAGGCTGCGCAGGAACTCCTCGTCGGGTCCTTCGAAGGCATCCCGTTCGGCGTCCCTGCGGAAGCCGGCCTGGTACATGGCGCGGCGGCGCCGGGAGTCCACGGTGCTGACGGCGGGGCTGAACTCGGCCAGGCCGGGGAGGGTGCGGGCGGCGTCGGCGGGATAGCAGCGGACGTCGGGCAGGTGGTAGGTGACCTCGGCGCGTTCGGCCGGCTGGTCGTCGATGAAGGCGATGGTGCGGTGGGCGAAGTTCAGGCGCTGCGCGATCCGTTCCACCGCCTTGGACTTGGGCCCCCAGCCGATCTCCGGCAGGACGAAGTACTCGGCGATCCCGAGCTGTTCCAGCCGGGCCCACGCCTGGTCGTGGTCGTTGCGGCTGCACACCGACTGGAGGATGCCGCGGGAGTCGAGTTCCGTGACCACGGCGCGGATCCCGTCGTCCAGCAGGACCTGGCCGTCCTCCAGAAGGGTGCCGTTCCACAGGGTGTTGTCGAGGTCCCACACCAGGCACTTCACGATGACCGGGACGTCGCTCATGACGCTCCCACGGTGGCAAGCGCGTGCTGGGCGAGCATCAGTTCACACATCTCATTACTGCCTTCGATGATCTCCATGAGTTTGGCGTCCCGGTAGGCGCGGGCCACCACATGACCGTCCCTTGCGCCCGCCGAGGCCATGACCTGGACGGCGATGGCGGCTCCGCGGGCGGCCTGCACCGCGCTGACGTGTTTGGCGAGCACGGTGGCGCTTACCATGTCGGGCGTTCCGTCGTCCCAGCAGCGGCTCGCGTGCTCGCAGGCGCGGGTGGCGGTCTGCTCGGCGACGTAGAGCTCGGCCACGTGACGGGCGACGAGCTGGTGGGAGGCGAGCGGCGCGCCGAACTGGTGCCGCGAGGCGGCGTGGGAGGCGACCGCTGCCAGACAGGCGCGCAGGATGCCGGCACAGCCCCAGGCGACCGAGATACGGCCGTACGCGAGTGCGGTGGTCACCAGCAGCGGGATGGACAGTCCGTCGCCGCCGAGCAGGTGGTCGGCGGGGACCCGTACTTCTTGCAGGGTCACTTCGGCGTGGCCCGCGGCGCGGCAGCCCATCGGGTCTGCGACCCTTCGCACCCGGACACCGGGCGTGTCGGCAGGGATCACGACGGCGGCGGCTCCCTCGCCGTAGCGTCCGAAGACGACGAGCAGGTCGGCGTAGTGGGCGGCGGTTACCCAGACCTTGTGACCGTCGACGACCAGGGTGTCGCCCTCGCTGCGAATGGTGGTGCGGATGGCCGACAGGTCGCTGCCGGCCTGGGGTTCGCTGAAGCCCACGGCGGCGAGCTCGCCGGAGGTCAGGCGGGGCAGATAGGTGCGGCACTGGGCCGTGGTGCCGAGGCGTTCGATGGTCCAGGCGGCCATGCCCTGGGAGGTCATGACGCTTCGCAGGGAGCTGCACAGGCTGCCGACGTGCGCGGTGAACTCCCCGCCGGCGAGGCTGCTCCAGCCCGGGCCGCCGTACTCGGTCGCGACGCCGGCGCACAGTTGGCCTGTCGCGCCGAGTTCACGCAGCAGCGGCTCGGGGATCAGGCCGTCCAGGTCCCAGCCCCCTGCCCGGTCACCGACCAGGGCGGCGACGGAGGCGGCCCCGTCGGCGAACTCATCACTCACCGCCGTCTCCGGTCGCGCCCTGGAGCCGGCGGACCAGGGTCGCCATGCTCCTGACGGTGCGGAAGTTGTCCAGCCTCAGATCCTTGCCGCGGACCGAGACGCCGTACGTTTTCTCCAGGTGTACGACGATCTCCATCGCGAAGAGCGAGGACAGACCGCCGGAGGCGAAGAGGTCGGCGTCCTCCTGCCACACCTTCCTGGTCCGGCTGTGGAGAAAATCCAGGAGTTCCTGTTCGGTGGTGCTCTCCGGTGACACGGTCACGACATATCTCCCTGGTAGGTGTAGAAGCCCCGGCCGGATTTACGGCCGATGTCACCGGCCCGCACCTTCTCCAGGAGAAGGTCGCAGGGCAGACAGCCCGGGTCCCCGGTGCGCTCGTGAAGCACCCGGAGTGAGTCGACAAGGTTGTCGATGCCGATGAGATCCGCGGTGCGCAGCGGGCCGGTGGCGTGGCCGAGGCAGCCCTGCATGAGGGTGTCGACATCCTCGACGGTCGCGGTGCCCTCCTGAACCACGCGGGCGGCGTTGTTGATCATGGGATGGAGCAGTCTGCTGGTCACGAATCCCGGCGCGTCCCGCACTACGACCGGCTGCCGACGCAGCGCGCCGAGAAGGGAGTGGATGGCAGCCAGGGCCTGCTCGCCGGTGCGGGCGCCGCGGATCACCTCCACGGTGCGGATCAGATAGGGCGGGTTCATGAAATGGGTGCCGATGACCTCCGCCGGACGTGCGGCCGCCGAAGCGAGTTCGTCGATGGGAATGGAGGAGGTGTTGGACACCAGGACCGTGCCGGGCGCCACCACGGCGGAGACCTCGGTAAGGACCTTCTCCTTGATGTCCGCGTCCTCCGTGACGGCCTCGACGACGGCGGTGGCACCGGCGGCGTCGGCAAGGTGGCCGCTGGTGGTCACGGTCACCCCGGGGGCGTGCTCGGGCAGTGCGCCCATGAGTCGGGCCAGGCGCAGTTCCCCGGCGATCCTGGACTCGGCGGCGGCGAGTTTCGCGTCGTTCACGTCGATGAGGGTGACAGGGACGCCGTGGCCGACCGCCAACGTCGCGATGCTCGCGCCCATGACGCCGGCACCGAGGACGACAAGGTAATGGTGTGGTTGCTGCATATCGGCCGCCTACTGGCTTTGGGGTCAGGATGGTGCCGGGCAGGACAGAGTCCAGCCAGTCGGCCGGACCGTCCGGACTCCGCGGCGAGGGTGAGCGCGTGAACCACAAGCGCGCCGGACGGGCTCATGGGTCATGAAGTGACTCCTGGCCAATCAGTGTGACTGTCCTGGAAGCGGGTGATCTGCGGTAGCAGCCGCGCCCGCATGGCGTGATCGGTTACCCCGAGGCCGCGTTCGGGAGCGAGAGCGAGCACGCCCACCTTCCCGCTGTGCTGGTTACGGTGCACGGCGTCGACCGCCCGACCGGTTTCGTGCAACCTGTAGGTCCTGGACAACGTGGGGTGAACCATTCCCTTGATGATGAGGCGGTTGGCCTCCCACGCCTCCCGATAGTTGGCGAAGTGGGTGCCGATCACCCGTTTGAGGTTCATCCACAGGTAACGGTTGTCGAATGCGTGGTCGTACCCGGACGTGGAAGCGCAGGTCACAATGGTGCCGCCACGCCGGGCCACGTAAATGCTGGCGCCGAAGGTCTCCCGGCCCGGGTGCTCGAAGACGATGTCGGGGTCCTCGCCGCCGGTCAGCTCGCGGATCTGCGACCCGAAGCGGCGCCACTCCCTGGGGTCGGGCGTGGACTCGTCTCGCCAGAAGCGGTACCCCTCGGCCGACCGGTTGATGACGATCTCGGCCCCCATCGAGCGGACCAGGTCAGCCTTGGCCTCACTGGAGACGACGCAGACGGGGATACCTCCGCCGTTGAGCACGATCTGAGTGGCGTACGACCCGAGCCCGCCGGCCGCGCCCCAGATCAGCACGACGTCGCCCTGCTTCATGGCAGCACCGTTGCGGGAGACCAACTGACGGTATGCGGTCGAGTTCACCAGCTGTGAGCACGCCGCTTCCTCCCATGTGAGATGGGCCGGCTTGGGCATCAGCTGATTGGCCTTGACAAGGGCGATCTCCGCCAGCCCGCCGTAGTTCGTCTCGAAGCCCCAGATCCGCTGCTCGGGGTCGAGCATGCTGTCGCCATGACCGTCCGCGTCGTTCAGCTCGACGGAGAGACAGTGCGCGACCACCTCGGAGCCCGGCTTGAACTTGTGAACCCCGGCACCGACACGCAAGACGACGCCGGACAGGTCCGAGCCGATGACATGGAACGGCTGGTCGTGGCGGGCCGCCTCCGGTGCGGTGCGGGCGTACCGGGACAGGAAGCGGAAGGTCGGGACGGGCTCGAAGAGCGCGCTCCACACCGTGTTGTAGTTGATGCTGCTGGCCATGACCGCCACCAGCACCTCGCCGGGCCCCGGTTCCGGTGTGGGTACGTCGAAGAGATGCAGCGAGTCGCTCGGGCCGCGGCAGGTGTCCTCGGCCCCGGCATACTTCTCCGCCTCCTCGGCCAGCAATACGACGCCCCGGTAGTGCTCGGGTAGCGGCAGAGCCGCGAAGTCCTCACTGGTGGCCGTACCGGACATGATGGCATCGAGGATTTCTTTCACTGCGTTCCTTCCAGGGCGGGCCGACGGCAAGGGACAACACGGCTTCCCTCGCTGGACGCTACGTGCGGACCCGCCGCCACAGCATCCCTCATATTGGTAGAGCGGCTACCCGGCCTTCCGGGCCATGGGCCGGACGAGGAAGTCCTTCCCCGGACCCGCCGAGCCGGTCGTCGCCCCCTCCACCAGGATTCGGTTCCAGGAGCGGGCCAGTTCTACCCGGGAGGTCACGTCGAGCTTGCGAAAAATCTTCTTGAGGTGGAACGCCACCGTGTGCGGAGAGATATAGAGCTGGCTGCCCACTCTGCTGTTCGTGAGGCCCTCGCTGACGAGCTCGGCCACCGCGAACTCGGTGTCGGTGAGCTGACTGATCTGAGTCGGGCTACGGGCCGGTCGGCCGCCGTGGTCGTCGAGTTCACGCAGTCGGCTTTGCACCCGCGCCAGATCCCTGGAGGCCCCCGAGCCCAGATAGGCGCCGGCCGCGCGCCTGAGCAGGTCCACCGCCTGGCCGCGTTCGGCGACACGCTCCGAACGCACCCGGCTCGCGTCCTCCAGAGCGGACGCGCGGGCCCACGGATCCAAGTGCCGCTCGGACACAGCCTCCAGGGCATCCGCATCGCGTGCGTACAGCCCGGAGGCATGCTCGGCCGACGCTCGGACGCTGCGGAAACTGCGGTTCATCACGGCGAGCCGGTGCATGACGCCGACGACGCGCCCGGCAAGATCGTTATCGCCGAGTCGCTGTCCGGCCCTGACCAGCCAGGGGGCCGCGGCCGGCTGAGACACCAATAACTCACGGATGAGCACGTCGTGACGGAGAACGCCCTTCAGGAGATGAGCCACGCTCTCCACGCCGTCACGAGCCTCCAGAGCCTGGGCAGCCGCCCAGACACACTGCCCCGGAATGAGGTTCTCCTGCCCGAGCAGCGCCGCGTCCCGCAGGTGGTTGGCATACAGCAATCCGGTCGTCAGGTCCAAGGCGCGGATAGAGCACACGGCCATGACCACGTGTCCCCGCGGCAAGAGCCCACGGTCCCCAGTCTGAGCCGCCAGCCGCAGCCCCGCGTCAGCAGCCGCCACCGCCCTGGTGAGCTGACCCCCGGCCAGGGAGATCTCCGCCTCGCAGATCAGCAGTGCGGCCTGCACCTCCGGCCGGTGCGGTCGCTGGACATCGGACTGCTCGCCGGCGAGCAACCGTGCGGCGGACCGGAGGCCGCGGACGCGTGTCAGCAGCGTCGCATACCAGATGCTCGCCTCAAACGACGGGTCACGGCCGAGGAACTCACACGAATCCCGTTTCGAAGCGGCGGCGGCCAGCCTCATGCTCCTGCCAAGCCGTCCTTCGAGCCAGAAAGACGCTGATTGGGCTATAAAACGACCTCGCTCGGAGGACGATAGGTACATCATTTCTTTCTCAATTCAGACGCACTGAGCACTTACGATGCGACGCGCACCTTGCTGTGGGAGGACCACCGGATGATGTGCCGCGGGGGTATTGATCCGAGACGCTTTGAGTTCAGGATCGTTGACTGTGCGTGAGCGTCGGTCCGGGCCGTGGACAACTGGCCGTCGCACAGGTGAGCATCAGGTGCTGTACGGGGCCGAGCAGGCCGCTGTGCAGCAGGAGGGGTCCTTCTCCGGTGCCGCCAGGCAGGTCTCCACCGGCGGGGCATCGGGGGCAGGTGGGCGAGGTCGGGGTGGGAGTAGGCGCCCGTGATGTTGAGGGGGCGATGCCGTGACCGGAGGCAACTGGTTCAAACTTCTCCTCCAGCGAGGACTGCCCACCGCGCCCTGGCGTCGAGGACGGGCTCACCGCCGAGATCGGCGCGGGCGTGGTGTGGCGGCTGCTGACCGGACGGCTGGGGTGTGGAACTGCTGTGGTCGGCGAGTTCGGCGAGTTGGCGGGGTCTCCAGGCCACGGCTGTTCCCTTCAGGTGTCGTCGACCGACGTGTCGTCGGCCCAGATGTCTTCGGCGTGGTCACGGGTGCGTGAGCCGGCGCCGGTGATCGGCCTCCGACAGCCCGCCCCACCGCCGTGCAGCTCCCGGTGGGCCAGGGC
>NZ_JBHWES010000133.1:0-13266 GCF_042734105.1 Streptomyces sp. NPDC059679 | reverse complement strand
CGGATCGCCGCCTCGACGGTGTGGGAGATCCTCAACGCGGCCGGCATCGACCCCGCGCCACGTCGCTCAGGCCCCACCTGGCGCGAGTTCCTGACCGCGCAGGCTGAGGGCATCATCGCGGCAGACTTCTTCCACATCGACACAGCCCTCGGCAGGCGGCTGTACGCGCTGGTGTTCCTCGAGCACGGCACCCGGCGGCTGCACATCACCGGGGTCACCGCCCGCCCGACCCGCGACTGGGCGGTGCAGCAAGCGCGGAATCTCACCGCCGACCCGGGCACACGCATCGAGACCCTGCGCTTCTTGTTACGCGACCGCGATGGCAAGTACGGCGAGGCCTTCGACGCCGTCTTCCAGGCCGAGGACATGGAGGTCCTCAACAGTGCGCCACAGGCTCCCCGCATGAATGCGCACTGCGAACGCATCATCGGCAGCATCCGGCGCGAAGCCCTCGACCACGTCCTCATCATGAACGAGGCCCACGCCCGCCACGTCCTCGCGGCCTACGAGCGGCACTACAACGAACACCGACCCCACCAGGCCCGCAACCAGCTACCACCCGACGCCCACGAACAACCCGCCGCGGCGCATGGCCTCAGCACCGGCAAAGTCCTGCGCACCCCGACCCTCGGCGGCCTCATCAACGAGTACAGATATGCAGCATGACATGCAGCGATGACTTTTCGAGCGGCACAGGATGATTTATCGGCACCCGCAGTGTCGAAAGAGCTCAGACAACTCTCGCGAGCCTCGCTGATCAGACCGGACTTCGAGAGCGCCAGCGCGAGTGGCGCTCGTGCGCTCCAGGCTTGCCAGTCAGTCGACCGGCGCGGATGACCTTTCCGGTATGTACAAGGGCGTGAGTCAGCCGAGGAGAAGATGCGCGACGTGCAGCGCGGCCAGGATGTATCCGTGTGTGCCGGCGCCGACGATCACGGCGTCGGCGACCGCCGAGATGTAGGAGTGGTGCCTGAATTCCTCGCGCTTATGGACGTTGGTGATGTGGAGTTCGATGGTCGGCAGAGCGGCGGCGGCGATCGCGTCTCGGAGTGCGACGGAGGTGTGTGTGAATGCGGCGGGGTTGATGACGATCGCGCCGCATTCGGTGCGCGCGGCATGAATCGCGTCGACCAGCACGCCTTCGTGGTTGCTCTGAACGAAGCGTGCGGTCAGGCCGTGTGCGGACAGAGTCTTGGCCACCGTCTCCTCGACCTCGCGCAGCGTGGTGGAACCGTACTTGTCGGGCTCGCGCACGCCGAGCAGATTGAGGTTGGGGCCGTTGAGGAACAGGATGGTCCGCCCGGGGGCGTTCTCGGTGGTGGCGTCGAACATGTGCAGCTCTTTCATCGGTGCGGGCATGCGGGTCGGGTGGGTAGGGGGATCCCGGTGCGTGAGCAGGAGCAGCCGTGACAGGTGGTGGGGACATCCGCTCGTGCCGGCCAGGCGGTCCGTGACGAACTCGAATGCCTTGCCTGTCCGAAACGCACACAGGCCCGGCTGCTCCGAGCGACCGCGGCCCGTGGCCTGCGCCCCCGGGCCGCACCGCGGTCCACACGGCCGCCCTCCTGCCCGGTGGTTGACCTGCGTCGCGCGCCGGCGATGTCCTTACCTGCGCTGACGAGGCCGACGCAGACACTTGCACGCTGTCCGGTTCCCCCGTCATGCTTCATCGATGTGTCCCGCTGAACGGAACATTCCTGACTCCGGTGTCGCGCGGGTAGCTGCCGTGCTCGGGGCTTTCGACGCGCTTCACGCCGAGCTGCGGGTGTCGGAGATCGCCCGCCGGGCCGGACTGCCGAAGTCCACGACCTCCCGCCTGGTGCGCGACCTCGTCGGATACGGGTTCCTGGAGCGTGACGAGAACGACGGCGCGCTCCTGCACATGGGAACGCGCCTGTTCGAGTACGGCGAGCTGGCGTCCCGGCACCGCAATCTGCGGGCGATCGCCCTGCCGTACATGGCCGATCTGCGCGAAGCGACCCGGCAGACGGTGCATCTGGCCGTGCTGGACGGCACCGAGGTGGTCTACGTCGAGATCCTGCGGAGCAAGGACGCCCCGAGGATGGGGTCGCGGGTGGGCGGCCGACTGCCCGCGCATGCCGCGGCCGTGGGCAAGGTACTGCTCGCCTTCGGTGAGGCGGAGACAGTCGACGCGGTCTGCGCTCATGGGCTTGCGCCGGTGGGCCCGCGCACCATCACCGCGCCCGGCCTGTTCCTGCGTGAGCTGGAACGGATCCGGGGAGCGGGAGTCGCGTACGAGAACGAGGAGACCGGCCCCGGGGTGGGGTGTGTCGCGACCGCGATCCTCGGGGCCGACAGCCGGCCCGTCGCGGCGATGTCCATCTCGGGCTGGAGCGGGAGGCTGAACCTGCGCCGGGTGGCTCCCGCCGTGCGCACGGCGGGGCTGGCCGTGAGCCGTGAGTTGCGGGGCCCGAGCCCCTCCATGAGCGAGAGCTGAACAGGCTCCCATGGGGTGTCCGCTGATGGCGTTCCCTTCGTAGCGTCCGGTCCGTGGGGCGTCACGTTACGGGAGGATTGTCCTCTCGGGATGAAGAGCGGGCAAGTCGGATGATCCGCTGAGCGGAACAAGTGTGCGTCGAAAAGGAATCGATCTTGATCCGCTCAGCGGATCACTTGGGTTGCCGGGTGAGACCCGCCGCAACATGCTGCCAGGGGACCGCCCATCATTTGAGGAAAGAGCCGCAGATGGACAAAGCCACGCACCTCGTGGTCGCCAAGGAACTGCTCGCCGCACGGCGCGCCCGCGAGCCGATCGACCCGGTCAGCCGGACCCGCCCCGGGCTTACCGTCGAGGACGCCTACGCGGTCCAGCTCGAGCAGGTGCGCACCTGGACCGAGGACGGGCAGCACGTCCAAGGACACAAGGTCGGGCTCACCTCGGCGGCCATGCAGCGCCAGCTCGGCGTCGACCAGCCCGACTACGGGCACCTGATGGAGTCCATGTTCCATCTGGAGGGCCTGCCGATCGGACTGGCCGAGTTCATCAGCCCCAAGGTCGAACCGGAGATCGCCTTCGTCCTCAAGCGGCCGCTGACCGGCCCGGGGGTGAACGCCGCGCACGCGCTGTCGGCGGTCGACTACGTTCTCCCAGCCCTGGAGATCATCGACTCCCGGATCCGGGACTGGAAGATCGGCTTGATCGACACGGTTGCGGACAACGCGTCGGCGGGCGGCGTGGTGCTCGGCAGCCGCCCCGTCCCTGTGGGAGCGGTCGATCTGCGGCTGTCCGGCTGCGTGCTGACCCGCCGCGGCGAGGTCGTCGGCACCGGAGCCGGCGGCGCCGTACTCGGCTCGCCGCTGAACGCCCTGGTGTGGCTGGCCAATACGGTGGGCCGACTCGGCGTCACCCTGGAGCCGGGCCATGTCATCCTGCCCGGCTCTGTCTGCGCCGCCGTGCCGGTGGCCGCCGGTGACTCCGTGACCGCGGCCTTCGGCGGGCTGGGCACCGTCACCGCGCGATTCGGTCACACCACCAAGCAGGGGGAGGACGCATGACCGCCACCGCCGCCATCGTCGGGCCGGGCAACATCGGCACGGACCTGATGGTCAAGTTGCTGCGCAACGAGCACATCGACGTCCGGTACATGGTCGGGGTCGACCCCGCCTCCGACGGCCTGGCCCGTGCCGGGAAGCTCGGCGTCGAAGCCAGCGCCGGAGGCGTGGACTGGCTGCTCAGCCGGCCGGAGCTGCCCGATCTGGTCTTCGAGGCCACATCCGCCAAGGCACATCTGGCCAACGCCGCCCGCTACGCCGAGGCCGGGATCACCGCCATCGACCTGACCCCCGCCGCGACCGGTCCCTTCGTCTGCCCGGTGGTCAACCTCACCGAGCACGGGGCGGCACCGAACGTCAACATGATCACCTGCGGCGGCCAGGCCACCATCCCCATCGTGGCCGCCGTCTCCCGAGTCGTGCCCGTGACGTATGCCGAGATCGTCGCCTCGATCGCCTCCCGCTCGGCCGGCCCCGGTACCCGCGCCAACATCGACGAGTTCACCGAGACCACCTCCCACGCGATCGAGACCGTCGGCGGCGCCGCACGCGGCAAGGCGATCATCATCCTCAACCCTGTCGATCCCCCGATGATCATGCGCGACACGGTGTACTGCGCCATCCCCGCCGACGCCGACCGCGAAGCCGTCACCGAGTCCATCCACCGGATGGTCGAGGAGGTACGGGTCTACGTACCCGGCTACCAGATGCGCTCCGAGCCGCAGTTCGACGACCCGCGCCCCGGATGGCAGGGGCAGGCCCGAGTCGCGGTCTTCCTCGAGGTCCGCGGCAACGGCGACTACCTGCCCCCGTGGGCAGGCAACCTCGACATCATGACCGCCGCCGCAGTCCGCGTCGGCGAAATAATCAGCCAGCGAGACAAGGCGGTGACCCGATGACCGCGGACCCCCGACCGGCCGTACGCATCACCGACACCACGTTGCGCGACGGCAGCCACGCCGTGGCCCACCAGTTCACCGTCGACCAGGTACGGGCCGTGACCCGCGCCCTGGACGACGCGGGCGTCACCGTCATCGAGGTCACCCACGGCGACGGCCTCGCCGGGTCCTCCTTCAACTACGGTTTCTCGCACACCGACGAGATCGAACTCGTCAAGGCGGCCGTCGCCGAAGCCCGCCGGGCCCGCATCGCCGTCCTGCTACTGCCCGGCCTCGGCACCGTCGACGACCTGCGCCGGGCCCACGACGCGGGCGCCAGGATCGTACGGGTGGCGACCCACTGCACCGAAGCGGACGTCTCGATCCAGCACTTCGGGGCCGCGCGCGAACTGGGCATGGAGACCGTCGGGTTCCTGATGCTCTCGCACCGGGTCGGTCCCGAGGCACTGGCGAAGCAGGCCAGGATCATGGCCGACGCGGGGTGCCAGTGCGTGTACGTCGTCGACTCCGCGGGCTGGCTGCTGCCCACCGACGTCACCGACCGCGTATCGGCGCTGGCCGCCGAGCTCGGCGACGACGCCCAGATCGGGTTCCACGGTCACCAGAACCTCTCGCTCGGCGTCGCGAACTCGCTCGCCGCGTACGAGGCGGGCGCCCGCCAGATCGACGGCAGCCTGTGCGCGCTGGGCGCGGGCGCCGGCAATTCGCCCACCGAACTCCTTGCCACCGTCTTCGAACGGATGCGGGTCCCGATCGGCCTCGACGTGGACGGCGTACTGCGCGCCGCGCACGAGGTGCTCACCCCGCTGATTCCCCGGCTGCCCATCGCGGACCGCCCAGCCATCGAGCAGGGCAGGCACGGCGTCTACTCCTCGTTCCTGCTGCACGCGCAGCGCGCCGCCGACCGTTACGGAGTACCCGCGCACGCCATCCTGCGCGCGGTCGGCGAGGCCGGGTACGTCGGCGGCCAGGAAGACATGATCATCGACGTGGCGATCGACCTCTCCACCCGCGCCACGACCTCGGAAGGCGTACCCGCATGAGCGACTGGACCATCGACCGCGCCGTCACGGAGCTGCTCGGCCGCGAGGCCGACCGCAGGGACGGCGGCCGGATCACCGACGAATGGCCCGGCCTCGACCTGCCGACGGCCTACCAGGTGCAGGACGCGCTGCTGCAGCGCAAGGTCGACTCCGGCGAGAAGGTCGTCGGCGTCAAGCTGGGCCTCACCTCGCGTGCCAAGCAGCAGCGGATGGGCATCGACTCCCCGCTCACCGCCTGGCTCACCGACGCGATGGTGCTCCCGGAGGGCGTCCCGGTGCCGATGGACGAACTCATCCACCCGCGCGTCGAGCCCGAGATCGTCTTCGTCATGGGGGAGCGGCTGGCCGGGCCCGGGGTCACCGCCGCGACCGCGCTCGCCGCCGTCCGCAGCGTGCACGCGGGCTTCGAGGTCATCGACAGCCGCTTCACCGACTTCAAGTTCGCCCTCCCCGACGTGGTCGCCGACAACGCCTCGTCCTCCCGCTTCGTCGTCAGCGGCACCAGCCTGCCGCCAGAGGGTCTCGACCTCGCGCTGGAGGGCTGCCTGCTCGGCATCAACGGCGAAATCACCGACTCCGCGACCGGCGCCGCCGTGCAGGGCCACCCCGCCGAGGCACTCGCGCTGGCGGCGAACTCCCTCGGCGAGCGCGGCATCGCCATCGAGCCCGGCTGGATCGTGCTCACCGGCGGCCTCACCGACGCCGTGTTCGTAGAGCCCGGGCGGGAGATCAGCGCCGAGTTCACCCACCTCGGCACCCTGCGAGTGGTCGGAGCCTGAATGCCACTCGTAGAGATCAGCATCGTCGCCGGACGCCCTCCTTCGATGGTCCGCGACCTCATCCACCAGGTGCACGCCGCCGTGCGGGACTCCCTGGACGCACCCGACGGGGCCATCCGGGTCCTCGTGCGCGAGATCCCGCCGGAGCACTGGGCGGCGGGCGACATCACCAAGGCCGAACAGGCCGAACAGGCCGAACAGGAGGCATCCCATGAGCGATGAGCGCCCCGAGAGCGTCGACGACTTCCGGGCGACGTACGAGCGGATGCTGGGCTTCGTCCCCCCACGCGTGGCCTCCCGTTTCGAGGCGTCAGAGAAGGACAACCCGGAACTGCTGTTGGCGCAGGAACGACTGCGCAACATGATCATGTATCCGGAGACGCTGGACCAGAAGACGGTCCAGCTGGTGCTCTTCGGCATCCTGCACGCCAAACTCAGCGACGCCGCCAAACTGCACGGCCTCGCCGCGCTACGGGCCGGTGCCAGCTGGGACGAGCTGCGCGCCGTCATCGATCTGGCGTTCCTGTTCACCGGGTTCTCCGCGATCAACCGCGGCCCCCAGGTGCTGGCCGACATCGCGGAGCTGGAGAAGAAAGCGAAGGAGAACGAGCGTGACTGAGCCGCTCTACGAACTGGCCCACCTCGGGCACGCCGAACTGCTGACCCCTGTGTACGACCGGAGCCTGGCCTTCTTCACCGAGGTCTACGGCCTCGACCTGGTGCACGAGTCCGGTGGCAGCGCCTATCTGCGCGCCTGGGGCGACCACGACCTGACAACCCTGAAACTGACCGCCGCCGACCGGGCCGGCCTCGGTCATGTCGCCTGGCGCGCAGTGAGCCCGCAGGCCCTGACCCGCCGGGTCGCCGTCCTGGAGGAACGCGGCGTCGAGGGGGAGTGGATCGACGGGGACTTCGGGCACGGGAAGGCGTACTCCTTCATCGCCCCGAGCGGCCAGCGCATGGAGCTCTACTTCGAGACCGAGAAGTACCGCGCCCCGGCGGGCAAGGCATCCTACCTGCCCAACCAGCCGCAGTCCTCCGTCACCAGGGGCGTGGGCGCGGCACGCATCGACCACATCAACGTCCTCGCGAACGACGTACCGGGCACGCGCGAGGTCATGTGCGAGGCCCTCGGCTTCAAGCTCCGCGAGCACCTGATCCCGCCCGGCCAGCCCGAGGTGGGCGCCTGGCTCAGCCTCATGAACAAGGCCCACGACCTCGCCATCACACGCGAACCGGTGCCCGGCGTCACCGGGCGGCTGCACCACCTCGCCTACGCCGTCGAGAACCGCGAGGACGTGCTCCGCGCCGCCGACATCTTCTGCGAACTGGGTGTCGAGATCGAGTTCGGCCCCGCCAAGCACTCCCGCACCCAGGGCTTCTTCCTCTACGTCCTGGAGCCCGGCGGCAACCGGATCGAGGTGTTCTCCGGCGGCTTCCACATCTTCGCCCCCGACTGGGAGCCGGTCACCTGGACCACCGAGGGCCAGGGTCGCTCCACCGCCTGGGGTCTGGAGGTGCCTGCGAGTTTCCACTCCCACGCCACCCCGGTCCTGCCATGAACCGGGAGCTGACCGCGAGTTTCGTGACCCTGTCCGGTGCGGGCTTCGCCCAGCCCGCCCGGGTGCCGTTCGCGGAACGCTGCCGCGCGGCCGCCGCCGCGGGTTTCACCGGCATCGGCCTGCACACCGACGACTACCGGCTGATGCGGGCCGACGGGGCGAGCGACGCGTCCCTGCGCGCAGTGCTCGGTACGCACGGACTCGCTCTGAACGAGATCGAGTTCCTGAGCGGCTGGGCCGCGGCCGGCGCCGGTGACGCCGACACTGTCGCCGCTGTCGGCGCGCTCGGCGAGGCGTTCCGGCCGCATCACGTCACAGCGGGCGAGTTCACCGCGGACGAGCTCGACATCGACGCCGCGGGCGCGCGGCTCCGTACGATCTGCGACGGCGTCGCCGCTTACGGGCTGCGCGTCGCGGTCGAGGCGTTCCCCTGGTCGGGCATGAAGGACCTGGCCACCGCCCGCGCGGTGGTGGAGGCCTCGGGCGCCGCCAACGCCGGGCTGATGATCGACGTCTGGCACTTCTACAACACCCGCTCCAGCCTGGCCGACCTCGACGGTCTGCCGCCCGACCGGATCGTGGCCGTCCAGCTCAACGACGGCTGCGTCGTGGACGGCGACTTCCTCACCGAGGCACGGCAGGGCCGGCTGCTGCCGGGCGACGGCGAGCTGGACATCGCGGGCCTGTTGCTGGGCCTGCACGAACGCGGCTTCCGCGGCCCGTACTGCGTCGAGGTCAACTACCCCGGCTACCGGGACCTCCCGGTCGAGGGGATGGCAGCCCATGCCTTCACAACGGCGTCCAAGGCCCTGGAGGCGCTTCCCGCACACTGAACCCGGCACGGCCACGATCGGCCCTGCGCACGGCCGAGTGAAGCCCCAGGTCGGTGACCCGGGGCTGTTCGTCCGTCCTCGCATCACGAATAAGGACGCTGGGTGATCTGCACGAGGCTCAGGACGTGGTCCAGGAGAGGAGGCGGCATTCGCGACGGGGGTCGTATACGACCCGGGGCCTGGTCGTCCAGGATCACCGTGGCGCGGTCCCGTGGCTCGCAGCGGGGCCGGTCGCGGCTGTCGGGGAGCCCGCGGGAGCGCCGGTGTGCAGGAAGGCGCCGCTCGGTGCAGCGTAGCGGTGACGGCGAGGTCGGCTGGGCTCATGGGTGTGGCGGGCGGCAGGCCGGCCAGGTTGTCGAAGGCGGGCGGGTCGAGCCGGTAGTTGACGGTCACCACGGCCGCGTCGCACACCTCGGGCAGCCATGCGCCGTCATAGAGACTGCCGCTGCCGTGCGGTAACGCGCCGCCGTAGAACCAGAACAGCACCGGCGTGGGCGCTGTCGGCTCCGCCGGGGCCCGGACCTTGAGGGTGAGGCAGTCCTCCTCGCCTTCGGCGTCCTGGCCGGCGGCGTGGAAGGCCGGGGGTGAGCTGGACCGCCTGGAGACCAAAGCGCGCGGCGTCCCCGACCGCTGTCCCGGGCCTGACAGGAGTCGGAGGCCGGAAGCTCAACTCCTCGATGGGCGGCGAGGCGTGGAGGATGCCCTTCCAGGAGCGACTCTGACGGGCCTCATCAGGGTCTCCACCTGCATCACCGGCACGGGCGCCCACCTCTTCGAGGCCGGGCAATGTGCTCACTTGTTCGTTAGGTCCAGCAGCGAGACACCTCCGACGCAAGAGGTGAAGTGTGACGAATAAATTTCGGCCGGATGTCTTGACGCTGGCCGGAAGCGACCCCATAGTCCTCTATTAACTTCCTAGTACGTTAATTGACTGCCATCCCCGTCAGTCATCCGGCAAGTCCGCTCGACACGGCATCCCCGTACGCGAGTTGTGACGTCGTCCGCCGCGATCGTCCCCCTGCCCCGCTCGCCCGGGCGTTCCCGCAACAGGAGCCCTCGCGGTACGCGAAGAGGAGCACACGTGACCGCTCGTTCGCTCGATAACGCCTCGGAATCGAAGACTCCACCCAGTGGGCACCGAAAAGCGGCCTTCGCCGCTTGGATCGGCAGCGCCCTGGAGTACTACGACTTCTTCATCTACGGCAGCGCCGCCGCGCTCGTCTTCCCCAGGGTCTTCTTCAACCCGGACGACCCGGCCACCGCGACGCTGATCTCGATGGCGACCTTCGGTGTGGCCTACGCGGCCCGCCCCATCGGCGCCGTCTTCCTCGGGCACTTCGGGGACCGGATCGGCCGCAGGAAGATCATGGTCTTCACCCTCTTCCTGATGGGCCTGTCGACCTTCCTGATCGGCTGCCTCCCCACCTACGGCCAGGTCGGCACGCTGGCCCCGGTCCTGCTCGTGGTGCTGCGCTTCCTCCAGGGGCTGTCCGCGGCTGGCGAGCAGTCCAGCGCCAGTTCCCTGACGCTGGAACACGCGCCGGAGAACCAACGCGGCTACTTCACCAGCTTCACCCTCAACGGGACTCAGTTCGGCCTGATCATCTCCACCCTGATCTTCATCCCGATCGCCTCCCTCCCGGAGAAGCAGTTGCTCACCTGGGGCTGGCGCGTCCCGTTCCTGCTGAGCGCGCTCGTGACCCTGACCGCGTACCTCATCCGGCGCACCCTGCAGGAGGCACCGGCCTTCGAGCAGATCTCAGAACACGCCGAGGTGGCCAAGCTGCCGGTGGTCGAACTCCTCCGGGGCCACTGGGCCGACATGCTGCGGGTGGCTTCGGCGGCGCTCATCGCGGCGGTGAGCACGATCGGCGCAGTCTGGGTGCTGTCCTACTCCACCGGCGCCGTCGGCCTCGACCGCACCACCATGCTGTGGGTCAACGTCGTCGCCAACCTGGTGGCCCTGATCGCGATCCCGCTGTGGGCCAAGCTCTCCGACCGCATCGGCCGCAAGCCCGTCTTCCTCATCGGTTCCGTCGGCAGCGCCGTCATGATCTTCGTCTACCTGGGGGCGGTGACCTCGAAGAGCTACCCGCTGATCTTCCTGGCCGGCGCCGCCACCATGGGCGTGGTGTACAGCGCCGCCAACGGCATCTGGCCCTCCCTCTACGCGGAGATGTTCAACACGCGGGTCCGCCTGTCCGGCATGGCCATCAGCACCCAGGTCGGCTTCGCCATCACGGGATTCGCCGTCACCTACGCGGCGGATCTCTCCGGCTCCGACGGCAAGAACTGGGTCGCCGTCGGGATCCTCACCGCCTCGATGTGCGCGGTCAGCTCCATCGCCGTGCTGACCGCCCGCGAGACCTACAACGTGCCCACCGCCGAGCTCGGCATGAAGCCGGGCACGCGCCAGGACCGGGCCGCCGAGCGCGAGTCGGCGGCAGCCTGACCCTGTCCCCGTCCCCGCCGCGCCTGCGGCCCTCCGCCTCCGCACGGACGGCCGCAGGCGCACCGACCTCCCATTGCCGGAAGGAACCCCGCGATCACTGTGACCCCCTCCACCGTGAGTTCCTCCTATCTGACAGGGCTGATCGGCGCCGGTATCGGCCCCTCGCTCAGCCCCGCCCTGCACGAACGGGAAGCGGACCGGCACGGCCTGCGCCTGCTCTACCGCACCATCGACATCGACGAACTGGCGCTGCCGGCCACGGCCGTGGGCGAACTGCTGAGGTCCGCCCGCACCCTGGGATTCGACGGCCTCAACATCACCCACCCCTGCAAACAACTCGTGATCGAGCACCTGGACGAACTCGCGCCCGAGGCGGCGGATATCGGCGCCGTCAACACCGTCGTCTTCCGGGCCGGGCGCGCCATCGGGCACAACACCGACGGCACCGGATTCGCCCAGTCCTTCGCGCGCGGACTGCCCGACGTACCGACCGGTTCGGTCGTACAGCTCGGGGCGGGCGGGGCCGGCGCCGCCGTCGCCCACGCGCTGCTCACCGTCGGCGCCGACCGGCTCGTCCTCGTGGACGCCGACCAGACCCGCGCGGTCGCCCTCGCCACCGCTCTCCACCGCACTTTCGGGCCCGGCCGGGCGAGTACCGCGCCGCTGCCGGACCTGGCGGCCCAGCTGGCCCGAGCCGACGGCCTGGTCCACGCCACCCCCACCGGGATGGCGGGCCACCCGGGGCTGCCGTTCCCCGCCGAACTGCTGCACCCACGGCTGTGGGTGGCCGAGGTCGTCTACCGCCCGCTGGAGACCGAACTGCTGCGCACGGCAAGGGCCCTCGGTTGCCGTACCCTCGACGGCGGCGGCATGGCCGTCTTCCAGGCCGCCGTTGCGTTCCGGCTGTTCACCGGCTGCGAGCCGCACATCGATCGTATGCTCGATGACCTCGCCGAACTCGTCGGCAGTCCTACCCGGTGAGGAACCTCATGCCAGCTTCAGTCCCCCCGCAGTCACCGACTCCGACAAAGGGACAACCGGCTGCCAGACGTACACGTGACGCCACACGGACCCGGGCCGAGATCCTAGAGGCCGCGACGGAGGAGTTCGCGCGCATCGGCTATTCCGGCGCCCGCATCGACGACATCGCCGATCGCACCCGGACCACGAAACGCATGATCTACTACTATTTCGGCAGCAAGGAGCAGCTGTTCACGGCCGTGCTGGAGCGGGCGTACGCCAGCATCCGGCACAGCGAACAGGAACTCGGCGTCGAACATCTCGACCCGGTGTCCGCGATCCGTCGCCTGGCCGGTCTCACCTTCGACCACCACGAGGCGCACCCGGACTTCATGCGCCTCGTCAGCATCGAGAACATCCACCAGGCCGAGCACATCGCCGCCTCACCGACGCTGCGTTCGCTCAACGCCCCGGTGATCGCCATCATCGACCGGATCCTCCGCGCGGGCCGCGAACAGGGAGTCTTCAACGCCCAGGTGGACGCCGTCGACCTGCACATGTTGATCAGCTCGTTCTGTTGCTTCCGGATCACGAACCGGCACACCTTCGGTGCCCTCTTCGGACGAGACCTCATCGCACCGGACCGCCGCGACCACTACCGGACTCTGCTGGGCGACATGGTCATCGCCTACCTCACGACCGGTGAACAAACCGCCGTCGGGTAGGGGCCCCACTGCCATGGTTGGCCACTCGTCCCTGCTCAGCACCGTCGGCTCGGCGTGCGCGGGTAACCACCGCACGGGCGAGGCTACGATGATGGGGCTATTTGAATCTCCCCACCTGCTGCTCAGCCGTGGGGCAAACCTGCTCTGGTGATCTCCCCACCCTTTGTGTGACCTTTTTCGGTCTTTTCGCGTGATGTTGCCCGGCGTCGAATGGGCCTGGGTGTGTCGTGGAGAGCCTGCGTGAGTTACCAGTTCGGCCTGGTCGGGGGCCTGAATGCTCACGCGGGAGGAAGACGTGGACGCTCACGCTCTGCGTCGCCAGGGATGGACGATCTCGGCGATCGCACGGCTGGAGGGTGTCTTTATTGCCGTATGGTGGTTGACTTGGGGCTTTGCGGTCGTGAAGGTGTCTTTATTGCCGTGTGGTGGTTGACCTGGGGTTTTTCGATCGCCGAAGTATGGGCATGATCGCTGATCGTGGGTCTGCGACTGCTCTACCT
>NZ_JBHWES010000132.1:0-13610 GCF_042734105.1 Streptomyces sp. NPDC059679 | reverse complement strand
GGCAGGGCCCGGTTACGGGCCCGGCCCCTCGCTGGCAGTTGCCCCGCGGGACTGCGCCCGTCAGCGCGCCTTGTACGCGGCGGTGACCTCGACCTCCACCATCCAGCCCTTGACGGCCAGCGACGCGACCTCCATCGTGGCGCGCGCGGGACGGGCCTTGTTGGCGACCAGCGGTGCCTTGGGGGCGGAGGTGCCCATCGGGACCGGGACGACCTCTTTCGAGGTGAGGTCGATGTTGGCGAAGTACTGGCGGTACGCGCGGTTCCATCCCGCGTAGTCGGCGGTCTCGACGCCGGGCGGTTTCATCAGGTAGCACTTCATGGTGATGACGTCGGCCAGGGTCAGGCCCGCCGCTTCGAGGTTGGTCTTGATGTTGCGCAGGACGACCAGTGCCTGGGCCTCGGTGACCGTGACTCCCGTGGCGCCCTGAGTGAGGGCCGGGTCGGTGTAGAGCTCGGGTGAGCCGACCGGCGCGGACGGGTTGAGCGCGGTCGGGCCGAGGCCGCTGCTCTGGTAGATCGCTACCTCACCGCCGGTCGCCACTCCGGTGGCGATGGCCGGGTTGGACTGGCTCTCGGGCAGCATGACGCGGACCTCTTTGGGCCCGGGCCACCAGCCTTTGCCCTCGGCGAGCGCGGTGCCGCCGGTGAGGAGCGAGGCGGTCAGGGCTGTACCGATCACAACCTTCGTACGTCGCTTCATGCGGCCATCACCCTTTCGTGGATGTCGGTCACGACCTTGCGGGCCGAGGTGAACGCGCCGTGCTGCCAGGCGATGACATGGCTGAGCCAGTCGCCGGCGAAGTAGACGTGCCCGGCGGGCTGGTTGAGCAGCTTGTACTCGGGACCGGTCTGCGAGGGCCAGCTCACCCAGCCGGCCTCGATATGAGGCGTGCGGTGCCAGGCCACGCTGAAGGAGTGATCGAGTTCGGTGCGGTACTTGTCGCCGTGGATCTTCACGCCCCGGCTCACCGCCCGCGCAAGGCGCTGGTCGTGCGGCAGATCGCTGTACGCGACGGCGTTGGCACCGAAGTTGTAGTAGCCGATGAGCGTGCCGCGGCGGCCTTGGTAGCCGTAGGAGGGGTACCAGATGGTGGCCAGGTCGGTGTCGGTCGGCGTGATGCCACCGTAGATGTGCTCGTCCGTCTCCCACCATCGGCTGCGGTACTCGAGCCCGATCTTGCCGACGGGGGTCGGGACGGCGTCCTTCAGCGCCGCGGTGATGTCGGTCCCCAGGTTGTGCTTGAGGCGGGCCATGACCATGGGCGGCATGGCCGCGACAACGAAGTCGGCGCGCTGGGTGCGGGTACGGCCGCCGACGCCCTTGTACGTGACCTCGGCACCGTCCGGCAGGTCCTTGACCTCCAGCACCTTGGCGCCATAGGTGATGCGGTTCTGGCCGATCGCCTTGGCCAGGGCGTACGGGATCGCGTCCATGCCGCCCACCGGCTGGAACATCAGCATGGCCTGGTCGTAGCCGAGTTCGAAGGCGAAGCGCTGCCCCACGCCGCTGGCGATGACGTCCGACAGCGTCGGCACCGGGCCAAGGACCGTGCCGTCCTCGAAGGCCGCGCCCGGCTCGATCGAGTAGCCTCGCCGGTCGGTGCCGGTGTAGGCGTAGCCGTCGGCTTTGCCCTTGATAGCGCCGAAGCTCTGCAGAAACGCGATCAGTCGTTCCTTGTCCTGCGCGGTGAGCTGTGCGTCCAGGGCGCCTTGGTCGGTGGCCTTCGCGAGCAGCTCGGAGATGTAGCCGTAGACGTCGGCCTTCGCCGTGCGCCAGCGCATGGGCTTGCCCGCGAGGGCGGCACTGCTCTCGTGGTAGATGTACGCGTTGGCGTTCTGGTTGGTGAACACCTGAAGTTCGACGCCGAGTTCGCGGCAGTACTCGAGAGTGACGTGGGACTGCGGCAGCCGGGCCGGGCCCGCGTTTATGTACTGGCCCTTGGTGAACGACGCCGTCTGCGTACGCCCGTCGAGGTCGGTCAGCATCGTGCCGCCGCGGACCGTCCAGTTGCGGCCCCCGGGGCGGTCCTTTGCCTCCAGGATCCGGCAGTCGTAACCGGCTTTGCCCAGCTCGTACGCCGTCGCCAGGCCGGCTATGCCGCCGCCGAGCACGAGCACCTTCTTGCCGCCGCGCCCGGTGAGTGCGAAGTCGCTTCGCTGGGGCGCCCGGTACTCATCCGCCCGCACGTCTGGCACCGGGGCGAGCCCGAGTGCGCCCATCGCCGAGTACAGCACTCCGGCGCCACCCGCGACGCCGACGGATCTCAGGAAGTTACGGCGGGATGCCGGGGACTGCTCTGCAGCCATCAATTCCTCCTCATCCGCACCCCGGGGCGCGCGCCGGCCGGGGAGCGGTCGTTCGGTCAACCCGGTCACGTGGGGGGTGCGAGTTACTGAGGAGACCGGAGGTGCGCAATGAGCCTCCGTCGAGACTGTTACAACGCCATACCACTGACGTAACCGGTTTCGAGCCGTGTGCTACGAACCAGGAGGAAGGAGCGGGTGCGGTCCCGTCTTGGGCCGAGGGCAGCCCTCCCCGCTGGGTAAGGGGGATTAGCCCTTGATCGTGGACACCCTGATCATTGGATCGTGGTGATCCATAGGACAGGAGTTCCCGTGGGGGGCGTCGAAGTAAGCCCGGACCGTCGAGGATGCGCTGCCTGAGCTCACTCCTGACCGGGGCGCCCTGCGTGAGCGCGGCATCGTCCTGGCAACTGTCGCGCAGATCGCGGCCGCTGTCGGCGCGGTGGGCCAGCCCGCCGCGGAGGCGGTAGGGCGGCTGCTCGCGCTGCTGGGCTAGCGTCCTGAGTCTTGGAGGTCGCGGGGATAGGCGTGCGGTCATGGCCGGCGCTTGGTGCGTTCCCACCGGTGAGTGGTCCACGCCCGTCGGATCAGGCTACGCACGGTGATGATCGTGTTCGACGAGGTCGAAGAATGCGTCGATGACGGTAGCGCGGCGTTCGTAGCAGCGGGCGAGTCGGTGGAAGGCGTCCTGCCAGGCATGAGTGCGTTCGACGTGCCAGCGCTGACTGCCCTGGATCGGTGCCCTCTCGCCTTTGTGCGCGATGCGGCCGTGGAGACTGCGTTCGTGGAGCAGAGCGCGGGTTTTGTCCGAGTCATAGCCGGCGTCCAGGTGCACGGTGATGTCGTCGGGCAGTGGCCCGAGGTCGCCCAGGCGGTCCAGGGTCGAGGCGAGCAGAGGGGAGTCGTGGTGGTTGGCGCCGGCCAGGACACGACCCAGTGGAATGCTGTAGCCGTCGGTCATGCCCGAGGGTTTCAGCCCCTGTTCGCCGCGGTCGACCGGTGAGCGTCCGGCGACCTCGCCGCCCCCGGGAGCCTTGGTTATGGACCTGTCGACGGCGATCTGATCGAGGACGAGGGCGACGATTCGGTTATAGGACTCCACCGCGATCTGTTTGAGCTGGGCGAAGATGCCGAATCGGATCCACTCGTCGCAACGGTTGTGGACGGTGGTGGCTGAGCACGTTGTGTCGGCGATCGCCTCATACGAGCAGCCGAACCGCAACAGTTGCAGGAGCTTGTCGAAGATGATCCGGTCGCCGATCCGAGGCGGTGGCAGCCGAGCGGGTGGTCTGGTTGGTACACAGGCCGCTCGGGCAGCAGGGCCGCGAATTGGCCCCGGAGCGGTTCGGTCAGCCATGATGGCAGCGCGGGCACAGGTCTCCCCAGTGATCACAGAGCGTCGCAACTCCATGATCACGAAAACCTGCGCCCGTTCTGCTGCCGGGGCTCCACCGCGCCTGTCTGCGCGACCTCTTAGTTGCTCACAATGAACTGTGGATCGGTGCGGACCTATCGATGCCGTGGGCGTCACGTTCCCGTCGGCTGAGCGCTCCGGATGGACTCCGGTTCGGACTGAACCCGGCGTACAGGCGGCCGACTCGTCCGTCGCTCTTTATTTTTGCAGGTCAGAGCCCATGTTGCCTTGCTGAACAAGCCTCCCGGGTCGAATCCGGGCCGAATTGCGGCCCGCTGTCCGTCCTGTCCGGTCCACGGGGGATGGGCGGCGATGATGGGGCTCAGACGGATGCTCCACAGCGGGTACAGGGCGCCTGCCGCGACGGGAACGCCGACGGCGTTGTAGACCAGGGCGAAGAACAGGTTCTGCCGGATGTTGCGCATCGTGGCTCGCGACAGCCGGATGGCGGTGACGACGCCGGTGAGGGAGCCGGAGATGAGGGTGATGTCGGCGGCTTCGATGGCGACATCGGTGCCGGTGCCTATGGCGAGTCCGACGTCGGCGGCGGCCAGGACGGGGCGTCGTTGATGCCGTCGCCGAGCATGCCGACGGTGCGGCCTTCGCCCTGCAGACGGCGGATCTCGTCGTCCTTGTGCTCGGGTAGCACCTCGGCCGGCACCCGGGAGCGCCGACCTGGCGGGCGACGGCGGTCGATCGCGCCCACACCACACCATGGCCGGGGGCGAACGCGAGATGTGGGTGTCGATCCGGCTCACACGCCTCACGGGCCGCCGTATCACCCTGGCCGACCAGTGAATGGCCAAGGGCCGTGCCTCGCCCGGCGCGCATTTCACGATCAGGTCCCCAAGACAACCGGGGAGCGGTCCTGCCGGCTGGGGCGGCCGACTCGCGAAGCGGCCACCGAGCGGCCGATGGCTCTTGAGAGCCGGTCCGTGTGTCGCGATGGACCCCGGGCGGTGCGACGGTATTCACAGGGGTGCTCAGCTGCTGGGAAGGAAGGCGGTGGGGACGATGGAAACCTCGATGGTCGTGGGCGTCGACGGGTCGGATTCCAGCTTGGAGGCAGTGGACTGGGCGGTGGACGAGGCGGCACGCCACGGGCTACCGCTCCGGCTGGTCTATGCCTCCCTATGGGAGCGTTATGAGGGAGGGCGCCCGTCCTTCAGCACTGATCGTCCCGCCGAAGAGATCATGGCGGAGCACATCATCGCCTCATGCGCGGAACGAGCCCGGCTTCGCAATCCGGAAGTGAAGGTGTCGGGCGAGGTGCAGCCCGACGATGCCGTGTCCGCGCTGCTGCGCGAGGGCCATGAGGCATGTGTCCTGATCACCGGCTCCCGCGGCCGTAGCGAGCTCGCCGGGCTGCTGCTGGGGTCGGTCAGCCTCACGGTGGCCGCCCGCGCCGAGTGTCCGGTCATCGTGGTCCGTGGTTCGGAGCAGAACCGGCGGGGAGCCTTCGGGCGGGTGGTGGTCGGAGTCGGCGACTCGGGCAAGGGCTCGGGCGCAGTGGGGTTCGCCCTGCGCGAGGCCGAGGCCCGCGGCTGTGCCCTGGAGGCCGTGCGGGCTTGGCGCTGTCCGGCCCATGAGCACGTGGACCACTCTCTGCTCGCGGACGATGCGGCTCGTGCGCATGAGGAACGGGCCTCGGCCGACCTCACAGACGCGCTGCGCGAGGCCGCACGGGATCATCCCCGGGTCGATGTACACCGCAAGCCGGTCGAAGGCCCTGCCCACAAGGTCCTTCTGGAGGCGTCGTCCGATGCCGACTTGGTCGTCGTCGGTGCTCCGAGGCGGCACAGCCACCTCGGCCTGCAGCTCGGCAGGGTCGCCCACACCCTGCTGCATCACTCCGAGTGCCCGGTCGCCGTCGTTCCACAGCGAGACTGACGGAACAGGCCGTGGGAGACATGCATGGAGTGGTTGGTCTCGCTGGTGTCGGGCTGGTCATGGCCGCCCTGCGAGACCTGTTCCACACACTCTGGCACCCCACCCGTCACGGCGGTCTGAGCCGTCTCGTCATGACGGCGCTGTGGAGACTGGCTCGGCATTTCCGTGCGCGCAGATTCATTGGGACCGAACCGGTCCCGCCGCGCCGCCGCGTCCGCCGACGCCAGCCCCCGCGGTGAGGTGTCCAGCGTGGTGAAGACCTCACCGGTTGTCAGGGTCTGCACCGCGGGGGCCGCACCTTCTGTCGGCTGGGGTCGGCCCGTGGCCTGCGTCACCGGGCGTCAGTACGCGGGTTCCCATCGTCGTCAACCTCGGCGGGACGCGGTCACGGCACGGTCAGGCGCACCGCCGTGACCTTGTACTCCGGGCAGGAGGTGACGGTGTCGGCGTGGTCGGAGGTGAGACGGTTCACTCCGCTCGTGGGGAAGTGGAAGGAGCAGAAGACCTGGCCGGGGGCTGTCTGTTCGCTGATCCGGGCGATGAGGTGGGCCTGTCCGTGGCGGCTCTCCACGGTGAGCGGCAGGCCATCGCGTACCGCGTAGCGGAGGGCGTCGTCGGGGTTGAGGTCGAGGAAGTCGGTCGGATCGAGGGTGAGGTTGGCGCCGCGGCGGGTCATGCTCCCGGAGTTGTAGTGGGCCCAGCGCCGCCCGGTGACCAGGATCAGCGGATAGTCGTCGTCGGGCTGCTCGCCAGGTGGCAGATAGGGGGGTGCGGCGAGGTGGGCGCGTCCGTCGGCGGTGGCGAACCGTTCCTCGTACAGCTTGGCTTCGCCGGCGCGGCCGGTGTCCGGGCATGGCCAGGGGACGGCACCGTCGCGGTCCAGCCGGCCGTGTGAGAGGCCGGCGAAGACGGGCGCGACCCGGCCGCACTCGGCCAGGGCTTCGGTCGGAGCCGGGCAGCCGATGTCGATGCCCATGGCCGTCGCCACGGCCTGCACGATCTCGAAGTCGGTACGTGCCTCGCCCGGCGGGGGCACGGCGGGCCTGACCCGCTGGAACCGCCGGTCGAAGTTGACGAAGGTGCCGTCCTTCTCCAGCCAGGACGCCGCAGGCAGCACGATGTCGGCGTGGCGGGCGGTCTCGGACAGGAACAGTTCGTTGCAGATGACGAGCGGGCAGGTATCCAGGGCGCGGGCCACCTGGTTCGCGTCGGGGTCGGTGGCGCAGACGTCCTCGCCGATGACCCACAGGGCCCGGAGATCCCCCGCCCGTGCGGCGGCGAACATGTCCGGGATCCGCAGGCCGGGCCGCCCCGGAACCGGTGTCCCCCACACCGCCTCGGCCCGGGACCGTACGGCAGGGTCGGTCACCTTTCCGTAGCCGGGCAGGAAGTCGGGCAGCGCGCCCATGTCCGAGGCGCCCTGGACGTTGTTCTGGCCGCGCAGCGGGCTGACCCCGTACCCGCGGCCGGTGCCCACGGCGCCGCGCAGGATCGCCAGGTTGGCCAGGGACCGTACCCCGTCCGTGCCGTGCAGGTGTTCGGTGACGCCCAGGCCGTAGACGATGGCGGGCCGGCGGGCGCGGCCGTACAGCCGGGCGGCTGCCACCAGGTCCGTGGCGGGTACTCCGGTGATGTCCGCGACCCGGTCGGGCGGGTAGTCGTCGAGCAGCTCGGCGAGTTCCGGCAGGCCGGTGGCCCGCTCGCGCAGAAACTCCTCGTCGGCGAGGCCTTCGGCGAGCAGGACGTGGGCGAGCCCGTGAAAGAGCGCGACGTTGGTGCCGGGGCGGGGGCGCAGATGCACGTCGGCGTGCAGGGCGAGGCCGACGGCGCGGGGGTCGGCGACGACCAGCTTGGCCCCGTGCAGCACGCGCCGGAGCAGTCGCGCTCCGACCACCGGGTGGGCTTCGACGGGGTTGGCCCCGACCACCAGCAGGCAGTCGGACTGTTCGACGTCCTCGAAGGTGTCGGTGCCGCCGGAGAGCCCGAAGGAAGCGGTCAGGCCGGCGGCGGAGGGGGAGTGACACAGCCGGGAGCAGTTGTCGACGTTGTTCGTGCCGAGCACGGTCCGCATGAACTTCTGGACGAGGTAGTTCTCCTCGTTGGTGGCGCGGGCCGAGGAGATCGCCGCCACGGCGTCCGGGCCCCCGGTGTCGATGGCCGTGCGCAGCCCGTGGGCCACCTCGCCGAGCGCCTCGTCCCAGCCGACGGCCTCCAGGCGGCCGTCGCGCCGCAGCAGGGGCCGGGTGAGCCGTTCCGGAGAGGCGAGATAGCCGTGGGCGAAGCGGCCCTTCACACATGCGTGCCCGTGGTTGACGGGGCCGTCCCGGGCGGGCAGGACCGCCGCGACCTCGCCGTTGCGGGTGATGACGTCCAGCGCGCAGCCGACACCGCAGTAGCCGCATGTCGTACGGGTGGCGGTCGGCCGGTGGGCGGAGGTGAGCCCGCGCCCGGGCCCCGGCTCGGTGATCGCGCCGGTGGGGCAGGTGTCGACGCAGCCGCCGCAGGCCACGCAGTCCGACTCGGCCCAGGGCCCGCCGGTGCCGGGGGCGACCACGGTGTCGGCACCCCGGCCGACCAGGGTGAGGGCGAAGGTGCCCTGTACCTCGGCGCACATGCGGACGCACCGGCCGCAGGCGATGCACAGATCCCGGTCCAGGTGGACGTACGGGTGGGAGTCGTCCTCGCCCCGGCCTCCGGCACCCCGCGCCGTCTCGGGACCGATACCCGTCGACCGGCAGACCTGCGCAAGTTCGCTGTGGTTGCCGGTCGCGAGGGCACGGGAGGGCAGGGCGGAGACGATGAGCTCCACCGCGTCCCGACGCAGCCGCTGAAGGTCGTCGGTGGCGGTTTCGACGCGGACACCGGACGCGGCCGGGGTCACGCAAGCGGCGGCGATGTGTCCGTCGGCCCGCACCAGACAGGTACGGCAGGAGCCCGCGGGGCTGAGCCGGTCGTCGGAGCAGAGCGTGGGCAGCTCGATTCCGGCCGCCAGTACCGCCGCGAGCAGTGAGGATCCCTCGGGCACGGCGACGCCCGTGCCGTCGACCTCGATCTCGATTCCGGTCATGGCCTCCATCCCGCCAGTCGGTCCCCGTAGGCGCGGGCGAGGCTGTGTACGGCGGGTGGGATCCGCCGGCCGAAGGCGCACAGGCTCGCCTCGGCCAGAACACGCGCGAGCCGTTCCCACTCCTCCCCGGGCGGAGTGTCGGCGGACGCCAGCTCCAGGCCGCGGCGCGAGCCCACGCGGCAGGGTGAACAGGCGCCGCAGCTCTCGGCCGCGGCGAACTGCCAGATGTGCCGCAGCACCTCTTCCGGTGTCACCCGCTGGTCGAAGGCGACCAGTCCGGCATGGCCGAGAGCGGCGCCCCTGGCCGTGAGATCGGCGGTGGTCAGTGGCACGTCCAGCGCGTCGGGGGCGAGGAAACCACCCAGCGGCCCGCCGACCTGGAGAGCCGTCAGCTCGCACCCCTCACGCAGGCCGCCGCCCAGCTCGGTGACGATCCGCAACAGCGGGGTGCCCAGCTCGACCTCGTACGCCCCCGGCCGGGCGAACCGCTCCGACAGGCAGACCAGCTTCGTCCCGGTCTCGCCCCGGACCCCGCGCCGGGCGTATGCCTCGCCGCCCCGGGAGACGATCCACGGGACGGCCGCCAGGGTCTCGACGTTGTTCACCACCGTCGGCGCGCCCCACAGCCCGCGCTGAGTCGGGTAGGGCGGGCGCGGCCGGGCGCAGCCCCGGTCCCCCTCCAAGCTCGCGATCAGCGCGGTCTCCTCACCCGCGACGTACGAACCCGCCCCCTCCACCACCTCGACGTCCAAGGCCGTGGCCGTTCCGTGAACGGACGAGCCGAAGTGCCCGTCGGCGTAAGCCCGGCCGACCGCCTCCCGCACGCGTGCCAGCGCATGCGGATACTCCGAGCGCACCAGCACCACACCCCGGCGTGCCCCGCACACGAAGCACGCCAAGGCCAGGCCCTCCAGCATCCGCTCGGGATCCGCCTCCATCAGCAGCCGATCGGCGTACGAGCCGGGATCCCCCTCGTCTCCATTGACCACCACCACGGTGTCCGGTGTCCGGCCGGCCGCCTCCCACTTCGCGGCCACCCGGAACCCCGCGCCCCCGCGGCCTCGCAGCCCGGAGGCGGCCACCTCCCGCCGGACCTCGTCAGGGGTGCCCGCTGTCACCATCCGCGGCCACACCTGCCACGCTGGCTCACCGGCCACCACACCCCCCAGCAGCACGGGGGCGCCCGTGTCGTCGGCCACCGGGATCTCCGGTGCCCTAGGCGGCTCGCGCCCCGCGAGCTGACCGGCCAGCGTCGGGCCCGTGCGGGGCCGGTCACCGTCGAGCGCGGCGGGGCCCGCGTAGCAGTACCCCAGACAGCGAACCGCCTGCACCGACGTCTCGCCGTCCGGTGAGGTCGTGCCCGCGGGAACGCCCAGCTCGCGCTCCACATCGGTGAGATGCCGTCCGGCTTGGGCGGCGAAGCACGCGGTGCCCGCGCAGACCCGGACGTGACGCCGGCCGTGCGGGGCGGCGAGGTCCGCATAGTAACCGGCCGGTCCGAGCGCGGCGGCGGCGGGCAGACCGAAACCGGCGGCGATGCCCGGAGCCCAGACCTCGGGGCTGTCCGCCGTTCCTGCCCTGGCCTCGGCCAACGATGTGATCAGCCGGTCTCCCGGCCGCCCGCGCCGGTCGGCCAGGGCCCGGAACGCGTCGAAACGGTCCGCAGGACCTACGGGAATCATGACCTCATCGTGGAAGCATTCATATAAGGGTGCAATTCGGGCGTAAGTGTTTGTTTGTGGGGAGGGTCCCTTGAGCCGCACTTCATCGCCGCAGGTCGGCGGCGCGGCGGCCACACAGCCGACGCGGATGCTCGCCCTGGCAACGGCCGGATTCATGCTCTGCTTCTGGGCGTGGGCACTGCTGGCGCCCCTCGGCCCGACCCTCAGGGAGGACCTGGACCTCACCTCGTTCCAGCAGTCCCTGGTCGTGGCGGTTCCGGTGATCGTCGGCTCGCTCGGCCGGATCCCCGTGGGCGCCCTCACCGACCGCGTCGGGGCACGCCGGATGTTCCCTCTCGTCGCCGGCCTCACCATCCTGCCGGTGCTCTACCTCGGCCACGTGGCCGACTCCCTGCCCACGGTGCTTGTGGGCGGCTTCTTCCTCGGTCTGGGCGGCACGACCTTCGCGATCGGTGTGCCGTTCGTCAATGCCTGGTATCCGCCCGAGCGTCGAGGGCTGGCGCTTGGGATCTTCGGTATCGGCACGGGCGGTACCGCTCTCTCGTCCTTCACCACCGTGCAGCTGGCTGACACCGTCGGGTACGCGTTCCCCTTCGACGTGGTCGCCGGCCTCCTGGCCGGATACGCCTTGGTGGCCCGACTCCTCCTGCGCGACAGGTCAGACCGCGCCGTACCGTCCGGTTCCTTGCTCGCCCGCACCACGGCGGCCCTGCGGATGACCGTCACCATGCGGCTGGCCTTCCTCTACGCCGTGGCCTTCGGCGGGTTCGTCGCCTTCAGCGTCTACCTGCCCACCTATCTCACCACCGCCTACGGTCTCGGACGGTCCGACGCCGCCCTGCGCACCGCGGGCTTCGTCGTCCTCGCCGTCGCCATGCGCCCGGTCGGCGGATGGCTCTCCGACCGGTGGCATCCCGTGCCCGTGCTCATCGCTGCATACGCGGCCCTGGCGGCTCTCGCGCTCCTTGCCTCCGTGGAGCTGCCACTGGTCCCGCTCGGAACTCTCGCCTTCCTTGGTATGGCGGCCGCCGTCGGCGCAGGATCGGGCGCCGTGTTCGCACTCGTCGCCCGACTCGTTCCCCCCGAGCGAGTCGGTTCGGTCACCGGCGTAGTGGGCGCTGCGGGAGGGCTGGGCGGCTTTTTCCCACCTCTGGTCATGGGTGCCGTCTACGGAGCCACGGACGACTACACGTGGGGATACGCGCTGCTGGCGATCACCGCGGGCGTCACTGCGGTGTTCACCGCCACCACCGTGAGGCGCGAAGCCCGGCAAGCGTCCCGCACAGCGTAGGTCGCGATCACGACCGCCGCGGGCGCTCGTTCAGCTCTTGCCTGACGGAGGGAGGCGCCGATGACGGTGGCCGCTGCCGCCGGATGGTGACCGGCGGCGGACGGGGGCAGGCTGGATGGTGAGAGCGCGGAAGGGGGGCGAGCCTGGCTCGCAGGAGGCGGCGATGACGAATCCGCTGGGACGTCGGCCGGTCGTGCTGGGCGTCGACCCCGACCCCGCCAAGCGGATGGCGCTTGCCTGGGCCGTGGACGAGGCGGCCCGGCGCCGGTTGCCGCTGCGGCTGGTGCACGCCCAAGGCGTTCCGACCGGGGGATACCGGTCGAGGGAGGTGCGGCCTTCCTGGGAGGAGTGGAACCAGGCGCTGCACGCGGCGGGTGACCAGGTGCTCAGGGAAGCGGTCACCTTCGCGGAATCCCGGCGTCCCGAGGTGGAGGTGTCCGCGCAACTGGCGGAGGGGGACCCGGCGTGGGTCCTGCGCGAACAGGCGAGGGACGCCACGGCGGTTGTGCTCGGCTCGTGGCACCTGAGCACCAGGCAGGAACTGTTCACTTCCGCCTCGGTGGCACTGCCGGTCATCGCCCACGCGCCCTGCCCGGTCATCGTGGTGCCGGAACCGGAGCACATCACACAGCACCCGCTGCACATGGTGGTCGGCGTGGACGGCAGCGCGCACTCCGCCACGGCAGTTGACTTCGCTTTCGAGGAAGCCGCCTTGCACGGTGCCGCCCTGCGGGCGATCTATGTCTGGCACCCTCCACTGCTCGGCGCCCTGGACGAGCATGCGGCGCTGCGGGAATGCCGCCGTGTGCTCTCCGAGACGGTCGCCGGCCGGACCGCGACCCACCCGGAGGTGGAGCTGCACCATGAGGTCATCAAGGGCCACCCGGTGGAGGCGCTGACCGAGGCGGCCGCTCACGCGGTCGGTCTGGTGGTGGGGACGCGGGGACATGGCGGGTTCGCGGGCATGCTGCTGGGTTCGGTGAGTCAGGGCGTGCTTCACCACGCGCGGTGCCCGGTCCTCACCGTCCCGCATCCGCACGTGACGGAGCGAGATGGCGGGCGGTCGGACACTGGAGGTAGTGGGGCGGCCGGTACGCCGACTGAGGCAGACGTGAAATGAGGAGGTTCCCGTGTCCGAGACTCCGCACCAGGTGAGTGATGTGATGACGCGCTCGGTGGTCGCTGTCGGGCGCGACGCGTCGTTCAAGGAAATGGTCAGGACCATGGGGCAGTGGCGGGTGAGCGCCATGCCGGTCCTGGAGGGTGAGGGGCGAGTGGTCGGTGTGGTCTCCGAGGCGGATCTGCTGCCCAAGGAAGAGTTCCGGGACAGCGACCCGGACCGCTTCGAGCAGTTGCGGCGCCTCCCCGACCTCGCGAAGGCGGGGGCCGTGACGGCGGAGGAACTGATGACCGCCCCGGCGGTCACCGTTCACGCGGACGCCACCCTGGCCGAGGCGGCCCGGATCATGGCCGTTCGGCGGGTCAAACGGCTTCCCGTGGTCGACAGCGAGGGGATGCTGCAGGGCATCGTCAGCCGGGGCGACCTCCTGAAGGTCTTCCTCCGGCCGGACGAGGACATAGAAGAGGAGGTTCGCCGGACAGTGGTGTCCTATCTCTTCCCCGAGGTCAGCCGTACCGTACGCGTGCGGGTGGACGAGGGCGTCGTCACTCTTGGCGGGCAGATCCCGAACGCCGCGATGATTCCCGTGGCCGCGCGTCTCATCCGGGCGGTGGAAGGGGTTGTGGACGTCGAATGCCACTTCACCGCTGCCGGACAAGCTCAGGGGGCACACGGCTCCTGACAACACACCCCGGGCAGGGCCCCGTGTCCCCGAGCTCCGTGGGCGCGCGCCTGGCGCACACCTGGTCAGGGCTGGATGTCGAGTGTGTGGCGGGTCGGGCGGCGTGGTGTTCTGGGGCCTGGTGGGCCGTAGCCGAGGCGGAGCACCATGTGTACGTG
>NZ_JBHWES010000131.1:0-13652 GCF_042734105.1 Streptomyces sp. NPDC059679 | reverse complement strand
GTCGGTGGGGTTGTCGGAGGAGGAGGTGGTTGCTCGGCTACGGGAGTGGGATGGTCGGGTTGAGATCGGGGCGGTCAACAGTCCGTCCTCGGTGGTGATTTCCGGTGACACCGAAGCCCTTGGTGGGGCCCTTGACGCCCTTGCGGCGGACGGCGTCGGCGCGCGCCGGGTCGCGATCGACTACGCCTCCCACACCAAGCACGTCGAAGCGATCGAAGACGCACTGGCAGCCGCGTTCGCCGACATCCGTGCCCAGGCGCCGCTGATTCCCTTCTACTCGACCGTGACCGGTGAGTGGGTGCGGGAGGCGGGTGTCCTGGACGGCGGTTACTGGTACCGCAACCTGCGCGGTCAGGTCCGCTTCGGCCCCGTGATCGCTGACCTGCTGGCCGACGGCCACACCGTCTTCGTGGAGTCCAGCGCGCACCCCGTCCTGGTCCAGCCGATCAACGAGATCGTCGACCAGGCCGGCACCGGCGCCGTGGTGAGTGGATCGCTACGTCGTGGCGAGGGCACCTCGCGCCGGCTGCTGACCTCGATGGCGGAACTCTTCGTCCGAGGCGTTCCCGTCGACTGGACCGGTGTCCTCCCGGCCGGTGCCGTCGCCGCCCAGGCCGACCTCCCCACCTACGCCTTCGACCACCAGCACTACTGGCTCCGCCCCACTCCCGCCGTCGACGCCGTCGCGCTCGAACAAGCCGCCGGCGACCACCCACTCATCGGGGCGATCGTCGGCCGACCGGACTCCGGCGGCCTCATGACCACCTCACGGTGGTCGGTGGCCACCCACCCCTGGCTCGGCGATCACACCGTCGGTGATGTCGTGGTCGTACCGAGCGCGGCGCTGGTCGAGATGGCCATCCGGCTCGGTGACGAAGTCGGCAGCCCCGTGATCGAGGAGCTGACCGTGGACTGGCCCGTCCTGCTGCCGTTGCGCGGCGGCGGCCGAGCAGTACAGATGACCGTCGGAAAGGTCGACGAGCAGGGGCGGCGACTGGTCGAGGCGTACTCCCGCCCGGACGACGCGAGCCCGGACGCGGTGTGGACACGCCACGCCCACGGCACATTGATGCCCGGACCGGTGACCCCACCGGCTTCCAGCAGCAGGTGGCCCACCACCAGTCCCACAACCGACGTCGCCCTCCATGAGGCAATCGGCGACGCCGACCGCTACGGCCTGCACCCGGCGCTGCTCGACGCGGCGATCTGCACGGCGCTGCCCCCAGGCATGATCGCAACCCGGTGGAGCGGGGTGACCTTGCTGGCCTCCGGCGCCGCGGCGGTACGGGTCCGCGCAGCCCGTGACGCCGCTGAAGTGACCCGCCTCGAGCTGGTGGATGCCACCGACGCGCCGGTGCTGATCGCTGATGCCGTCGTCGCCGAGCTGTTTTCGCCCGAGAAGGCGGACGCGTCGGGCCCCGGCGCCCTGTTCCAGGTCGATTGGGTCGAACTGCTCCCGCCCCCGGGGGAAACGACTGAGGAAGCCGTCACCACGGCGACCATCACCGACGCCGAAGACCTCGCTGACCTCACAGCCATACCAGACCTTCTGATGTACGAGGCCGGGCACTCGCCCGCCGACCCGCGCGAGGCCGTCGCCGCCGCGTTGGCCGTTCTCCAGGCATGGCTGGCAGCACCGGCCCTGGCGCACACCTGCCTCGTCGTGATGATCCCCGGGGCTGAGGACGATCTCACCGCGGCCGCCGTGTCCGGCCTGCTGCGTTCGGCACAGTCGGAGCACCCCGACCGCATCGTCCTCGTCGACCGCGAATATGCCGAACACCACGACAGCGCAGCGACCGTGAAGGCCGTGCAACTCGCGTCGGTCACGGGCGAGCTCCGAATTCGTGTGCGAGATGGCGTGACCCTCGTACCTCGGCTCAAGCGCGCCCCACTCACCGAAAACCCCCCGCGCGAGTTCACCCCTGACGGCACCGTCCTCGTCACCGGCGGCACGGGGACGCTCGGCAGTCTCGTAGCCCGACACCTGGCTACCGAACACGGCGTACAGCACCTGCTGCTGACCAGCCGGAGAGGACCGGACGCCGAAGGGGCGGCGGCGCTGTACGAGGAACTGACAAACCTCGGCACGACCGTCACCATCGCCGCGTGCGACACCGCCGACCGGGACGCTGTCGCGGCGCTCCTCGCCGCCGTACCGGACGCACACCCGCTCACTGCCGTCGTCCATACCGCCGGAGTCCTCGACGACGCCGTGGTCACCGCCCTGACCCCGGACCGTCTCGACACTGTCCTGCGGCCGAAACTTGACGCCGCACTGCACCTGCACGACCTGACCCGGGACATGGACCTCGCGGCGTTCGTCCTCTTCTCCTCCGCCGCCGGGGTCCTCGGCAACCCCGGCCAGGGCAACTACGCCGCCGCGAACGCCTCCCTGGACGCCCTCGCCCTGCACCGCCGCCGCTCCGGCCTGCCCGGCATCTCCCTCGCCTGGGGTTACTGGAACGCGGCCACCGCCATGACCCGGCACCTCGGTGCCGCAGACCTGCACCGCACCCGGAGCCTCGGCATGGCCGGGCTCTCCACCGCCGAGGGCATGGCGCTGCTAGACATGGCCCTACGGGCGGGCGAGGAGACTCCCGCCGCTCTCGTGGCAACTCGGTTCGACCTTCCCGCCCTGCGGGCATCCACCCGCGCCGGAACTCCCGTGGCACCGCTCCTGCGCGGCCTCGCCCCCGTTCCTCGGCCGGCCGCCGCGTCCTCGCATACGGCCGTAACCGGCTCCCTGCGTCAGCGGCTCGACCGCCTGGGCACCAAGGAGCGCACAGAGGCGCTGGTGGAACTGGTCCGACGGAACGCCGCCCAGGTGCTCGGCCACTCCGGCGCTGACGACATCCGCGTCGACCGCGCCTTCAAGGACGCCGGCTTCGACTCGCTGACCGCCATCGAGCTGCGCAACCGGCTCGCGGCCGCGACGACTCTCACCCTGCCCTCCACCATCGTCTTCGATCACCCGAAGCCGCTGCTGCTCGCCGACCACCTGCGCGTACAGCTCTTCGGCGACGACGAACAACGACAAGAAAACGACCAGCACGGCGACGGCACCGTGGCTACCCTCTCCGACGACCCGATCGCCATCGTCGCGATGGCCTGCCGCTTCCCCGGCGGTGTGGAAAGCCCCGAAGACCTGTGGCGCCTGGTCACCGAAGGCGCCTCGGTCATCGGCGAGTTCCCCGACGACCGCGGCTGGGACATCGATTCGCACTACGACGCTGATCCTGACCGAATCGGCAAGACCTACGTACGGCACGGCGCGTTCCTGGACGACGCAACCGGATTCGACGCCGCCTTCTTCGGGATCTCACCGAACGAGGCGCTCGCGATGGACCCCCAGCAGCGGCTGTTCCTGGAAACCACCTGGGAGGCGTTCGAACGCGCCGCGATCGACCCGACCGGACCCGGCAGTAAGGACGTCGGCGTCTTCGTCGGCGTCAACAGCCACGACTACACCGTTCGGACGTACCACGCGCCCGGCGTCGAGGGCTTCCGCCTCACCGGCAACTCCGGCAGCGTCATCTCCGGCCGGATCGCCTACCAGTTCGGCTTCGAAGGCCCGGCTATCACGATCGACACAGCCTGCTCGTCCTCGCTCGTCGCCCTCCACCTGGCGGCCCGCGCAATCCAGCAGGGCGAGTGCTCCATGGCCCTCGCCGGCGGCGTGATGGTCATGGGCAATCTGGAGACCTTCGTCGAGTTCTCCCGGCAGCGCGGCCTCTCGCCGGACGGCCGCTGCAAGCCCTTCGCCGACGCGGCGGATGGAACCGGCTGGTCCGAGGGCGTCGGCGTGCTCCTCGTCGAACGACTCTCCGACGCACGCCGCCGAGGTCACCAGGTCCTCGCGGTGGTCAAAGGCACGGCGGTCAACCAGGACGGCGCGTCCAACGGACTCACAGCGCCCAACGGCCTCTCACAGCAGCGAGTGATCCGCAAGGCGCTCGCCGACGCCGGCCTGTCGACATCGGATGTGGACGCGGTCGAGGGCCACGGCACGGGAACGGTCCTCGGAGACCCCATCGAGGCGCAGGCGCTGCTCGACACCTACGGGCAGAACCGGCCCGCCGACCGCCCGCTGTGGCTCGGCTCGATCAAGTCCAACATCGGTCACACCCAGGCCGCGGCCGGCGTGGCAGGCGTCATCAAGATGGTGATGGCGATGCGGGACGGCGTCATGCCCCGCACGCTGCATGTGGACCGGCCCTCGACCCACGTGGACTGGTCCACCGGCGCGGTGCAGCTACTCGCAGAGGCCCGTCAGTGGCCCGATGCCGGGCATCCGCGATGCGCCGGTGTCTCGTCCTTCGGCATCAGTGGCACCAACGCGCACGTCGTGATCCAGCAGGCGCCGGCCGAAGACGCCACCTCGGACCAGGCGCATGGCGCCGAACCCGCACCGTCACATTCCGCTGGTCTGCCCACGCCCGTTCCTGTGTCGGCCCGGACAGCGGCGGCTCTGCGCGCCCAGGCCGGGCGCCTCGCTCGCTTCGTCGACGCGCGGCCCGAGCTGTCCCTCACCGACACCGCGCACGCGCTGGCCACTACCCGTGCCCAACTCGACCACCGGGCCGTCCTGCTGGCCACCGACCGGCAGCAGCTCGCTGACGCGCTGCGCGCACTCAGCAACGGCACGCCCACCGCCGCCACTGTCACCGGCCGCCCCTCCGAGGGGAAACTGGCCTTCCTCTTCACCGGGCAGGGCAGCCAGTGGGCCGGCATGGGCCGCGAACTCGCCGAACGACACCCGGTCTTCCGCGAGGCATTCACCGCCGCATGCGATGCCGTCGAACGACACCTGGACGGTCACCTGGCGCGTCCGTTGCACCACGTGCTGTTCGCCGAGTCCGGCACGGCGGAAGCCGCATTGCTCGACCAGACCCTGTACACACAGGCAGGTCTCTTCGCCCTGGAGACCGCGCTGTTCCGGCTCTTCGGCTCCTGGGGCGTACGGCCGGACCTCGTGGCCGGACACTCGGTCGGCGAGATCTCCGCCGCCCATGCCGCCGGAATACTCGACCTGGCGGAGGCAGGCGAACTGGTCGCCGCCCGCGGCCGGTTGATGCAGGCCCTGCCGGAGGGCGGCGCGATGGTCGCCGTCCAGGCAACGGAGGCCGAGGTCGCACCGTTGCTGGACGAGACTTCAGGCGAGATCGCCATCGCCGCGGTCAACGGACCCGACGCCATCGTGCTCTCCGGCGCCCAGGACACCGTCCTCGACGTGGCCGCGCGACTTGCCGACCAGGGCCGGAAGACCAAACGCCTGAAGGTCGGTCACGCCTTCCACTCGCCACTGATGGCCCCCATGCTCGACGAGTTCCGAGCTGTCATTGCCCGGCTGCGTCCCCGCCCGGCCACCCTCCCCGTCGTCTCCACGCTCACCGGCACCCCCGCGAAGGACGGCCAGTTCGCCACCCCGGAGTACTGGGTCGACCAGGTGCGCCATGCCGTACGGTTCGCCGACGCGGTCACCGCGCTGCGCGACCAGGGCGCCCGAACCTTCCTGGAGATCGGACCCGGCAACAGCCTGACCTCTTTGACCCTCGGCGCTCTCGGCACGGATCACGGGGACTGCTTCGCCACCATGAGTGAGGACGACTCGGAGGAGACCGCCGTCCTCACCGCACTCGCCGAACTGCACGTCCGTGACACGGATGTCGACTGGCCGGCTCTCCTCGGCACCCCGGCCACCGAGATCGGCACCGAACTGCCCACGTACGCCTTCCAGCACCAGCGTTACTGGGTCGAACCCGAGATCTCCGCCGCGGGCGCCGAGGCGCTCGGCGCCCGCGCCACCGGACACCCGTTGCTCAGCACGGCCATCGAGATTCCCGGGGACGGCCCCACCTGTTTGGTGCTCACAGGCCGGCTCGACCGGCGGGCCCTCGGCCGGCTCCTCGACCCCGGCACCGGTGCCGTTCCGGCAGCCGCACTTCTCGACCTCCTGGTCCACGCAGGCACAGTGGCGGGCAGCGGCGCGGTCGAACAGATCACCATCGACTCGCCGCCGACCGTGCCCGAACACAGCCACCTCCAGCTCCGCGTCCGCGTCGATGGTCCCGGCCGGGACGGGCTGCGCCCGGTCGTCATCCACAGCAGGCGGTCCGGCGACGAGGACAGCGCCTGGACGCGCCACGCCCGCGCCCTGCTCCGGCCCGGCCTGCCCACACCATCCTTCGACCTGCGCACCTGGCCGGCCGCTGGAGCCGACGCCCTGGCCGACCTGCTCGACCCCCAAGAGAGCGGGGGCATACACGGCCTGACGGAACAGGACGGCCAGCTCTTCGCCAACCTTTCCCTGCCACCGGAACTCGTCGATCAAGCCGCGGGGTTCACCCTCCATCCCGCACTCCTCGACTCCGTCCTTCGCCTCCTGGCAGACCGCACCGGCGAGAGCGGGCGCGACCTCACAACCTGCACCGACCTGGCCGTGTTCGCCGAGGGCGCCACAGCCCTGCGGCTACGGGCGACGCCCGTGGACGGCGGACGCCATCTTGTGGAGCTCGCCGACCACACGGGCGAACCAGTCGCCGTGCTCGGCCCACTGGCCCTGTCCAGCCCCACCAGCGTCACCATCGACGCCACGGTTGCCACCCCTGCCCCCGGCGAGACGCATACGACGAAGGACGGTCAGCTGGTCCGACGCATCGTCGGCCGCCCGGCCGCCGAGAAAGGATCACTGGCCCACCGGCTCGCCGCGCTGGACGCCACCGAACAGCAGCGGGCACTGCTCGACCTCGTGCAGGAGAGCGCGGCCGTCGTCCTCGGCCACACCGGCGCCGAAGCACTCGAGGAGAACCGGCCGTTCAAGGACCTCGGCTTCGACTCGCTCAGCGCCGTCAAACTCCGCAACCGGTTGCACGACTTCACCGGCGTGAGCCTGCCCAGCACTGTCGTCTTCGACCACCCGACCCCTGCCACTCTCGCCGGGCACCTGCGCATCGAACTGCTGGGCGAGGAAGTCGTACCCGAACCGGCTGAAGGCGTCCGACCCGGACCTGCCGTGCCGGCGGAATCCGACGAGCCGATCGCCATCATCGCCATGAGCACCCGCCTGCCCGGTGGTGTCGACACCCCTGAGGACTTGTGGCGATTGGTCATCGACGAGCGCGACGCGCTCTCCGTCTTCCCGCGCAACCGGGACTGGGACGTCGACACGCTGTACCACCCGGACCCGGCCCACCCCGGTACCACCTACACCCGGGTCGGCGGATTCCTGCACGACGCCGCCCAGTTCGACGCCAAACTCTTCGGGATCTCACCGCGCGAGGCCCTCGCGATGGATCCGCAGCAGCGGCTGCTCCTGGAGACCTCGTGGGAGGCCCTGGAACGTGCCGGAATCGATCCCCTCTCCGTCCGGGGCGACGACATCGGTGTTTTCACCGGCATCGTCCACCACGACTACGTCACCCGGCTGAGGCAGGTCCCCGAGGACGTCCGGGGCTATGTGATGACCGGCACGTCGCCGAGCGTGGCGTCGGGGCGCGTGGCGTACGTGTTCGGCTTCGAAGGGCCGGCGGTGACCATCGACACGGCTTGCTCGTCCTCGCTCGTGGCGATGCACCTGGCGGCCCAGGCGATCCGGCGCGGAGAGTGCTCGCTCGCGCTCGCCGGAGGTGCGACCGTCATGTCCAGCCCGGATGCCTTCGTCGAATTCGCCGGCCAGCGCGGACTCTCCCCCGACGGCCGGTGCAAGGCGTACTCCTCGACCGCGGACGGCACGGGTTTCGCCGAGGGCGTCGGCGTGGTCGTCCTGGAGCGCCTGTCGCAGGCCCGTCGCAACGGCCACCGGATCCTGGCCGTGATGCGCGGCAGCGCGGTCAACCAGGACGGCGCCTCGAACGGGCTGTCCGCCCCCAGCGGACCGTCCCAGCAACGCGTCATCCGACGCGCCCTGTCCGACGCCGGCCTGTCGACGAAGGACATCGACATCGTCGAGGGCCACGGCACCGGCACCCCCCTGGGCGACCCGATCGAGGTCCAGGCGCTACTCGCCACCTACGGCCAGGACCGGCCCGCCGACAGTCCCCTGTGGCTCGGCTCGCTGAAGTCCAACATCGGCCACACCCAGGCAGCCGCGGGCATCTCCGGCGTCATCAAAATGGTCGAAGCGCTACAGCACGGCGTCATGCCGCCGACGCTCCACGTCGCCGAGCCGACACCGCAGGTGGATTGGGCGACCAACGCGATCGCCCTGCTCACGCAGGCACGGGAATGGCCGGCCACCGGCCGCCCGCGCCGAGCCGCCGTCTCCTCCTTCGGCGTGAGCGGCACGAACGCGCACGTGATCCTGGAACAGGCTCCCGTGGAGCAGCCCGCGGCGACGGCCACACCGACCGAAGCAGTGGGCCCGCTGGTCGTGTCCGCCGCATCGAAGGCATCCCTGGCAGGGCAGGCAGCGCGCCTCGCGACGTTCCTCGAGACCTCCGAGAACTCCGCGCCGCTGGATGCCGTGGCGGCGGGGTTGGTGTCGCAGCGGACGGTGTTGTCCGAGCGTGCGGTGGTGGTGGCCGGTTCCCGTGCCGAGGCGCTGGCGGGTCTGCACGGGCTCGCACGGGGTGAATCTCGTCCCGATGCCGTCGCCGGGAGCGCGGTGGCCCCGGGCCGGACGGTGCTGGTGTTCCCGGGCCAGGGTTCGCAGTGGGAGGGCATGGGCCGTGAACTCCTCGACTCCTCGCCGGTGTTCGCGCAGCGGGTCGGGGAGTGCGCAGCGGCGCTCGAGCAATGGGTTGACTGGTCGTTGGTGGACGTGCTGCGCGGGGATGTTCCGGCCGAGATGCTGGAGAGGATCGAGGTGGTCCAGCCGGCGCTGTTCTCCGTGATGGTGGGCCTTGCCGCGGTGTGGGAGTCGGTGGGCGTGGTGCCGGATGCGGTGGTCGGTCACTCGCAGGGTGAGATCGCCGCCGCGTGTGTCTCGGGCGCGCTGTCATTGGAGGACGCGGCTCGGATTGTAGTGCTGCGCTCACAGCTGTTCGCCGACGAACTGGTGGGGCGAGGCGCCGTGGCATCCGTGGCGCTGTCCGGGCAGGACGCGGAAGAGTTGCTGGCGCCGTACGGAGGCCGGTTGGCCATCGCGGGCGTGAACAGCCCCCGCTCGGTGACCGTGGCCGGGGCGCACGAGCCGCTCGAGGAGCTGGTTGCGGCGCTGACCGGGCGAGGGATCCGGGCCCGGATCGTGTCCTCGACAGTCGCTTCGCATTCCTCGCAGGTGGACAGGCTGCGCGACCGCATCACCGAACTGCTGTCCTTCGTACGCCCCGGCAAGGGCCGCGTGCCGCTCTACTCGACCGTCACCGGCGAGGTTCTGCACGGCCCTGAACTGACGGCCGACTACTGGTTCGAGAACTGCCGCCGACCGGTCGATTTCGAGCCCGTCGTCCGCAAGCTGCTGGCTGGCGGTCACACCGTGTTCGTGGAGTCGAGCGCCCACCCGGTCCTGGCCCAGCCGCTCAATCAGATCGTGGACGAGGAGGATGACAACGTCCGGCTGCGTACCGTTGTCGGCAGCACGCTGCGCCGTGACGAGGGCGGCCCGCGCCGCCTGCTCACCTCGATGGCCGAGCTCTTCGTCCGGGGTGTTCCCGTCGACTGGACCAAGTTCCTCAGGGCCGGGGCCGGACACGTCGACCTTCCGACGTACGCCTTCGACCGGGGCCACTACTGGTTGCAGGATGCTGAGACAGCCGACGACAGCGGCGCCTCCGACAACGACGCCGACGCGGACTTCTGGAGCGCCGTCGAGCAGACCGACGCGGACTCGCTCGCCGGGCTCCTCGCCCCGCACTCCGCCGGTCTGCGCGACGCCTTGCGCACCGTCATGCCGGCGCTTGCGGACTGGCGCGGCAGGAGCCGGCGGCGCTCCAGCGCTGAACGCCTCCGCTACGCCGTCACCTGGCGGCCCCTGGACCGTGAGGTGTCAAGGGTGCCCGCGGGCCGCTGGCTCGCCGTCCTGCCGTCGGAATGCCCGGCCGAAACCGTGACCGGCTCCCGGGTGGCCGAGCTCATCGCGGAGCTCGGTGCCCAGGGACTCGACGTGGTGCCCTTCGAGACCGTTCCCTCCGCCTTCACCCGCACCGGACTCACCGCGCGCCTGAGCGACATCCGGGCCGAGTACGAGCCCGCAGGAGTTCTCTCCCTGCTCGCCCTCGACGGCGAGCAGGACGCCATCGACACCGTCGCCAGGACCCTCGCGCTGGTTCAGGCGCTGGGGGACGCGGGCTTGAACGGGCCGCTGTGGTGTCTGACCCGGGGCGCGGTGAACACCGGCATTCAGGACACGGCCGGCGAGCCCGGCGACGCCGCCATCTGGGGTCTGGGCCGCGCCGTGGCTCTCGAGCACCCCGACCGGTGGGGCGGCCTGATCGACCTGCCGGCGACCGCCGACGCCCACACCGCGCAGTACCTCGTGGGCGCGCTGAACGGCACTGCGGGCGACCAGCTCGCCGTACGCCGCCCCGGCCTCTACAGCCGGCGGCTCGTACGCAAGCCCGCATCTCAGACCCCCGCCGACGGTAGCTGGCGGCCCCACGGCACAGTCCTCGTGACCGGCGGCGCCGAGGCCCTCGGCATCCATGCCTCGCTCTGGCTCGCCCGGTCCGGCGCGCGCCGTCTCATCGTCACAACCACGGCTCAGGCCCCCGCCGACGCCGTCACCGAGTTGCAGGGCAAGCTCGCGGCCACCGGTGTGGAGACGACAGTCGTCTCATGTGCCGACGCCGACCGTGAGACGCTCGCCCGGCTCATCGCCGAGACCCCGCAGGAACAGCCGCTGACCGCCGTCGTGCACGCCGCCGACGCTCCATGGACCAGTGCCGTCGCCGACACCGGCCACGCCGACCTCACCGAGGTCTTCGCGGGCAAGGTCGACACCGCTGTATGGCTCGACGAACTGTCCACCGGCACCAACGCCGCCCCGCTCGACGCCTTCGTGGTCTTCTCCTCGATCGCCGGCATCTGGGGCGGCGGTGGCCAGGGTGTCTCCGGCGCGGCCGGCGCGGTCCTGGATGCCCTTGTCGATCGGCGCCGCGGCCGGGGACTCGCGGCCACCTCGATCGCCTGGGGAGCCCTCGACGGGATCGGCCTCGGCATGGACGAGGCGGCCGCCGCGCAGCTGCGCCGCCGCGGTGTCCTGCCGATGGCCCATCAGGTCGCCGTGACCGCGTTCGAACAAGCCGCGGAGGCACGGGAGAAGGCCGTGACGGTTGCCGACATGGATTGGGAAGCGTTCATCCCGGCGTTCACTTCCGCACGGGTCAGCCCGCTCTTCGCCGACTTGCCCGAAGCCGCAGCCGCACTGCGCTCCTCCCAACCCGATGTCGAGAACGGCGACATCACCTCATCCCTGGTCGACTCTCTGCGGGACGTCCCCCAGGCCGAACAAAACCGTCTCCTGCTACGGCTGGTCTGTGGGCAGGCCGCGACCGTCCTCGGACACAGCAGTGGGGAGAGCATCGGCCCGCTCCAGTCCTTCCAGGAGGTCGGCTTCGACTCGCTCGGTGCCGTCAACCTCCGCAACAGCCTGCACGTCGCCACCGGTCTACGACTGCCCGCGACACTCGTCTTCGACTACCCGACCCCGGACGCCGTCGTCGGCTTCCTGTGCTCCGAGTTGCTGACGGAAACGAGCGACGACCTGGAAGGGCGGGAGGACGACCTGCGACGCGTGCTCGCACAGGTCCCGCTCTCCCGCCTTCGGGAGGCCGGCCTACTCGACACGCTGCTCAGCCTCGGCGGCTCAGTGGACGGCTCCGTCCCCGAGGCGGCGGCGCCCGAGCCGGCCCCGGCGGCGCCCGCCGCCGAGGACGCAGCCGTGATCGACGTGATGGACGTCGCCGACCTCGTAAAGCGCGCTCTGGGCAGCAACCCCAACTGACTTACCGACACCTGGCCGACAGCCACAAAGACGGAGGATGCACCGAGATGACGGCACCGGACGAGCAGATCGTCGACGCACTGCGTGCCTCGCTCAAGGAGAACATGCGGCTCCAACAGGAGAACCAGCGTCTCTCCGAGTCCTCGGCCGAGCCCATCGCGATCGTGTCGATGGCTTGTCGGTACGCGGGCGGCATACGCAACCCCGAGGACCTCTGGCGGGTGGTGAACGACGGCACCGACGTCTACACCTCCTTCCCCGAGAACCGCGGCTGGGACCTGGAGGGCATCTACCACCCCGACCCGGACAACCCCGGCACGACGTACGTCCGCGAGGGGGCGTTCCTGCACGACGCCAATCTGTTCGATGCCGGGTTGTTCGGGATCTCGCCGCTTGAGGCGCTCGCGATGGAACCTCAACAGCGGCAGCTTCTCGAGATCTGCTGGGAGGCCCTCGAACGAGCCGGCATCGACCCGCACTCCGTACGCGGCGCCGACATCGGCGTATACGCCGGCCTGGTCCACCAGGACTACGCGCCCGACCTCAGCGGCCTCGAAGGCTACCTCAGCCTGGAGCGTGCTCTGGGCAGCGCGGGCGGCATCGCCTCGGGACGGGTCGCCTACACACTCGGCCTCGAAGGCCCCGCCGTCACCGTCGACACCATGTGCTCCTCCACCCTGGTCGCCGTGCACGTGGCCACACAGGCGCTTCGGCGCGGTGAGTGCGCCATGGCCCTGGCCGGCGGCGCGACCGTCATGTCGACCCCCGGAGGGTTCATCGGCTTTGCCCGGCAGCGCGCCCTCGCCTTCGACGGCCGCTGCAAGTCGTACGGGGCCGCCGCGGACGGCTCCAGCTGGGCCGAGGGCGCCGGTGTCGTCCTCCTCGAGCGGCTGTCGGACGCGCGCCGCAACGGACACCGGGTCCTCGCGGTGATCCGCGGCTCCGCCCTCAACCAGGACGGCGCCTCCAACGGTCTGACGGCGCCCAATGGCCCGGCGCAGCGGCGCGTCATCCACAAGGCGCTGGAGAACGCCGGCCTCACCACCGCCGACATCGACATGGTCGAGGGCCACGGCACCGGCACCGTTCTCGGCGACCCGATCGAGGCCCAGGCCCTGATCGCCACGTACGGCCAGGACCGGCCCGAGGGCCGGCCACTATGGCTCGGCTCGGTCAAGTCGGTGATCGGACACACCCAGAGCGGCTCCGGCGTGGCCGGACTGATCAACGCGGTGCAGGCGCTCAGGCACGGCGTCATGCCCGCCACCCGGCACGTCGACGCCCCCAACCCGCAGGTGGACTGGTCGGCGGGTGCGGTGGAGCTGCTGACCGAGGCCCGCGCGTGGCCGGAGCTGGGCCGGCCACGCCGGGCCGGTGTGTCCTCGTTCGGCGCCAGCGGTACGAACGCCCACATGATCCTGGAACAGGCGCCGGAAGAACCCGCTGCGGAGTCCCCCTCCGGCCCAGCGCTCGATGGAGTGGTACCGCTGGTGCTGTCGGCGGCTACGGCCGCCTCGCTGACCGGCCAGGCGGAGCGACTGGGGTCGTTCCTCGATGCGTCCGGCACGGTCGCGCTCGCCGATGTGGCGGCCGCACTGGTCACCGGCCGGGCGTCGCTGGCCCAGCGCGCGGTCGTCGTGACCGACTCGCCCGAGGAGGCCCTGGCAGGTCTCGGTGCGCTGGCTCGTGGTGAGGATGTTCGTGGGGTGGTTGTTGGTGGTGGGGTGAGGTCGGGTGGGGACGGCAAGGTTGTGTTGGTGTTTCCGGG
>NZ_JBHWES010000130.1:0-14567 GCF_042734105.1 Streptomyces sp. NPDC059679 | reverse complement strand
ACGCAGGTCGACGCGGTTGCGGATCGAGTCGATGAACGGCACGACGATGTTGAGGCCCGCGTTGAGGGTGCGGGTGTAGCGGCCGAAGCGCTCGAAGTGTTACCGGGAGAGCCTGTCATCGGCCGACCTGCCCGTGCTGTCAGCCGACCCGCCGGGCCAGCACCTGTCCCGGCCAGCTCCCGGACAGGAAACGGTCGGTAGGGGTGAAGCCGTTGCGTTCGTAGAACGCCACCAGTTCGCCCCCGCCGCCGGCCCAGCAGTCGACCCGCAGCAGTTGCACACCGGCCCGCCGGGTCTCCTCGGCGGCATGGGCCAACAGCGCCGCCCCGATGCCCAGACCGGCGTGCCGCCGGTCGGACACCAGCAGCCGGACGTACCGCTCGGGTTCCCCGACCGACGCGATCGGCACCTTCGGGTCGGGACCCGAGCCCAGCACCAGGGCTCCGACAGGTGCTCCGTTCAACTCCGCGATGTAAGGGGCGTTCTCGGTGGTGTATCCCTCGACGCGCGCCACCCCGCCGGGTATCTGCGAATACGGTGTCGTGCCCCACTGCTCGGTGTTTCCGCGCTCGTTCATCCACGCCACCGCGGAGTCGAGCATGTCCAGAATGGCGGGTGCGTCGGCCAGGCTGCCTGGTCTGATCCGTATGCCATGCGTGGTGTCGGTCACGGCGGAAGCATAGGTGCTGTCGGTCGGATCATGGACTTCCGCAGTTGGGCACGCACGGCAGCCTGGACGGGGTGACCCTCGTTCCGGCAGTGGAAGTCGGCGGGGTGATGATGCTGCTGTGGACGTGGACGAAGGATCGTGGTGAAGTGATCCACCAGGCTGCCCGAACCGGCGTTGCGGAGGGTGCGGCTTGCTGGTCAGGAGGCATCACGTGGATATGGGATACCGATGGCTGGTCGTCGTGGCCGCCACCGTCGCCTCAGGGATCTTCATGACCCGTCGAGGTGGCGAAGCGGTGTGGGTCTGGGCCATCGCGATGAGCGCATTCATCATCTACGCGACGGTGTGGACGCTGGCGCGCCTGCGGAACTCTCCGAGCCGTTCCAGGAAGAAGTGACCACACCGTCCCGTTCGAGCAGGCGAAGATCGGCACTCCATGGCGTGACCACTGTCACGGCTGCCGCGATCCGGCTGTGGCTCCGCTCATGATCCGCGCGTGGGAGTGACTGTCACTGCTGACCTATACGCTGCGAGCAATCTATGATCAGCTGACCGGAAGCCATGATGACCAGCACCTCCAGACCGACGGTCGAAGCGATACTCGCCGTTCTTCCCGAACTCGCTCCCCACGCGCGCGAGGCGGTCATATTCCATCCCAAGCGCGCGGAGCCGGACTGCCGGGACAGTTCCATCGGCGGACCACTGCTATGGCCGAGTGGCGAACCGTGGCCCGAATGCTCCTTGCCCGACGAGAACAGCTCAGCCGGCGTGCCTGCCACGGCCATGGTGCCGGTCGCGCAGATCTTCCGTCACGACGCGCCGGGGCCCTGGTGGCCCGCTGGCATCGACCTCTTGCAGATCCTTTGGTGTCCCAATGAACACTGGGATCCGCCGGCCCCGCAGGCCGATGTCAGCCCTGTGCTTGAGGTGCGATGGCGTCGGGCCGCTGACGTGATCAACCCATTGACGACTCCGCCGCCGCCCTCGCGGTATGAGGAGGACGGCTACCTGCCGCAGGCGTGCGCCATCACCGCCGAGCACGTGACCGACTTCCCTTTCCGTGAGGAGCTGCCGGCAGAGCTCCGTCCGAGGCTTGAGGAACTGGTCCGCGAGACAGGCGACGGCGGTGACGTCATCACCCGCCTCGCCGGCTGGAAACTCGGTGGCTGGCCAACATGGCACCTGAACCACCCCACAGTCTTTGCCTGCGGTGACTGCGGCACGGCAATGACACTCCTGTTCACCGTGGCCAGCGACGACGAGACAGGGGTTGTCGTCGGCCGGTGGGGAGACTTGCGCATTTTCACCTGCCCCGCCGACTACCGTCACGCGTTCCAAGTAGACCTGCACTGACCTGCACTGACCTGTACTGATCTGTACTGACCTGAGGCTCAACCCCCGCGACCCGTCCGCGATCGGGCGGGATGGGCAGCTGAATCCGGAGATGTCGATATCGACGGTCACGCCGGGGTTCGCATCCCTGCGAGCGTGACGCCGACGAGCCGGTGGACGGCGGCTTCCGAGGGCAGATCGGCGGCGGCTGTGAGGGAGTGGAGGCAGTAGGTGGCGAGTTCTCGGGGGGCGATGTCGTCCCGGAGTGCTTGGGCGGCGGCGGCTTGCGCAATCACATCTTCGAAGAGCCGGCTGAGGTGGCGCTGGGCCTCGACGATCGCTTCGCCGCGGTGGAGCAGCGCCGAAAGTTCCTCTGTGCCCTGGCTGCGTCGGCGGTAGGAGATGAGCGCGTAGTGCTCGAGGACCGCCCGAACCCGATCGCCGGGGTCGGGAAGGCTCTCTCGGAGTTGGTGGAGCTGTTCGATGTGGCTCGCGATATGGCGTTCGTGGAATGCGCTCAGGATCGACTCGACGTCGGGGAAGTACTTGTAGAGCGTGGCCCGGCCGATGCCGACCTTCTCGGCGATCTGCGACATGGTCACCGACATGGGTCCCTGCTCGGAGGCCAGTGACCAGGTGGTGCGCAGGATCGCTTCGCGCACCGCGTTGCGATGCTCCTCGATCGTCTCGTTCCACAGCTTCGGCACCGCGTCATTGTACGCCGCGCCGCTGGTGTGACGATCTGACTTGACACCGACGGTCTGTATCGCAAAAGTTGTGACTGTCGGCATCGGCCCCGATTGCCGGACGGGCAATCGCGTCGTGAGCGTTGCCGGGCAGCCAAGACGGAAAGGGCGTCGCCATGACACAGCCGCATTCCCATGCCGGGGCTTCTGCCGGGGCCTCGGGGGCACTGGAAGAGCTGTACAGCAGCAGGCCGCCGTGGGACATCGGCCGGCCCCAGCCGGCGCTTCAGGCACTCGCTGACGCCGGGGCCATCCGGGGCCGGGTGCTGGACGTCGGCTGTGGCACTGGCGAGCACACTCTGCTCGCGGCTGGTCTGGGGCTTGACGCCACCGGCATCGACCTCGCTACAAACGCACTGCACACCGCGCAGGGCAAGGCAAGGTCGCGCGGGCTGACCGCCCGCTTCCTGCGCCACGACGCCCGAGAGCCGGCAGGCCTTTCAGGTTTCTTCGACACCGTGCTCGACTCCCTGGTCTTCCACAGCTTCACCAGCGAGGACCGTGCCACCTACCTCCGCGGCCTGCGCACCGTACTGAGGCCGGGCGGCCGCTATTTCATGCTCGGCTTCAGCGACCGGCAGCCGGGCGAGCTGGGACGCCCGCACAAGCTCACAGCACAGGAGATCCGTCTTGCTTTCGCCGAGGGATGGCGCATCGACTCCATCGAACCGGCCACCATCGCCTCGACCCGCCACCCCGACGGCCTCCAGGGCTGGTTGGTCTCCGCCACCATGACCGGGTCCTCCGAGGCTGACGATGCCCACCCTGCGGCACTGACCGAGGAAGCGGCCCGCGACCTGGGCAGCGACATGCTGACCGCACAAGCCCACATCCCAACCGACCGGGCGAGCCGGTACCTCGTCCAACTCTGCCGACACGGCAGCCAGATGACCGGAATCCCCGGCCACCGGCCGCGCGCCCACACAGCCGGCGGGGCTCCTCCCCGGATCCGGCACGTGGAATGGTCCGACACCTGCGGCGTCCTCGACTTCGGCTTCGGACAGTGCGCTCTGGAAGCCAGTCCCGAAGGGCTGACACTCCGCGCCCGGGCCGACGATGAGGAACACCTGCGGCGCATCCAGGACGGCATCGCCTCACGCATCGAGAAGATCGGCAGACGCGACAACCTGCATGTGGCCTGGCATCGTTCCCAGGCTCCGGTGACAGCACCCGATGACGCCCCCGGCGTGGCGGGCGGGCCTTCCGCCGCACGGTCACCCATCCGCGCCCACGGCAAGACGGTCGCCTTGTCCGCCGTGGCCCTGCTGGTCCTGGCCGTGCACCTCGGAGCCGGCCGCGCCTTGGCGGACTCCTCGTGGTCAAGCTGGGCGCTCGTCACCATCCTCGGCACTGTCGCGGTCAAGGCCGCTGTCATGACGACCGTGGTCATCCGCCGCAGCAAGACCGCCCGAGCACGCCGCTGAAGCCAGACGAGGCGCTCGGCCGAGGGTGCCCTGAGTGCCCCGGGTGCCCCGAGTGCCCCGTGCCGCGATGAGTTTCCGCCGGGTCGGGAGTCTGTTCTGGTGACCGTTGTAGGGCGTCGTAGGACGCTGCCCAGCATGAGACACCACGGAGGACACCATGACGACCACGCCGAACGACCCCACCACCGCGCTGCCCGGCCGCCCGCCCGTCGTCGACCTGGCCACCTGGCAGGCCGCACGTGACGAGCTTCTGGTCCGGGAGAAGGCCCACACCCGCGAGGGCGACGCCCTCGCCGCGGCCCGCCGCCGACTGCCGATGGCGGAGCTCGACGGGACGGTCGAGGTCGTCGGACCCGACGGCCCGGTCCCGTTCCTGGACCTGTTCCAGGGCCGCGACGAGCTCGTGGTCTACAAGCACATGTGGTACGACGGCGCTCCGCACCAGGGGCAGTGCGAGGGCTGCACGACCACGGCCTGGCACCTGAAAGACGCCGCTTACCTCAACGCCCGCGGCGTCTCGTTCGCCGTCCTGACCACGGGCCGGTGGGACGAGGTGGCCTCCTACGTCGCGTTCATGGGCTACACCCAGCCCTGGTACTCCGTGCGCGGCGTGGAGGGGCCGGTCGGCGGCGACATGGGTTACCTCACCTGTTTCCTTCGGGAGGGCGACCGCGTGTTCCTCACCTACTCCACGACGGGCCGTGGCAACGAGCGGGTCAACGGGTCCCTGGGCCTGCTCGACATGACGCCCTACGGCCGCGGCGAGGCATGGGAGGACAACCCCCAGGGCTGGCCCGAAGGCGGCAGCCCGTGCTGGTCCTGGCGTTCGGACGCGGACGGGAACGCGACCTGGGGCCCGACCAGCCGCCCCGTGCCCCAGTGGACCCGCCCCGGCGCGACCCCCGTAGAGACCCTCGGCCGGCACAGCCACCACCACTGACCCGCCTACGCCGACGGCGCGGGCTATTCCTGATCCCACAGCCGCAGGGAGTCGTTCAGGAAGCGCTGGCCCTCGGGCGACAGGGCCCATTGCCCCATCGGGTTCCCGGCCTCGTACGCCGCGCCCGGGTGTGCGGTCAGCCATGTCCGCCATCTGTTCAGATCGCTGCCCTGGTACAGGTTGACGAGCACCGGGACGTTGTTCCGGATGGGCTCGCGGTCCGGGTTCTCCTCGGTCACCTTGGAGTAGGCCCCGAGGATCGCGGCTATATACCTGATCGACCCGTCCGAGGTGCGCAGAATCTCCCGACGGCCGTCCTCTCCTTGGCGGGGAAGGTATCCCTCGGCCTCGATCTGTTTGACGATCTCGGATTCGATGTGCACCTTTCCGGGTCCGGCCGACAGGTGATAGTCGAGCGGCGGCCGAGCGGGAAGCCCGTCCCTGACGTCCTGCCACCAGCGGTCCTTGTTCTTCAGTGCTTCCCACGCGATGGCGCCGACGATGGCCCTCGGGTCGATGTTCCACCTGCGCGCCTCTTGAAGAATGGTGTCCTTGTGCAGCTCGATCCAGCTCAGCACGGCGAGTTCGTCGCGGGAGTAGGGCTTGCCGTTGCGGTCCACGCCCTGAGGGGCCACGGACGGGTAGGGCAGGGCGTTCGCGCCTCTGAGCTCCCAGGAAAGATCCGCGCCCGTAGGCGCCTCGGCGCCGCGTGGCCACGACGGATGCGCTGCGTAGACCTTGTCCAGAAGCATGCCGAGGCCGGAGAGCCGTGCCCCATCGGTCCCCTTGATCCGCAACAACTCGGGATCGTCCAAGTTGTAGGCGAACTGGGCGGCTGCCGCCCGGTTGGCCAGCAGCGCCTTCAAAAACGCGATCTGGTCGTCCGGTGGGACGCCGTGGTCGTGCTTCTCCCACGGGAACGGCAGTTTCCACGGAAGCGGCAGCTCGGGGATCATTCCGGGCTGGTCCCAGCCGAGCTGCCGGGTGACCTTGTCGGCGGTCTCCTTGGTGACCGCACCGCTGGCGAACGCGCTCACCAGCGCCTTGATTCCGGTCGGGTCGGACATCAGCCGCCTGATCTGCTCGCTGTTCAGCCCGTTGTAGAAACCGGCGTTGAAGTAGGGATCGTTGGCGTGTGCGCGGAGCTCCGCCACAATCGGCCCGAGGCCGTCGGCCTGCTCCATGCGCCTCGCCAGCGCGGCCCCGGCCTCCGTCGAGCGCGACTGTTGCGCGTACTGGGTCTGCAGTCGCTGAAAGGCGGCGTTGACGTCCTGGTCGGAGGCGGAGACCAACTTCGCGGGCGTACCCGCCGTGGGGCCGCCTGCCTCCTGGAACGCCCGGCCGACCGTGCTCACGTCCCGGTCCGTGTAGAAGGCGGCGGCGATCCACTTCGCCACGGACGAGTCCAGCGACGATGGTGGCGCGACGCCGCTCTTCTCGACGTCCCGCAGCGCGGACGACAGGTACGCGCTCACCCACTGCTGAAACTGCTCCGCCCCCCGCGTGCAGGCCGCGGAATACGCGAAGAGTTTCTCCGGAATCGCCGACACCTTGGCCATGGTCAGCCCGACCTCCTAGATCCTGGGCTTCTGCTGCGCATGCTGTGCATGGGCCTGTGTGGTGGCATGGTCCACGTGCGCCTTGAGCCGTGTGGCTTCTTCCCTGAGGTGGATCAGGGCCGCTCGCTGGCGGGCGAGGTCATGCTCGTAGCGAGTGCGTTTCGCGCCCTGCCAGTTGGCGCTGCTCGGAGTGGACAGGAGCGCCTTGCGCTGGCCGTTGCGCAACCACAGAAACCAGTCGATCTTCTCGATGAACTGCTTCAGCACCCAGCTCAACCGATCGGCGGCCTGATAGTCGAACTCGGGCGGCATCGGTCACTCCCCCTATGTGGATCCCACTCAGGATTTTCAGGCCCGCACCTCCAGGTGTCATTGACTTCAAGCGCAAAGTTCTTGATCCTCCGTGCACTTCACTGGTACATCGGCGTCATCAGGTCGAGGCGCTCCGCGTATTCGGACCGGCCGAGGTCTCGGTACGCTCGCGCCCACAACGGCTTGAGATCGGCGAAGTGGCCGCTCGGTGCGTTGACGAAGATGTCCTTGAGCCCGAGCAACGCGGTCGCCGGGTGTCCGGTGTCGAGCAGGCGTTCAGCGTCGGCCAGCGCTGGTTCGAGCGACGACTCCCACGAGCTGATGTAGACCACCGGCTCCCGATCGTTGTAGGCGTCGGCTGGGGCGAGCACGCCGATGCCGTCCGCGCCGGGCTCGTGCCGCCAACCCTCCGGTACGTCAAACACGATGTTGAACTCGGTGTCCTCCATGACGGCCGTGCCTTTCCACCGTGAACCGGGAAAGGTCCGATCCGGGTCCGGGTGTACGCGGAGTTCGGCGGCCAGCCGGTCAACAAGTCTCCGGTCTTTGGCGCGGGCGTTGATGCGCCGCTGGCTTTGGGCAAGCCACACATCTGGGTCGCGACCCGCCGGGGGCTCCGGGACCGGGTTCTGGCGCCACCGTCGTAGGGCCCACGACAGCATGAAATGCAAGCCGGTACGGGTGTCCGCACCGATCAGGGTCACGCCGTGTTCATGGCCGCTGGCCAGAGCGACCGGATGGTCCAGCCTCCTGAGTTCCGGCGCGGGTACCAGCCAGCCGATCTTGCCGCCGTCGCCGAGGGAGCCGAAGGACACGAACTCGGGCGTGGCGTAGTGGGGCAGCGACGGCTGCCGACGCTGGTTGTCGAATTCCGGGTAGCCGTCGCAGCCATCGGGCGGGCGGGGAATCGTGGCCAGGTCGAACATGAAGTCGTAGTGGGTTTCCAGCAGGGTGTAATCGTAACTTTCGTTTTCCTGGTAGAAGTCGTACGCGTCCTGCCAGGCGATGTCGATCAGTGTGCGGAGCGCGGGCGGAGTGGGGAACGGAAAGAGGTCGTCAACCCATGGCGGCGGTGTCGAATCGGTCACGGCACCCGAGGATACTGACGAACATCGGCCGCCCGAAGTGGCCCCCATGCGTACGGTTTTGCCGTGGTCCGGCCGCCGAACGCAGCGGTGACGCTGCCTCTCATGGCCGTGTGCCGTTCCCGAACCCCGTCCACCGCAGTTCGGTCGGCAGGTGGCCCATGTCGTTGTACAGCAGGACCGTCGGCGCCATTCCGTCGCGGTATTCGATCGCGGTCAGTGCCGTGTTCCCACAGTTCAGCCCCAGCCATCGCACCGGTGGAGCGTCGAGTGCGTGCCGGATGAGCCAGGCCACCTGATAGGCATGGGTGACCAGGACCTCGTGAGTCTCGGATGCGGCGGGGCGCGCGAACCTGTCGGTGAGGGCATCGGCGAGACGTGCTCCCGCCGCGGCCTCCTCGGCGTCGTACCCGTCGAAGAACGCCGCCCACGCCGGTGGCGCGTCGTCCGGTACGTGCGGTACGTGATCGATCAGCTCGGCCGCTTCCCGCACGCCGGCGTTCGGGAGGTGCCTGCCGACGATCCGCGCGCACCGCACCGCCCGGGGGAGGGGGGAATGCCACACCGCGTCGATCGGAAGCGCGGCCAGGCGCCGCCCGAGCAGTTCCGACTGCCGCTGCCCGATGTCGGTCAGCTCGCCGAACGGGTCCGCCGCTCCGTGCCGTACCAGATACACGTGCCGAGTCGGCATCGCCGATCTCCTTTCAGAGTTGCCTTGTCATCGGGTGGTTGAGGACCGCAGTGCGGCATGGGCCGCTTCGAGCCGCTGGGATTCCTCGCGTGGGGAGTGGTCCCCCGAGGTGTTGTCGGCCCATGCCAGCAGTCGGCGGAGGTGCTCGTCGGCCGCGTTCGCGACGATGCGGGGGCGGCCGAGGGCGACCTCGCCACTCGTCCCGTCGACGGTGATGAGGGTGCCGTCGCCGATGGTGCGCCCGCCGGCCGTGACGGTGCCGTTGCCGGCATCGACGGTCAGGTCGGCGACGCCCACGACTGCGGGCCTTTCCATGGCTCGTGCGATGACCGCGGCGTGGCTGGCCGGCCCGCCGCGAGCGGTGACGATCCCCGTGGCGGCGGCGAGGCCGTGCATGTCATGGGGAGAGGTCTCCGGGCGCACCAGGATGACCGGGGCACCTTGGGCCATGCGTACCGCTCGGTCCGCCGTGGTCGCCACCTGGCCGACCGCGACACCGGGGCAGGCGCCGAGGCCCCGGGCGAAGACGTCGGCCTCCTCGGATGACGCGATGCGTGGCGTGCGGACCTGACGGAGATGGCTTGGGGAGATCCTGAGCAGCGCTTCGTGCCGTTCGATGACCCGCTCGTCGGCGAGTTCGGTGGCCACGCGCACCGCGGCACCTCCGACGAACCGGCCGGGCCGGACCTGGAGGATCCACAACTCGCTGGCCTGGAAGGTGAATTCGACGTAGCAGGCGTCACGGAAGTGTCCTTCGATCCGGCTCAGGGCATCGAGCAGCTCCGCCCACACCGCCGGCTCCCGCCCGGCGAGTTCGCGCAGCGGCCGGGTCGTCGATCTGCCGGAGACGACGTCCTCTCCTTGGTGCCCGAACAGGACTTCGCCGAAAGGGATGTTCTCACCGGTGTTGGGATCGCGGCTGAACGCGACTCCGGTGCCGCTGTGGTCGTCGCGGTTCCCGAACACCATCGTCTGGACGATCACGGCCGTTCCGAGGTCGTGCGGGATGTCGTGCAACGCGCGGTAGGTTCGGGCGCGTGGCGTGTCCCAGGACGAGAACACGGCCTCGACCGCCCACGCCAGCTGACGGGCCGCGTCGTCGGGGACAGGCTGTCCGCACCGTTTCCGAACGAATTCCTCGACTGCCTTCATCGCATCGGCGAGGCGTGTTTCCTCGTCCGTGGTCCCTCGCCCGGGATCTTCTCCGTGGATGGCTCTCACATCGTCCGCGTCCGCGTTCGTGACCGCGGAGGCGAAGCTCGACAGGAAGCGCAGCCGCGAGTTCAGTGCGAACGGCCGGTCGCCCGTCTCGACGGCAAGGCCCGCGGTGGCTCCGGTCGTGAGGCCGAGGTTGAGGATCGTGCTCATCATGCCGGGCATCGATACACCGGCCCCGGAGCGCACGGAGACCGCCAGCGGTCTCCTGGGTCCGCCGAAGGCGCGCCCGGTGGTGAGTTCGAGGTCGGCGATGGCCGTCGCGAGTTCGTCGTCGAGTCCGTCGGGCAGACGTCCGTCCCGTAGGAAGACACGGCATGCCCGCGTGGTGATGACGAACCCGGCCGGCACCGGCAACCCGAGGCGGTGCAGGAGGACCAGGCCGAGTGCCTTGCCACCCAGTGTCTCCGCCGCCTCCTCGACCTGGGCGGAGATCGTGCGAATCCATCTCATCGCCGCATCCCGAGGGTGGCGAGCAGGTCTTCGTGCAGCTCCGCCCATACGGTGTGGTACGAGGCGGTGCTGTCGGTCACGTACTCCAGCGCGCCGGAGGCGGCGCCATCGAGGGCTCCGGCGAGACGGTCGCGGTAACGGCCGAATCGCAGCAGTGCCGCGGACAGCTCGGCACAGACGGGGGCGGCGCGTCGGTCGAGATCGGCGAATCGGTCGAGGACCCGGGAGTCGTAGGCGGGGTCGCTGTGGTCGTTGGCGTTCACGATGCCGTCGACGGTGCGAAGTTGCCATGCCGCGCAGAGGTCGAGCAGCTCCGGGTTGAGTACGAGAAACCGGTCGAATGCCGCCTCAACGGCTCCGCGGGCGTTGGCCGAGGTGAGTTCGTCGGTGATGCGCTCGGCGTCGGCGGCGCGGCCGGTGTCCGTGAGCAGCCAGCAGGGCATGTCGCCGGATATCCGTGTGACGAGGCCCTGGGCCCCGAGATCGATGAGCTCGGACTCGATGTCGGACTCGTCGAGTCCCGTAACCCCATGGAGGCGGGTGGAGCTGGCGGCCCCGGCACAGCGCAGGGCATGCAGCACCAACAGGTTGGCGTTTGTCGCGTGAGTTTCGGACCGGGTCATGTCGTGTCCCCTGGGTGTGCGGTTCGGTTCGTGGGAAGGCTGCCGGTGGCTCGCGGCGCGAATTGAGTGGTCTTCCGGCCGTCGCCTGGCCCCGACGGTCGGGATGTCGGCGGTTCGCGGTGTTGCTGCGCCTTGGCTGGGTGCCGTCGGTCGGCATCGAACCCCTTGCCACCCATATTCAACCTTCCGATGTTCATGTTTTCTGGATGACATCATCATCTGGATGCTGTTTGTATCATGACACGGGAGCGGAAGGGGACACGATGGCGAGACTGACGCGCGCCCAGCAGCAGGAGCGGACCCGCGCGGCGGTGCTGGTCGCGGCGCGGGAGGAGTTCGCCGAGCACGGCTACGCCGAGGCCAAGGTCGACCGGATCGCCGAGCGAGCCGAACTGACCAGAGGAGCGGTCTACTCCAACTTCACCGGCAAGCGCGCGCTCTACCTCGCGGTGCTTGCCGACGCCGCCGAACGGGCCAGGGCCCGCGCTGAACCGCCGGTGGAATCGCCCGCCTCCGTCGGGCGAGCGCTCGGCGCCTTCGCCCGGGTCTGGCTCGAACGACTGCCCCTCGCCGGCGACACACCAGGAAGCGGGCATCTCCAGTTGCGTTCGCTGTCCGGAGTGCTCGACACCGAGCCGGCCAGGACCGCGCTGGCCGAACTCGTCCGGTTCGAAGCCCTGCTGCTCGCCCTGGCACTCGAGTCGCGCCCCGCGGCGCGCGGCAGGATGGTGCGACCGGCCCAGCTGGCGCTGACCCTCCTCCACGGAGCGGCCGGTCTCGCGGAGAACGCCCCCGGAGTCGGTGACCCGTTCGACCTGGCGCGCGCGGCCGAGCACCTGGCCGACATCGCCCTCAACGACGACGCGGAGCCACCGCACCTGCCCTTCATCGCCGGGGCACAGCCGGCGGAAGACCCGTGGGCGGCGCCCCGAGGCCTCGCCGACGAGATCACCGGCCGTGCGGTCGACCTCGCCGACGACGGCGTGGTCGTCGTGCTGGGCGTGAGCCGTCTGTCCGCGGCCGAGGAGGCGGTCCGCTCGGCCCGGCCAGGGGACGCGGTGACGATCGTCGTCGCCACGAGCGACCCGGCCGAGACAGGTCGACTGGCCCGCCTCCGTATCGTCGATCTCGTCGCCTGCCTGCGCCGGGTGTTCGCAGCCGAGGAACTACCGCGGCCGCGCATCGTCTTCGACGACGCTGGCACGGTTCCCGCGGCCCTCGGCCGGACCTCGGTCGACGACCTCACCGAGGTCGCGATCCGGGTGCGCGACGGGCTGATCGTGGCACACGCGGACGGCCACGGCGCCGGCCACGCCGTGGCCGACAGCGGCGCCACCACACCGTGGCCGCGGCACGACGGCGGCGAGCCGGAGAGACCTGCGGACGAGGCCTGAATGACCCGATTCCGGGAGCGGCGGGTCCCGGTGACCGCACAATGGGTCCCGTGGCCCATGTTCCGATCGCTCGTCATCTGCTCCGCGCCAGGGATCTCGCGGACGCCCACTACTCCGAGGCACTCACTGTGGCCGGCATGGCCGCGGCTGCCGCGCTGTCCCCGGCCCATTTCAGCCGCTGCTTCAAGGCCGCGTTCGGCGAGTCGCCGCACCAGTACCTGCTGACCCGTCGCCTGGAGCGGGCCGCGGCCCTGCTGCTTGCGACCGACTGGACGGTGGCCGAGATCGGCGTCGCCGTCGGTGTGCGGAGCATCGGTTCGTTCACGACGAGTTTCCGCAGGATGTACGGGATGACTCCGCAGGCGTACCGTGCGGCGCATCCGCCCGCCGCTCGGCATGTCCGCGTCCCCCGCTGTGTGGCGATGGCCTACGGCCGGCCACGGAACCGCACGTTTCGAGAAGACACGGCGTTGCCGGCTGCTTAGCGTCGTTCCAGGCAATCGAGCGAGGAGCGGCCATGACGACGATCAAGATCGCGAATGCGCAGTTCTGGGTGCACGACCAGGACGAGGCGCTTGACTTCTACACCAGGAAGCTCGGCTGGGAGGTCCGGGCGGATGTGACGATGGAGGCATGGAGCTTCCGGTGGCTGTGTGTCGCCCCGCCCGGCGGGGACGGTCCGGCGCTGGTGCTGATGCCAGTACCGGGGCAGCCGATGCTGGATGAGACGAGCAGCGCCCAGCTGTCGGATCTGGTCGCCAAGGGTGCGGGCGGCACGCTGTTCCTGGAGACCGACGACTGCCAGGCCGCGTATGACGAGCTGTCCGCCCGTGGTGTCGAGTTCAACGACCCGCCGACGGCGCAGCCGTACGGGATCGACACGTCGTTCCGGGACCCGTCGGGCAACAACATCCGGCTCACACAGGTGCTGGAGTTCGATCCGGAACGGCACTGAGCTCCCCAGCCCAACACCCCCCGGGAGCCCGCCGGACGGGCCCTGCAAGACGTCCTGACCGCCTGAAGTCAGCTCCACGGCGTCCTCCGTCACTGCCGTCACATCGGCGGCCTCTGGAGGCTCATCCCGGTGAGTCTTGACGATGGGATGGTGTGACTGGTGAACGAGAGCGAGTGGCTGGCCGAGCGCTTCGAGCGGGAGCGCCCGCGGCTGCGTGCGGTGGCATATCGGATGCTGGGTTCGGTGACTGAGGCCGACGACGCGGTGCAGGACGCCTGGCTTCGGCTGAGCCGGTCCGATGAGGAGCAGATTGACAACCTCAGCGGATGGCTGACCACCGTCGTCGCGCGGGAGTGCCTGCACCAGTTGCGGTCCCGACGGCGCCGCCGGGAAGACCCGCTGGTCGAGCACCTGCCCGACCCGGTCGTCCGGGCCGGAGACCCCGACCCCGAGCAGGAGGCACTGCTGGCCGACGCGGTGGGCCTGGCGCTGCTTGTCGTACTCGAACGGCTCACCCCGGCAGAACGGTTGGCGTTCGTGCTGCACGACATGTTCGGCCTGCCCTTCGACGAGATCGCCCACATCATCGACCGAAACCCCACGGCAGCACGGAAGCTCGCCAGCCGAGCGCGGCGCAGGGTCAGCGGCGCGGAGATCCCCCGGCCCGACCGGGATCTCGCGCGCCAGCGGAAGGTGGTCAACGCGTTCTACGCGGCGGCGCGGACGGCGGATCTCGACGCACTCATCCAGGTCCTCGCCCCCGATGTCATGCAGCGTACCGAGTTCGGTGCCACCCGGCCGCCGAGCGTCGTCCGCGGTGCGGCGGCGGTGGCCGAGCAAGTCCGTGCGCCCCACGGTGGCGAACTGCGCTCCGTCCTGGTCAACGGCACGGTCGGCGCGCTGGTCACCCGGGATGGACAACCGTACTCCGTCATCGCCTTCACCGTCACCGGCGACAAGATCGCCAGGATCGACGTGATCCGCAACGCCGACCGCGTCCGCATCCTCGCGTCCAGCGTCCTCGGCCAGGCCGAGTGAGCGGTCCGGCCCGGGGGGGGGGGGGCCCCCGGGGGGGGCCCACCCCAGACATTGTGGGGCGGGGGAGGGCTAGCCCGGCCCCCCCACCCGCCCGGCGCGAGAGGGGTGTGGGCTGCAGAGCGGGGTAACG
>NZ_JBHWES010000129.1:0-16290 GCF_042734105.1 Streptomyces sp. NPDC059679 | reverse complement strand
CAACCCCCACCCCCCCGAATGCACCGGAACACGAGCGCCGGCCACAAATCCCCGCCCCCCCCGGGGGGTGGGGGGGCGCGCCCGGGCGGCCGCGCCCCTCTCATGAGCGGTGGCCCGTCAGCCCGCTGTCATGACTGGCGGTCCGTCACACCACCGTCATGAGCGGTGGTTCAGCCCGCCAGGCAGGCCGGGCCCAGCAGCACCTTGAGGTCGCCGAACAGCGCGGGGTCGGCGGTGACCCGGTGCCGGTCGAGCCGGAGCACCGTGGTCTTGCGCGCCCCCTGGAGCTTGATCCGCACCTCGGTGGAGCCACGGTGGTGGGTGAGCACTTCGCCGAGCTTTTCGACCAGGGGCGGGGTGACCTTCACCGTGGGGATGGTGATCGTCACGGGCGCGTTGGCCCCGGCCTCGGACAGGTCGGGGACCATGAGCTCCATGGCGACCAGCCGTGGCACGTCCTCGCGCTTGTCGAGCCGCCCCTTGACGAACACGACGGTGTCCTCGACGAGCTGGGTGGAGACCAGCTGGTAGGTGGCGGGGAAGAACATGCAGTCGATGGAGCCCGCCAGGTCCTCGACGGTGGCGATGGCCCAGGCGTTGCCCTGTTTGGTCATCTTGCGCTGCAGGCCGGAGATGATGCCGCCGATGGTGACGATGGCGCCGTCGGCGTGCTCACCGCCGGTGAGCTGGGCGATGGCGGCGTCGGCCTTGTCGTTGAGGACGTGCTCGATCCCGAAGAGCGGGTGGTCGGAGACGTACAGGCCGAGCATTTCGCGCTCCTGGGCGAGCAGATACGCCTTGTCCCACTCGACGTCGGAGAACTCGACGTCGAGCCCGAAGCCCGGCCCGTCGCCCCCGCCGTCGTCGCCGCCCATGCCGCCGAACAGGTCGAACTGGCCCTCGGCCTCCTTGCGCTTCACCGCGACCACATTGTCGATCATGGTCTCGTAGTGCGCCGTGAGCCCCTTGCGGGTGTGGCCCATCTCGTCGAAGGCGCCGGCCTTGATCAGCGATTCGGTGGTGCGCTTGTTGCAGACGACCGCCTCGACCTTGTCCAGGTAGTCCGGGAAGGAGGAGTACTTCCCCTTCGACTTACGGCCACGGATGATCGCTTCGACCACGTTCGCGCCAACGTTTCGGACCGCGGTGAGACCGAAGAGGATCACATCGTCACCCTGAGCGGCGAAGTTCGCCTCGGACTCATTGACGTTCGGCGTGAGCACCTTGATGCCCATGCGCCGGCACTCGTTGAGATAGATCGCCGACTTGTCCTTGTCGTCGCGCACCGAGGTGAGCAGCGCGGCCATGTACTCGGCGGGGTAGTTGGCCTTCAGATACGCGGTCCAGTAGGTGACCAGGCCGTACGCGGAGGAGTGGGCCTTGTTGAAGGCGTAGCCGGCGAACGGGACCAGCACGTCCCACACCGCCTGGATGGCCGCGTCGGAGTAGCCGCGGTCGCGGCAGCCCTTCTGGAAGGGCACAAACTCCTTGTCGAGGACTTCCTTCTTCTTCTTGCCCATCGCGCGCCGCAGCAGGTCGGCCTGGCCGAGCGAGTAGCCCGCGAGCACCTGGGCGGCCTTCTGCACCTGCTCCTGGTAGACGACCAGGCCGTAGGTGATGCCGAGGACCTCCTTGAGCGGTTCTTCCAGCTCCGGGTGGATCGGGGTGATCTCCTGCTGGGCGTTCTTCCGCAGCGCGTAGTTGATATGCGAGTTCATGCCCATCGGGCCCGGCCGGTACAGGGCCGAGACGGCGGAAATGTCCTCGAAGTTGTCGGGCTTCATCATGCGCAGCAGGGAGCGCATGGGGCCGCCGTCGAACTGGAAGACGCCGAGCGTGTCACCGCGGCACAGCAGCTCGTAGGTCTTGGGGTCGTCCAGCGGCAACTCGAGCAGCTTGAGGTCGACGCCCTTGTTGGCGCGCACCATCTTGACCGCGTCATCCATGATGGTCAGGTTGCGCAGGCCGAGGAAGTCCATCTTCAGCAGGCCGAGCGATTCACAGGTGGGGTAGTCCCACTGGGTCACGACCTGGCCGTCGTTCTTCGGCGAGAAGACCGGGACGTGCTCGGTCACGGTCTCGCTGGACATGATCACGCCCGCGGCGTGCACGCCCATCTGCCGCACCAGGCCCTCGATACCGCGGGCGGTATCGATGACCTTCTTCACATCCGCCTCGTTCTCATACATCCCGCGCACCTCGGCCGCCTCGCTGTAGCGGGGGTGCTTCTCGTCGGTGATGCCGGACAGCGGGATGCCCTTGCCGAGCACATCGGCGGGCATGGCCTTGGTGATCCGGTCGCCCATCGCATACGGGTAACCGAGCACCCGGGCCGAGTCCTTGATCGCGTTCTTGGCCTTGATGGTGCCGTACGTACCGATCTGGGCGACCTTGTCGGCGCCGTATTTCTCAGTGACGTACCGGATCACCTCACCGCGCCTGCGCTCGTCGAAGTCGATGTCGACATCGGGCATGGAGACGCGCTCGGGGTTGAGGAACCGCTCGAAGATCAGGCCGTGGTCGATCGGGTCGAGGTCGGTGATGCCCATCGCGTACGCCACGATCGAACCGGCCGCGGAGCCACGGCCGGGGCCGACCGCGATGCCGTTGTTCTTCGCCCACATGATGAAGTCGGCGACCACGAGGAAGTAGCCCGGGAACCCCATCTGGATGATGACGTCCATCTCGTACTCGGCCTGCTTCTGGCGGTCCTCCGGCACCCCGGCCGGATACCGCCGCTCCATGCCGCGCCGGACCTCCTCCTGGAACCAGGAGACCTCCGTGAAGCCCTCCGGCACGTCGAAGCGCGGCATCAGGTCGCGCTTCTCGAACCAGCCGGTGGTGTCGATCTGCTCGGCGACCAGCAGCGTGTTCCGGCAGCCCTCCTGCCAGGCGTCGGAGGAGTCGATGGCGTACATCTCGTCCGTCGACTTCAGGTAGTAGCCGGAGCCGTCGAAGCGGAAGCGGTCGGGGTCGGAGAGGTTCTTGCCGGTCTGGACGCACAGCAGCGCGTCATGGGCCGCGGACTCGCGGGAGTAGGTGTAGTGCGAGTCGTTGGTGACCAGCGGGGGGATGCCCAGCTTCTTGCCGATCTCCAGCAGGCCGTCGCGGACCCGGTGCTCGATCTCGATGCCGTGGTCCATCAGCTCCAGGAAGTACCGGTCCTTGCCGAAGATGTCCTGGTACTCGGAGGCGGCCTTCAGGGCCTCGTCGAACTGGCCGAGCCGCAGCCGGGTCTGCAGCTCACCGGAAGGGCAGCCGGTGGAGGCGATCAGGCCCTCCGACCACTGGGCGATGGTCTCCTTGTCCATCCGGGGCCACTTGACGAAGTAGCCCTCCATATAGGCGTCCGAGGAGAGCCGGAAGAGGTTGTGCAGACCCGCCTTGTTGGAGGCCCAGATCGTCTTGTGGGTGTAACCACCGGAACCGGAGACGTCGTCCCGCTTCTGGTGCGGCTGGCCCCACTGGACCCGTCGTTTGTAGCGCCGCGACTCGGGGGCGACATACGCCTCGATCCCGATGATCGGCGTGATGCCCGCGCCGGTCGCCTGCTGGTAGAAGTCGTACGCCCCGTGGAGGTTGCCATGGTCGGTCATGGCGATATGCGTCATGCCCATTTCCTGGCAGGCGTTGAACATGTCCTTGAGCCGCGCCGCACCGTCCAGCAGCGAGTACTGGGTGTGGACATGCAGGTGCGTGAAGGGCGGCTTGGTCACGGTGGCAGACCTCCGGCGAACGGTCGATGAAGGGTGTGCGGAACAGCTCCGAAGGTTACCCCTCCGGACTGACAGCGAGTGGGCACCCACGAGTAGCCTCAGGCGTTGGGACGGACGGAACGAGCCGTCCCGTTCGCGATCTTCGTCATGCTCTTTTCTTCACGTACTCACGTACTTTCTCCCGACACCAGGAGGCGCCCCGCGATGCCGACCCAGCAGACCCAGGCGGAACAGCGCGGCGAGCACATCCTCGCCGTCTTCGACACCGCCTTCGGCGAGCTGCTCGCCGCCGACCCGGCCGCCTTCCGCGTCAAGTTCCGCAAGATGGCCGCCTCGGCCTTCGCGTTCTACCGCGGCACGGCCGGCCTGTTCTACGCCGATGTGGAGCAGGAGCGCGAGGGCGGCCCCTACCTGGACGACCGCACGGGCCGGGTGTGGATCCACGGTGACCTCCACGCCGAGAACTTCGGCACCTACATGGACGCCAACGGCCGCCTGATCTTCAACGTCAACGACTTCGACGAGGCGTATGTCGGCCCCTTCACCTGGGACCTCAAGCGCTTCGCCGCCTCCGTCGCGCTGATCGGCTACACCAAGGCGCTCAGCGACGAGAAGATCAGCGAGCTGGTGCGGATCTACGCCGCCGCCTACCGCGAGCGTATCCACGCCCTGGCCACCGGCGCCAAGAACGACGAGGTGCCGCCGTTCACCCTGGAGACCGCCGAGGGCCCGCTGCTGGACGCGCTGCGTGACGCCCGCTCGCTGACCCGTTTCGGGCTGCTCGACTCGATGACCTCGATCCGCGACTTCGAGCGGCGCTTCGCCTCCGGCGGCGGCTCGGTCGAGCTGGACGCGGCGACCCGCTACAAGGTCCTGGCCGCCTTCGACGGCTATCTGGAGACGCTGCCCGAGTCCAGCCTCTCCCGGCCGGACTCCTACCGGGTCAAGGATGTCGTCGGCCGCCGCGGTATCGGCATCGGCAGCGCCGGGCTGCCCTCGTACAACATCCTCCTGGAGGGCAACAGCGACGCCCTCGAGAACGATGTGGTGATCTACATGAAGCAGGCGCAGACCCCGGCGGTCTCCCGGCACATCACGGACGAGCGGGTCCGCTCGTACTTCCACCACGAGGGACACCGCACGGTCATCTCGCAGCGCGCCCTCCAGGCGCACGCCGACCCCTGGCTCGGCTGGACCGAGCTGGACGGCTCGGGGCAGCTGGTCGCCGAGATCTCCCCGTACGCGGTGGACCTCGACTGGTCCGATATCGACGACCCGGCCGAGATCGCGGCGGTCGTCGCCGACCTGGGGCGGGCCACGGCCACCATGCACGCGGCCGCCGACGACCAGAGCGGCCACTCGCTGGTGCCCTTCTCCACCGAGCGGGCCATCGACGCGGTGATCGCGGCGGACGAGGGCGGCTTCGCGGAGCTGCTGGTGGACTTCGCGCACTCCTACGGGGCGCGGGCGCGGGCCGACCACCAGATCTTCGTGGACCTCTTCCGGAACGGGCGCATCCCCGGGCTGTAAGTATCGATATGCGGCTCCGCCGCGTGGATCGATATGCGGCTCCGCCGCGTGGATCGATATGCGGCTCCGCCGCGTGGACCTACTGAGGTAGTGGGCGGGGAGCGATCCCCGCCCACGGTCTTGACGCCGCCCCTACACCCGATCGTGTGACAATCGATCCCTATGGACGGTACGGGACCGCTGCTGAGGGCACTGCGCGCGGCGCTGTTCACAGCGCTGTGCGTCACGCTGTCCTCCGCCGCCCATGTCCTGCTGTCGAGCACCCCGCTGCCGCTGCCGACGGTGGCGGCGCTGTCGGTCGTCGTCTTTGTGATCGCTTACGCCCTGGCGGGCCGGGAGCGCGGCTACTGGAGCATCGCCGCGCTGCTGGTCCCGCTGGAGCTGGCCGCCGACACGGTGTTCACCACCGGCCAGAGCGCCTGTTACGGGCCTTCCGGCGGCCCTGTGGCGGGCTCCCTGCGTGCCCTGGGCATGGACTTCCTGTGTGGCAGCGGCGGGGTCGGCTCCCCCCTGGCCCGGGTCGCCGGGCCGGACGGGGCCGGCGCCCTCACGGCCGCCGTGGGCTCCGCCGCCCCCTGGCTGCTGCTCGCCGCCCATATCGCGATCGGGCTGCTCGCCGCGGCCTGGCTGCGGCGCGGCGAGGCCGCCGTGGCCCGGCTGCTGACCTCGCTGGCCGCCTTGGCCTTCCGGCCGCTGCTGCTGGCCGTCGCGGTGGTCACCGCGGCCTTCGCGCCCCGCCGCCGCTCCTCGCGGCCGATGGGACCCCCGAGTCCGGCCCCGGCACTCCCCCTCCTCGTGCACTCCGTCGTACGGCGTGGTCCGCCGTGCTCGGCCACTGCCTGAGCACAGCGTTTCCCATCACTTTCGTACGACTTCGTACGGACTCGCACAGGTTTGCGCGACTCCATACGACCTTCACACGACGGAGATCGATCCACCATGAGCAACCGCAACAGCCACCAGAACAAGCAGGCCGCACGCGAGCGGCTGCGCGCCGAGCGCGCGCGCCAGGCCAAGAAGGACCGGACGCGCCGCCAGCTGATCGTCGGCGGGGCGGTCGTCGCCATCCTCGGGATAGCGGGCGGCATAGGCTACGGCGTCACCCAGCTGAACAGCGGCGACAACGCCAGCAAGAAGTGGAAGGCCGCCGCCGAGAAGACGGCCCTGGTGAAGCCCGCCCACACCACCGGCCCCCAGGGCACGACCGTGGTCGTCGGCAACAAGAACGCCAAGAACACCCTGCACGTCTACGAGGACATGCGCTGCCCGATCTGTGCGGAGTTCGAGCAGTACACGGGCGCGACCGTGGCGAAGGACATCAAGAACGGCACCTTCAAGGCGCAGTTCACGATGGGCACCTTCCTGGACGACAAGCAGGGCCTCGTCGGGGCCGGTTCCAAGAACGCCCTGAGCGCGCTGGGCGCGGCCCTCAATGTCAGCCCGGACGCGTTCCTGGAGTACAAGTCGGCGCTCTACTCGGCCAAGAACCACCCCACGGAGACCGACGACGCGTTCGCCGGCGACCAGAAGCTGATCGCCATCGCCCAGCAGGTCAAGGCGCTCAAGGGCAACAAGACCTTCGAGAAGGCCGTGACGAACGGCACCTATGACCGGTGGGCGCTGGCCATGTCGAAGACGTTCGACGACACCAAGGACGTGACCGGCACCCCGACGATCAAGCTGAACGGCAAGATCATGACGGTGACCGTCCAGGGGCGGCCGCAGGCCCCCATCACCCCGGACCAGTTCACCCCGCTGATCCAGCAGAACCTCAAGAAGTAGCGCCGAGGGTCACCACTGGGTCGCTTGACCCGGCGACCCAGTGGTGACCGGCCGGCAACGCGCGGGCGAACATGGCGAACTGGCCCTGCCCGCCGGGCCTACCAGCCAGTAGTGTCATCGGCCGTGACCGACCACGCCCCCATATCGCGGCGCACCGCCGTCACGGCCGTTGCCGCCACCGCCGCCCTGCTGCCCCTGGCCGCCCAGGCCACCCCCGCCCGCGCCGCCGACGGCCCGGCCTTTCTGCACGGCGTCGCCTCCGGCGACCCGCTGCCCGACGGCGTCCTGCTGTGGACCCGTCTCACGCCCACGCCCGAGGCGGTGCCCGGTTCGGGGCTCGGCGTGCCGGTGAAGGCCGCGACCTACCCCCTGTCGGCCTCCGCCGCGACCGAGTTCGTGGTCACCTCGGTGACCTCGGACAACCTCGACGACATCCTGCATGTGGCGCCGCATACGATCTCGCTCGCCGCGGTCGCCGCGCTCCGGGCCGCCAACCGCCATGTGAAGTGGATCGACATGGACTCGCACGGCTACGGGGTGCTCGACATCACCTCCGAGCGGGCCCAGATAGACTACTACGCCGTCTCCGACCGCACCGACCCGGCCGCCACCGCCTCCTGGGCGCGCTCCTACCGGGCCCGCTCCGGCACCCAGCGGATCGAGCGCGCCGACGCCCCGGTGCGCTGAGCGGCGGCTACCGCCGCTCAGCCGCCTCCGTGACCTCCGCGAGGAAGCCGAGCGCCACCTTCCAGGTGGCCTCGGCCGCCTCCTCGTCGTAGTCCGGCAGCTCCGGGTCGGTGAACAGGTGCCCGGCCCCCGGATAGCGGTAGATCTCCACGTCCGCCCCGGCCCGCCCCATCCGCAGGTACCACGCGTTCAGCCAGTCGTGCGGCTCGAAGGGGTCCGGGTCCGCGACGTGCAGCTGCACCGGCAGGCCGTCCGCCGTCGCGTCGTCGGCGATGTCCGAGGTGCCGTGCAGAAGCAGCAGCCCGCGGGCCTTCTCGTCGCCCAGCGCGAGATTCTGGGCGATCGACCCGCCGAGCGAGAACCCCGCGTACACCACGCCGCGGTCCGACAGCGGCGCGGCGGCCACCACGGCCCGGCGCAGCAGCTCGTCCTTGCCGATCTCCTCCTTGAGGGCCATGCCGTCCTCGGCGCTGTCGGCCGTCCGCCCCTCGAACAGATCCGGTACGTGCACCTCGTGCCCGGCCGCGCGCAGCCGGTCCGCGGCGGTGTGCACGGCGGGCCGCAGCCCGTACATCGAATGGAGAAGCAGGATCGGGGAACGGGTCACTTCGTCACTTCCTCGTCGCGTGGGAAGGATCAGGATAGGTGTCCATGGAGGACGTACTGCGTCCGCTCGTCGTCATCGGCGGCTCGCTCGCCATCACCCTGCTGATCGGCTGGGCGGTCGACCGGCTGCTGCAACGCACCGACGCCCGCCACGCGGAGACGCCGCTGTGGGGCCTGCTGCGCCGCTGCCGGCTGCCGCTCCAGGTGACGGTCTGCTCGGCGCTGCTGCGGGGCTCGTACGACAAGACGCACGCCCGGGTGGTCCGGGAACACGGGTCGGGCATCGCGCAGCTGCTCGCGCTGGTGCTGATCGCGGCCACGGCGTGGCTCGCGGTGCGGGTCTCGGCGGCGGTGGTGGAGTCCTCGTACCGCCGCTATGCCGCCAGCGCGCACGACCCGGCGCGGGTGCGCCGGGTGCGCACCCAGGTGACGCTCATCCAGCGGGTGGTGACCGCGATCGTCGGGGTGGTCGCGGCGTCGGCGATGCTGCTGACCTTCCCGGCGATGCGTACGGTGGGCACGTCCATGCTGGCCTCCGCCGGGATCCTGGGCATCGTCGCCGGCGTCGCCGCGCAGTCGACGCTGGGCAACCTCTTCGCCGGGCTGCAGATCGCCTTCGGCGACATGGTGCGGATCGGCGACACGGTGGTCGTGGACGGCGAGTGGGGCACGGTCGAGGAGATCACGCTGACCTTTCTGTCCGTGCGGACCTGGGACGAGCGCCGGATCACCATGCCGGTGTCGTACTTCACGGGCAAGCCGTTCGAGAACTGGTCGCGCGGCGGTACGCAGAAGACCGGTGCGGTCGTCTTCCACCTCGACCACTCGGCGCCGGTCGCGGAGATGCGGGTGCGGCTGGGCGAGATCGTGCGCAAGTCCCCGGCGTGGGACGGCCGGGACTGGAGCCTCGCGGTCACGGACACCACGCCGTCCACGATGGTGGTGCGGGCGCTGGTGACGGCGCGGGACGCGGACGACGCGTGGACGGTGCGCTGTGAGGTGCGGGAGCAGATGATCACGTGGCTGGGGGAGCACCATCCGTACGCGCTGCCGCGCATCACCACCGCGACCATCCAGCCACCCCGGCCCGCGGCCGACTCCGAGGAGCGTCTCACCCGCTTCGGCGGCGATCTCCACAAGGACGGCGCACCCCCGCGCCGAAACTAGCTCCGGGGGTCAGATCGCCCTGCGCATGGCGCGGTGGGGGATTCCGCTGCCCTCGTCGAATTCGGGGCCGTACGCCGCGTAGCCGAGGCGCTCGTAGAAGCCGAGGGCGTGGGTCTGGGCCTCCAGGTAGACCTCGGCGAGCCCGCGCCGCAGCGCCTCCGCCTCGACCGCGCGGACGAGGTCCGCGCCGAGGCCAGTGCCGCGGGCGGCCGGGAGGACCGCGAGGCGGCCGAGGACGGCGGTGGTGGCGCCATCGACGCCCGCGTGGCCGTACTTCTTGTCCGCTGCCGCGCCGTGGAGGAAGCGTACGGTGCCCGTCGGGCCCTGGGGGCCGGTGGCGAGGAGGTGGACGGCGTGCGCGTCGTACTCGTCCATCTCCTCCGACTCGGGAATCCGCTGCTCGACGACGAAGACCTCGCGGCGCACCCCGCGGCAGACCTCGAGGGAGCCGGCGCCCACGACCTCGATCCGGTACGTCACGCGCTGTCCGCCCGCACGGTGTCCAGCGCCCGCTGGAGATCGTCCGGGTAGCGGCTCTCGAACTCCACCCAGCCGCCCCCCGGGTGCTCGAAGCCCAGCCGCACGGCGTGCAGCCACTGCCGGGTCAGCCGCAGCCGCTTGGCGAGCGTCGGGTCGGCGCCGTACGTGAGGTCGCCGACGCAGGGGTGGCGGTGGGCCGCCATGTGGACGCGGATCTGGTGGGTGCGGCCCGTCTCCAGCTTGATGTCGAGGAGGCTGGCGGCGCGGAACGCCTCGATGAGGTCGTAGTGGGTGACGCTGGGCTTGCCCTCGGCGGTCACGGCCCATTTGTAGTCGTGCTGCGGATGGCGGCCGATCGGCGCGTCGATGGTGCCGCTGAGCGGGTCGGGGTGGCCCTGGACGAGGGCCTGGTAGCGCTTGTCGACCGTACGCTCGCGGAACTGCTGTTTGAGCAGGGTGTACGCGAGCTCGGACTTGGCGACGACCATCAGGCCGGAGGTGCCGACGTCCAGCCGGTGGACGATCCCCTGGCGCTCGGCGGCCCCGGAGGTCGAGATGCGGAAGCCCGCGGCGGCGAGGCCGCCGATGACGGTGGGCCCGGTCCAGCCGGGGCTGGGGTGAGCGGCGACCCCGACCGGTTTGTCGACCACCACGACGTGCTCGTCGTCGTGCACGATCTCCATGCCCTCGACGGGCTCGGCGACGATCCGTACGGGCGGCGCGGCCTGCGGCATCTCCACCTCGAGCCAGGCACCGCCGGAGACTCGGTCGGACTTGCCCGCGACGCTGCCGTCGACCTGCACCTTGCCCGCGGCGGCGAGCTCCGCCGCCTTGGTCCGAGAAAACCCGAACATGCGTGCGATCGCGGCGTCGACGCGCTCGCCTTCGAGGCCGTCGGGTACGGGGAGCGTGCGGATCTCGGGAATCGTACTCACCCGTCGAGTATGCCGGACCGCACAGCCCGGTTCGTACGCCAGTCCTCGGCCCCCCCGGCCCAGGATCCGGCTCCTGTGGCCTGAAAAGCTCAGTCCTTGTGGACCGTGCCGTCCGGGTCCAGACCGCGGAAGGAAAGGATGACGATCAGGAAGCCACCGCAGACGATCGCCGAGTCGGCGAGGTTGAAGACCGCGAAATGGGCGGGCGCGATGAAGTCGACCACCGCACCCTGCAGCCCGCCCGGCGCGCGGAAGACGCGGTCGGTGAGGTTGCCGAAGGCGCCGCCCAGCAGCAGCCCGAGCGCGATGGCCCAGGGCAGGCTGTAGAGCTTGCGGGCGAGCCGGGCGATCACCACGATGACACCGGCCGCTATCACCGTGAAGACGATGGTCATGGCCTCGCCGAAGCCGAAGGCGGCGCCCCGGTTGCGGATCACCTCGAACTGGAGCCAGGTGCCGATCACCTCGATCGCGTCATGGTGCTCCAGTTTCGCCACCACGAACAGCTTGCTGGCCAGGTCGAGGAGGTAGGCGAACGCGGCGACCGCGAGCAGCACCGCGATGCGCCGCCGCCCGCGCCCCGCCTGTGCCCCGTCGGCACCCGCGACGGCGCCTTCCTCGGCCTTCCCCGCTTCTGGCGTACCGATGGCCTGCTCCGCCTCTGTCACGTAAGTCCCTCAAACATCGTCCGGGCCAGTCTCCCCCTGGCTGAGGACGAGAGTACGGTACTCCCGACGGACGGTCAGCGCCGCTCCTGCCGCTGTTTGCACTCCACGCACAGAGTGGCCCGGGGGAACGCCTGCATCCGGGCCTTGCCGATGGGGTTGCCGCAGTTCTCGCACAGCCCGTACGTCCCGGCGTCCAGCCGCTCCAGGGCGCGCTCGGTCTGCAGCAGCATCTCGCGGGCGTTGCCGGCCAGGGCCAGCTCGTGCTCGCGCGTGATGTTCTTGGTGCCGGTGTCGGCCTGGTCGTCGCCCGCGCCGTCCCCGGAGTCCCGCATCAGACCGGTGATCGCCTGCTCGGACGCGAGGATCTCGGTGCGCAGCCGGCCGGCCTCGGCCAGCAGCTCGGTGCGCGCCTCGGCCACCTCCTGCGCCGACCAGGGCTCCTCACCCGGGCGTACGGCCAGGTCACCGGGGGCCACGGGGCCGGCTCCCACGCGGGCCTTGGGGACCGCGCCGGGCGCATCGGGGGCCTGCTTCGCGGTCGGCGCCCCGCTCGGAGTCTTCTTCGCAACCACTTTCCTGGCTCCCGTCTTCTTCGGGGGCACCGCCTGCTCGGCCGGTGCGGCCTTCTTGGTGGCCTTTTTGGCCGTGGCCTTCGCGACCTCGGCCTTCTTGGTCGTGGCCTTGTCGGCCGCGCCCTTCTTCTCCACCGCGTTCTTCGTGGCCTTCTTGGCCGCCGTGGCGGGCGCTGCCGCCTTCTTCCCGGAAGCGCTCTTCTTGGCGGTCGTGGCCTTCGTCGCCTTCGCCGTGCTCTTCTTCACGGCGGTCTTCCTCGCCACCATGGTCGCGCCCCTTCACATATTGTGATCTTGCACGCGAATCGTTCCGGAACGATAAATCGACTTCAGGCACGCGGCAACGGGGCACGCCGCCCGATTCGCCCGGCTTGCCCGTGGGACAACCCGGTCTCAATCGGTTGTGCCCCACCGTCCGCCCGGTAATCCGGCCATGAATCAGTACCGGGCGGTGACGCCCCGGCCGCGCGGACTCCGGCACCCTGCGTATCGCCATTCGGGTCACCGCCCGGCTCCCCGTACCTCACCCGGCGCAGCCCGTAATCCGGTCGGCCGGGTGGTGCCCGGACCCGTACACTGGGCGAAGCGAAAGGCGTGGAAGGGGACGAGTAGCGTCGTAAGCAGCCATGAGCGACCCGGGGACGGTGCGAGCCCGGGGGCGAGCGCGATGTGAAGGATCACCCCGGAGCCGCCGGAAGAACCCCCGCCCAGGGCCAGTAGAACCGGTGTCGCGACCCCAATGAGGGGGCCAGGAGCCAGCCCAGCGCTCCCGGCCAAGGAGGGTGGTACCGCGGGAGCGCGAGCTCTCGTCCCTCCGACGGAACGCAGACCAGCACGTGTCCGCCGGAGGAAAGATCCGATGACGCAGTACCGCCAGGTGCCCGCCCAGGTCGACCTGCCAGCCCTCGAGCACGCCGTACTCGACTTCTGGCGGGAGAACAAGATCTTCGCCCGGAGCCTCGAGCAGTCCGCGGGGCGGCCCGAGTGGGTCTTCTACGAGGGCCCGCCGACCGCCAACGGCATGCCGGGCGCCCACCACATCGAGGCCCGCGTCTTCAAGGACGTCTTCCCGCGCTTCCGCACCATGCGCGGCTACCACGTCGAGCGCAAGGCGGGCTGGGACTGCCACGGCCTGCCGGTCGAGCTGGCCGTCGAGAAGGAGCTCGGCTTCAGCGGCAAGCAGGACATCGAGGCGTACGGCATCGCCGAGTTCAACGAGAAGTGCCGTGAGTCGGTCAGCCGGCACATCGACGCCTTCGCCGACCTCACCACGCGCATGGGGTACTGGACCGACCTCGACGGCGCGTACTGGACCATGAACCCCGAGTACGTCGAATCGGTGTGGTGGTCACTCAAGGAGATCTTCAACAAGGGGCTGCTGGTCCAGGACCACCGGGTCGCACCCTGGTGTCCGCGCTGCGGCACCGGCCTGTCCGACCACGAGCTGGCGCAGGGCTACGAGACGGTCGTCGACCCGTCGGTCTTCGTCCGCTTCCCGCTGACCTCCGGCCCGCTGGCGGGCGAGGCGGCGCTGCTGGTGTGGACGACCACCCCGTGGACCCTGGTGTCCAACATGGCCGTCGCCGCGCACCCCGATGTGCGCTATGTGGTCGCCACCGACGGCCAGGAGAAACTGGTCGTCGCCGAGCCGCTGCTGGAGAAGGCCCTCGGCGAGGGCTGGACCGCGACCGGGCAGTCCTTCACCGGGGCCGAGATGGAGCGCTGGACCTACCAGCGCCCGTTCTCCCTGGTGGCTGTCGAAGGCGATGCGCACTTCGTGGTCAACGCCGAGTACGTGACCACCGAGGACGGCACCGGCCTGGTCCACCAGGCCCCCGCGTTCGGCGAGGACGACCTGCGCACCTGCAAGGCGTACGGTCTGCCGTACCTCAACCCGATCCGCGCGGACGGCACCTTCGAGGAGGGCGTGGAGCTGGTCGGCGGCCAGTTCTTCAAGAAGGCCGACGAACCGCTGACGGCCGATCTGGACGCCCGCGGCCTGCTGTTCCGGCATGTGCCCTACGAGCACAGCTACCCGCACTGCTGGCGCTGCCACACCGCGCTGCTCTACTACGCGCAGCCGTCCTGGTACATCCGCACCACCGCGGTCAAGGACGCGCTGCTCCGCGAGAACGAGCGGACGAACTGGTTCCCCGAGTCGGTCAAGCACGGCCGCTACGGCGACTGGCTGAACAACAACATCGACTGGGCCCTGTCCCGCAACCGCTACTGGGGCACCCCGCTGCCCATCTGGCGCTGCGCCGAGTCCCACCTCACCTGCGTCGGCTCCCTCGCCGAGCTCTCCGAGCTCACCGGCACCGACCAGACGGGCCTGGACCCGCACCGGCCGTTCATCGACGAGGTGACCTTCACCTGCACCGCCGAGGGCTGCGAACTGGAGGCCGTACGGGTCCCCGAGGTCATCGACGCCTGGTACGACTCGGGCTCGATGCCCTTCGCCCAGTGGGGCTACCCGTACCGCAACAAGGAGATCTTCGAGAAGCGGTACCCGGCGCAGTTCATCTCCGAGGCCATCGACCAGACCCGAGGCTGGTTCTACACCCTGATGGCGGTCGGCACGCTCGTCTTCGACAAGTCGAGCTATGAGAACGTGGTCTGCCTCGGACACATCCTGGCCGAGGACGGCCGGAAGATGTCCAAGCACCTGGGCAACACCCTGGAGCCGATCCCGCTCATGGACCAGCACGGCGCGGACGCCGTCCGCTGGTTCATGGCCGCCGGCGGCTCACCGTGGGCCGCGCGGCGGGTGGGCCACGGCACCATCCAGGAGGTCGTCCGCAAGACGCTGCTCACCTACTGGAACACGGTCGCCTTCCAGGCCCTGTACGCCCGCACCTCGGGCTGGGCGCCGAGCGAGGCCGACCCGGCCCCGGCCGACCGGCCGCTGCTCGACCGCTGGCTGCTGGGCGAGCTGGGCACGCTGACCGAGCAGGTGACGCAGGCCCTGGAGGCGTACGACACCCAGCGCGCCGGCAAGCTGCTGTCGGGCTTCGTCGACGACCTGTCCAACTGGTACGTCCGCCGCTCCCGCCGCCGCTTCTGGCAGGGCGACGCGGCCGCGCTGCGCACGCTGCACGAGGTGATCGAGACGGTCACCCGGCTGCTGGCCCCGCTCGTCCCGTTCATCACCGAGCGGGTCTGGCAGGACCTGATCGTCCCGGTCACCCCGGACGCCCCGGAGTCGGTGCACCTGGCCGGCTGGCCCGAGGCCGACCAGGAGCTGATCGACCCGGCCCTCTCGACCCAGATGACGCTGGTGCGCCGCCTGGTGGAGCTGGGCCGCGCGACCCGCGCCGAATCGGGCGTCAAGACCCGTCAGCCGCTGTCGCGTGCGCTGGTCGCGGCGTCCGGCTTCGAGTCGCTGTCCGCGGAGCTGCGCACGCAGATCGAGGAGGAGCTGAACGTCTCGTCCCTCGCCTCGCTCAGCGAGGTCGGCGGTTCGCTCGTCGACACCACGGCCAAGGCCAACTTCCGCGCGCTGGGCAAGCGTTTCGGCAAGGGCACCCAGCCGGTCGCCAAGGCCGTCGCCGAGGCGGACGCGGCCGCGCTGTCGCTGGCGCTGCGCGAGGGGACGGCGTCGGTGGTGGTGGACGGCGAGACGGTCGCGCTCTCCGCGGACGAGGTGATCATCACCGAGACCCCGCGCGAGGGTTGGTCGGTCGCCTCCGACGCGGGCGCGACGGTGGCCCTCGACCTGGAGATCACCCCGGAGCTGCGGCGCGCGGGGCTCGCCCGCGACGCGATCCGGCTGATCCAGGAGGCCCGTAAGAACAGCGGCTTGGACGTGGCCGACCGGATCGCGCTGCGCTGGGGCGCGGCGGACGAGGAGGTCCGTACGGCGCTGACCGACCACGCGACGCTGATCGCGGACGAGGTCCTGGCGACGGACTTCGCGTCCGGCGACGGTGACTCCGGCTACGGCGAGGAGTTCTCCGACGAGGCCCTGGGCCTGAGGTTCCGTCTCCGCAAGGCGTAACCGCCGCCCGGGGCTCCGCCGCGTGGTGGGGGGCGGAAAGCCCGGCCCCCCCCCCCCCACCCCCCCCCAGGGGGGGCCCCCAAAATTGGGCAACCCACGCGCGGGCACCCCCAGACCCCAGAGCCGCCCCGGGTCAGGGGCACCCAAACG
>NZ_JBHWES010000128.1:0-16305 GCF_042734105.1 Streptomyces sp. NPDC059679 | reverse complement strand
CCGACCTCTCGCCATTCATCGGCCCGCTCCGCCCCGCGCCACGGGTTCGAAGCTGCCCTTGATCACCAGCCTGCCGGACAGATTCTGCAGGTCAGTGGCGTCATCCTTCTGTGTGGTGCCCTGCCCAGCAGCACCTGCTTGGACAGCGGCGGACGGTCGTACGGCTCGTACGGCTTATCGCCGATCATGGTCAGCGATCCGATGACTCCATGTCGCGCAGGGTCTCCGCCGCGCGCAGACCCGCCGGCGAGGCACCGACGACGATCCGGCCCTCCCGCCGAAGGACCTCGACCTCGCTCTCAGCCGACACGGGCCCCACCCCCTTCGTCGGCTCGTCGGAGTAGTCGACGGGGATGGCATGGACCGGACAGGCCGCCCGCAGACCGGCATGCCTCTCCATTACGATCAGCCTCTTCGGAGCGGAGGCTCGCCAAGCGGAAGCGGCCGCGGGCCACCGGGAACCCCAGAGGCTTCAGATGGTCCGAATGGCCATTGAACGCCTGTTCGGCAGCGCTATCTGCCTTGCCCTCCCAACCCACCGGAAGGGCGATGCCCGGGCAGGACGGATCCGACGGTCGGCCCGTCGTCGGGCGCGCGACGTGAGCTGAAGGGCTATAGCCACTCCGTGGCGGCAACGCCCGTCGCAGGACTTCTTTTGGTCTGGCTTATCTTGAGATTATTGATCAGTCCAGACCGAGTGCTCTGATGGCCGCGTTGATTTTTCGGTGGCGTACGGTTGCACGGAATGGCCATTGAGACCGGGGCGGAGAGACTCGCGGGGCACGCTTTCTTGCCCGAAAACGCCCGTCGGTATGAGTGTTTGACTACACCGCATGACGGGCAGTTTATTATTTGAACAATTGGCACGAGGATTTCGGAAGGGGTGCGCGATGGCGTCTGGAAACATTCATGACCTGTTTACTCGAAGATCGCCTACGGCCTGCCCCGGCGTGTCGTAAGTTCACATGAGGGCGCCGTCGAACTCGCGGCGCCTCGGATTTTCTTCGCCCGCCCCTGGAAGCCTCGTGCATTGCTGCGATGCTGGGTTTCCATAGCTGCGCTGATAACGGTGTCTGCATGCCGCCCACCGGGGGGGCGCGCTCATCGGTGCCGCAGCCCGACGCGCGAAATAACCGCCGTGAATAACGGGCTCTTCCTACTTCAGGTGGGGGCAACGGTCGCCAAGTGCTTGATCGATCTGGTGGAACACGCCGCCCTGGTCGATGCCTGGGGGAATGATCGCGGCTAGCGTGGAAAGCGAGGCTTCGAGGATCGCGGAGGCAGGGATTGGTTCCTGCCTCAGTCACGCCCGCGATGTCGCGAGGAGTCTGGTGTGCCGTGCGCCGTTGGTCGCCTCGTGGCGCCCTTTCGTGATCGTCGCTATGTGCCGCGGAGCATCTCCGCGAGTCGCGACAGCGTGCCCTCGTTGCGTTTGTAGTGGATCCACTTGCCGACCCGTGTGGCCTGTACCAGGCCTGCCCGCTCGAGGATTGCCATGTACGAGGAGACTGTCGATTGCGCCAGCCCCGACTTGGCCTGCAGATGGCTGACGCAGACTCCGACCTCGTCCCGGTCGGCTATTGGCTCCCACTGAGCGAACTCGCAGTGAGGGTCCCGCAGCCAGTCCATGATTTGCAGCCGTGCAGGGTTCGCCAGCGCCTTCAAGGCCTCGACCGCAGCCAGAGGGGGCTCGTTCTCCGCGTCGCCTCCTGAGTTCGTTGCCTGTGACGTCGCCACGGTCGCCTCCTCGCCTCTCACACACCATCGTATCTCGATGTGACGAACCGAGTTCGCCCCCAGCCACACATTGACACATCGCGATATCACGATATGGTTGTTGCGTTCACGCCCCTCCGGTATCTGCCGCGCAACTGCCGTCCGCCGCGAACACCGGGGATACACAAGAGGAAGTACACGATGTCTGAGAGCAGCAAGCCGTTGATCGTCGTCGCGGGTGCCACTAGCAAGCAGGGAAGGAGCGTCGCCACCTCCTTGCTTGAGAGCGGCAGGTTCCGAGTGCGAGCCCTGACCCGAGACGCCGGCTCTGCCCAGGCCCGGAGCCTGGCAGGACTGGGAGCGGAGATCGCCGAGGTTCCTCTTGCGCTGGGTCACCAGCGCGAGCTCGTCGACGCGTTCAGATCGGCCGAGGGGGCCTTCCTGATGACCCCGCCCATCGCGCCGCCCTCCACCGAGGAGTTCCCTCTCGGGCGCCAACTCGCCGATGCAGCGGTCGAGGCCGGAGTGATACACGTCGTCTTCAGTGCTCTCGAGAACGTCGACGAGCGGTCCTCGGGCACCAAGTACGCCCCGCACTTCACCGACAAGGCGCTCATCGCGGAGTACATCCGGACTCTGCCGATCGCGCACACCTTCATCATGCTCTCGTTCTTCTACACCAACGCGCTGGAGTACTACACCCCGCGCATCGATGGTGACACGGTGCTCATGCCTTTCTACCTCCCCGAAGACTTCCGTGCCCCGTTCGTGGACCCACTCACCGCGACCGGGCCGGCCGCCCTCGAGGTGTTCTCCAACCCCGACACCTACCGCGGCGCCTGTCTGCCGGTCGTGGGGGACGTCATCTCCCCAGCCGAGATGGTCGAGGAGTTCTCCCGCGTCACCGGACTCAAAGCCGAATACCGCAGCGCCTACTCTCGCGAAGACCTGCTGACCTACTTCCCCGCGCTGGGAGAGAACCCTCTGCTGGTCGACGAGACCCTCGGCATGGTCCAGTACGCGGTCGACCTCGGATACTTCCGAGACGACCGCGACACGACGTGGAGCCGGCGCATCGATCCCAACACGCTGAGCTGGGAACAGTTCCTCCGCAAGACCGACTGGCATGGCCAGCCGGTCACCTTTGGTCACTAGACCCATCGCCGACGTCCTCGCCTACTTCGACACCGGCCGCGCCAACAACGGCGGCGCAGAGGCCATCAACGGACTCATCGAACTCCAACGCCGCATCGCACGAGGCTTCCGCAACCGCGATCACTACCGACTACGCATGCTGCTCATCGGAGGCGGACTCACCAGCCCCCACCTGAAGTAGGAAGAGCCGAATAACGGATCCATCTCCCCGCGGAATCGCGAAAAGGTGACCACGAAAGGTCGGGATTTTCATGGTGGGAGCGCACCCAAGGTGAAAGCGCTTGCAGAGAATGCCCGCAGCGGGCGGATATCACACAGAGGCATCAATCCGGTGTGACGAAGTGGCACCGGCCCGGCGGGCTGCGCCGACGGCAGCTGTACTGACCAAATTCTGGTACGTCTACTGGCAGACGCTTGCCGACGGGTGTGAGTGCCATCTCCGGAGTTGGTTTCTCCCAATCAGGAGGCTCGAATGACGTATACCAGGACCCGGCACCGTGGCATCGTGGGCCGGGCCGAGCTGCTCGCAGAACTGCAGTCGGCAGGTCAGAAGAGTATGAGTGCCGGGCTCATCTGCCGTGTGGTGACGGGCGAGCCGAAGGTCGGACGGACGTCCCTGCTTGCCATGGCGTGCCGTACCACCGCGTCCAACGCAGGATTGACCGTCCGTATCGGGTGCGCCCGGCACGCGAACCGGCTTGCCTCGGCGCTCGCTGACGGTCTGCTACGGCTGGCCGCCGAGCATCGCCGTGCCGACGTCGACCGCGCCGCGGCGCTGCTGCGGGCCACTGTCCGGCCCGGGAACACCCGATTACTCGGGCAGACCGAGGACAGCGCGCCTGTCGGCTTCCAGGACCTTGTGGGGGCACTGACGCGCGATGCTCCTCTGGTGGTCGCGTTGGACGATGTCGACCAGGCGGGCCCCGATGCGCTGGTCCTGTTGCGCCGCGTGGTGCGGGACATGGCCCATCTGCCGGTGATCCTCATTGCCTCGACCCGATGTGGCGAACCCCCCTTCGCGCCGATCGAGCTCGCGGATCTGCTGCTCGGTGCCCATACGATCGTTCTGCCCGGGCTCTCCGAGCAGGAGACCGCCGCCCTGCTGGACGCTCGGCTGAACCGCCGGTTCGACGCGGATTTCGTCACCACGTGTCACGAGGTCACCGCCGGCAATCCCTTCATGGTCGGTGAGCTGTGCGACTGGATCCGCGCGCACGAGTCTGTTCTGCGCGATCCGGCCGGTCTGCGGAAGGCCGGGCTCCCGTCGGTGGCCGAGGTGATGATGGGCCGTGCGAGCCGGATCGATCCGCAGGCTCGGGCGGTGGCCGAAGCCATCGCGGTCGCGGCGAGTTCCGGCGAAGCCGATCCCTCGCTGGTGGCGCATCTGAGCGGAAACCGCCTCGAAGACACGCTGGCCACGCTCGACCGGCTGGTCCGGATGCGTCTTGTCACCGACAACGACGCCGTGGCGCTGCGCCACCCGCTGTTGGCCCCCGCGTTGCTCAAGGCCATGACGCGGATGCGGCGCAACGCGGCGCATCTGGCGGCCGCCACATATCTGAACGAGCGCCACGACACCGCCCAGCGGGTGGCCGGCCACCTTGTGGCGTCGACCGTGCCCTTGGACACTACCTGGTCCGTCGACGCCATGATGACGGCGGCCAGATCCGCGGGGACCGGCGCGCGGGACCGGGTGCGCTACCTGGAACGAGCCGCCCGCGCCGGCGTTGACGGGGTGCGGTCCCGAGTTGCGCCCGAGCTCGTCGCCGCTCAGCTGGAGCTCGACCGCAAGGGCGGCCTTCGCCGCGGGGTGGACATGCTCGGCCGCGCCACCGACCCAGTGGTCCGCCGCCGTCTGCTCGGACTCATCGGTGCCACGCTCTGTGAGGGTGAACCCGGTGACGACGAACGCCAGGTTCTGCAGGCCGTGCAGTCCGCTGTGGCGGGGACGGAATTTCAGGATTGGCCGCACGCCTACCGTTCCCTCATCCGGTCGCTACCGTCGGCGTCCGACTCAGCCGCCCGGCCCGTTGACGACGTCGGACTCTCCCGCGGGCCGGACAGCGCACGGCCGTTCCACGCATCCGCGGCGATCGGTGCCTTGTCGGCGCATCTCGCCGGTGACGATCCGCAGGCCGCACTCCGCCGCGCGCGCGAGGCCCTTCAACACGACCTCGACGACCTCCTGCTGCACCCGCTCGCGCTGCCGGCGGCTCTCACCGTGCTCATCAACAGCGGGTACCAGGAAGAGGCGGCCCTCGCGTCCCGGCACCTGCGCATCGACGACGTAGGGCGGCTGCCTCGCTGGGTGCAGGCCAAGGTCCAGTTCCTCCAGGCGGTGGGGCACTACAGCGCAGGCGACCTGGCCGCGGCGCGCAGCCTCCTCACCGGTCAGCTCGAGGCCCTGACTGGACGTGGCGGCCACGCATACCACCGGCTCCGCGTGTGCATGGTCGGCGTACTGGCCAACATCCACCTCGACCTGGGAGAGCCGGACGAAGCACAGGCGCTGCTGTGCCGGCACCACTGCGACGGCAACCTGCTTCCCGTGTGGCACTACGCCGATGTGCTGCTCGCCCGGGCGAGACTGCGAGTGAAGGCCGGTGACCTCCTCGGCGGTGGCGACGAACTCATCAATATTGTCCGACGCGGCCGGCCGGCGGGCCTGGATGGGCCCGGGACGATCTGCTGGCGGATGGACGGGGCCACTCTTCTCGATCAGACCGGGCACCGTGACGAGGCACTGCGACAGGCCCGCCGGCAGGCGGAGTTCGCCGAGCGGACCGGCTCGCCGCGAGAACGGGCCCGGGCGCTGCGTGTGAGGGGCGCTCTCTCCAGCGGAGTGGAGGCCATTCGGCTGCTCACCTCGGCGGTGGATCTGCTGGAGGGGACCGGCAACGACCTCGACATGGCGCGCACCGCGGCCGAGTTGGGCACGGTACTGTCGCACCTGGGCAGAGATCAGGAGGCTATCGCCGCGCTGACCCGGTCGGCACACCTGACGGTCGGCTGCGGTGTGCGTGATCTCGGCGACCGGGTACGGCTGCAACTGGTGGCCCTGGACCGGCGCGCCCCGCAGGATGTCTCAGTCCAAGGAATCCTCTCGCTGACCCCTCGTGAACGGCAGATCCTGATCGACGCCGTGCAGGGTCAGGCCAACAACAAGATCGCGAGCAACCGGCACATCACACGTCGTACGGTCGAGCTGCACCTGTCGAGTGCCTACCGAAAGCTCCGCATCTCCGGCAGGGACGAGTTCGGCAAGATCCTCGGGAGTCCCGGCTGGTGGGAACTCCTCGTCGGCGGGGACTGACCTGGCGTTCACCGCCCCTCGGCAGGCCGCAGTGAACACTTCGGTGGTGCACCGTGATGTGGAGAGATCCCCGGCGCACAAGAATATTGCCATCACGGATGCACCGGCCGGAGTGTCACCTCGGCATCGGACAGCGCGCATTGGGAGACGTCCACAAGGTCGATACGGGAGAAATCCATGCGGGTAGGCGCAGCACTGGAGCACGTGGACTCCGAGCTCGCAGATTTACTGCATTCGGAGCATGAACGGCAAGGACAGTCACTGCATATGCTGGCTCCGGCCATGCTCACCACGGAGTGGTTGCGGCAGCTGATGGGAACGGCGGCGTCCAACCTCGACGGAGAGGGATACGTCAGCCTCCCCGACCTTCCCGCCGCACGGGCCGCAGTGCTCGACGGTCGATATCCCGACTCGCGCTCTCAAAAGTTCAATCCTTGCGGGCGATACATGGAATATGCCGAGGCAAGAGCACAACACCAGGTTGCCGACAGTTTTGGCGGCCCCGACCGCACCAAGGAAATCTACGTCAATCTGCACCCGGTTTCCGGTACAGCGGCAAACCTGGCCGCACTGATGGGAGTGGCGCAGCCAGGAGACGTGGTGGTCGCTCTCGAACCCAAGAGTGGCGGGCATATCTCGCACGGGGCAGAATTCCACCTCACGGGGCGGCAGTATCAGTTCACTCACATGTCGCTCGGACCCGGCGACAATGAGTTCCCGGTGAAGCGACTTGGGGCTGTCCTCGAGGAGCAGAAACCCAAGGCCATGCTCTTGGGAGCGTCTTCGTATCCTTGGTCGATGCCGTGGTCGGAAATTGCGAAGATCAAGGCTCAGACCAGCCCTGAGACGATATTCATCGCGGATATCGCGCACTTCGCCGGCCTGGTTCTGACGCGTCACTATGCAAACCCGGTCGGGGTGGCCGACATCGTCACGGGTGTGGGCTACAAATCCATGGGAGGTCCGAAGAGCGGATTCATCCTCACCACCCGGGCCGATATGCACACGGCTGTATCGCGGGCGCTCTTCCCAGGGCTGCAGGGTGCTCCCCGAATGGCGGATATTCTTGCCATGGGCGTCGCTGCCGCATTGGCCACCCAGCCGAAATTCAGGCAGGGGATGTCCGAAGCACTGGCTGTGCGCGCAGGGATACAGGAAAACCTCGCTCAGCGAGGTGTATCCCCGGCATTCGGCGGATCGGACACTCATATGCTGATGCTGCACGCGGGCCGATCCGCAGACGACATTTCTGCACGGCTGGAGGATATCGGCGTCATCCAGAATGCCAATATGCTCCCGGGCGACGCGTCCGGCACCAGGCCGAGCGGCATCAGGCTCGGCACCATCGGCCTTGTACAGCAGGGATTGGTGCGTGACGACGCCGACGACGTGGCCGAGATCCTTGCCGGTGTCATCAAAGGCAGGCTTGAACCAGAGAAGGCGCGGATACGTGTCGGCGAGCTCCTCCAGCGCGGAAGGCGGCGTCTCCATGACTGACGGCAAGAAGAGGCTTGTGCTGCTCAACTCGGGTGGGCCGGATGCGCTGCTCGCCGGCAGCATTCTGTCCGAGAATTACAGCGTTCACTCACTCTTTGTGGACTACGACCAGCATTCCGCGGCGCGCGAAAGGCTATGTGCACAGTTATGCGCCGAATATCTGGACGCAAGCCACTCGGAGCTGACTCTCGACGTATACCGGGCGCACGCATCAGCGATCGGGATGATATCCGGCAAGGGACGATCATCCTCTCTCAACCCGATTTCCGAGTACGTTCCGTTTCGGAATACGTTGCTTTTGGCCAATGCAGTGGCCCTCGCTGAATCGCTGCAGGCCTCTGCCGTGGGCATCGGATCGATCGCCGGCCCATGGGTGACCCCCGACAATCGGCCGGAATACTTCGAGGCACTGCGCGAACTCGTGAACGCGGGGACCCTGAAGACGACGTCCATTGATGTCGAGACACCGCTCCAGGAGTTGAGTAAAACACGGGTGATCGATAAATGCCTCGATCGGGAACTGCCGCTCCAGTTCACCTGGTCATGTCACAACTCGAACACCACTCCCTGCCAAAGCTGCGGGAACTGCGATATGCGATCCACCGCATTCCGTGAGCTGCAGAGGAGCGATCCTCTCATGGGAGACTGGCCGAATGGAACAGCAGCAAACGGAGCGGCAGCCGCTGCGTACGGAGCAGGGAAGGGGAGTTAGCATGTGGCACATCGCCAAAGAGTTTTCCTTCGAAGCGGCACACTTTCTTCCGAACGTCCCGCCCGGCCACCAGTGCGGAAACGTGCACGGGCACAGCTACAAGGTGATCGTCGAACTGGCCGGGGAAACACTGGAGGAAAAGTTTGGCTGGATCCAGGACTTCAGCGTTATCAGTGACGCGGTGAAGCCACTTGTCAAACGGCTTGATCACCGGTTGTTGAATGAAGTCGACGATGGTCTCGCGAATCCTACCAGCGAGGCGCTCGCGGAATGGATTGGCAAGGCCATTGCCTCGGACCTGCCAAACCTCTGCTCGGTGACGGTCAAGGAAACGGAGTCCTCAATGGCTCGCTGGTCGATCGACGGACGGGGGTCCCGATGAGCATCAACGGCAGTCGCATCCAAGGAACCGACATCGATCTCGCCTGCGTCGAGAAGGCCGTACGTGACTTTATGGCCGCACTCAATCTCGACGTGAGCGAGTCGATATGGAAGTCAACGCCGATGCGCATGGCGAAGGCGTATGCGGAGATCCTGTCTCCACCGAAGTTCGAGGCGAGGACGTTCGAGAACACTTCTGATTTTCGCGGCGTCGTCACTTTACGAGATATCTCGTTCCAGAGCATTTGCGAGCATCACTTATTACCGTTCACCGGCGTCGCCGCGGTCACTTACGCTCCAGGAGAGCGAGTGCTCGGACTGTCGAAGCTCGCCTGGGCTGTGCGCCACGCAGCCGCCCGCCCACAGCTTCAGGAGAGAATCACACAGAGCGTCTTGGACTGGCTTGTCGAGACGAGTGGGTGTGAGTTCGCGGCGGTCAAGATCAGGGCCACGCACGCTTGTGTGACTCTTCGCGGCGTACGTGCGGAGGACGCCGAGATGGTCACCGAAGCCTCCGTAGGCGTGCCGCCTCCGCAGATAGCGCTCTCCGAGAGGAGCTCGTGAGCAGCACAGATCCTTCCGCGCGCGGTCGATGATGGCTCAGCAGAGCAGCATTTCCCGTAATCCGGAGCGGACTCCAGACGCCGCTTCTGATGCCGCTCCCGCCGATCCGCGGCGGATTACGGGACAGCCCTGAGAGAGGATCAACCTCTAAATGAAGAAACCCATCGCAGTATCCGAGGTACTGGCATGTATCCATCTGGCACAAGCTGCGCACCATCAGAAACGACAAAACGGCACGGGTGATGATTCCCATCGTGGCCGCTTTGGTGATACGAGTGCTCTGAGCGACTTCTTGGACCCACTTCTCAGGGCCGCACGGCCGATTGCCGGGATGGACGCCCTCAAGGCGTACAGCGGTGCAAACTCGATGACACCCCTGCGTCTTGCCGCAACCGTGGTCCTGACTGCTGACGTTCTATGGCGTCAGGTGAGGGCATCGGATCCCGGCGCCGTAACTTTTCATCTCGGCCCCGGAGCCCCGTCTCGCGAAGCCTTCGAGATCGTCGGTATATCGGAGTTCGGTCAGCCCGTTCCCGAGGGTGAGTCCCCGGACCACCAGCTGCACTTTGTCAGCGGGGCAGGAGAAGGCACCTGCAAAATCCATGTCGCAGGACCGGAGATTTCTGATCGGTTAGCACTTCCTCAAGCCCGCCCTCCCGATCTCGACCTGTTCTTCCGGATAGGCGAGAGTCGCCCAGCGGATCTTGTCGAGCTTCGAGAAGGAAGCATGCTGGAGCGAGCGGCACCCGACCCCGTTGCGCGAATGCGTTCGGTGCCGCTCGTCCTTGATCTCATGATGGGGCGGCGACGGTTCGACAAGACGATAACCCGTGTGGTGTGCGAGGTGGAGGGAGCCGACTCGGTGACCGACGAACAACTGATTGAAGCCGTGAATCTTTTCGACAAGGCGTAAAACTCCGGGATGGCGGTGACGAGAAATGACGAATGCGGAACTCCCTGCTGACCTGCATGTCTCCTTCATATCCGACGAGAACTACCTCATTCCGCTTGCTGCGGCCGGCCGGTCGGTCATTGAATCGTGCAAATACGCGACCTTGACGATTCATGTCGTGTCAGTAGGCCTTTCAAACGCACAGCACGACCGGCTCCGCACCTCGTGGGAGGAGGTCAACGTCGAGGTCAAGTTTTATGAATGGGATCCGCGCCCCTTTGCCGACTGGCCGACGAAGGGGTACTTCACCACCTCGGTCTACGCCAGACTGTTACTCCCTGATCTGATCAAACGATCGGGCCGACTCATCTCGCTGGACTGTGACATGTGCGTGGTAGGTGATCTCTCACCTCTGCTGAAAGTGGATCTTTCCGGTCTTCCCATCGGCGCTGTTCGTGAGCCCTACACGCCCGTCGTGAGCTGGCGGCGGGGGGTTGTTGACTGGGCCGAGGAGGGTCTTGCCCCCGATATTCCATACTTCAATTCCGGACTGATGGTCGTTGATTTGGATCGTTGGCATGAGATGGGCGTCGGTGAGCTTTGTCTGGCCTATGGCAAGAGGCACCTCGATACCCTCGTAACCGTGGACGAGGAGTGCTTGAACGGTGCTTTGAGGGGAAGCTGGACGGAGCTCGGCCAAGAGTGGAACACGGGCCCCTACTGGCGCATCGCCGACCGCCGAACAGGCCAGTTCGAGGATATTCTGGAGCGTCGGCGAGTGATTCACTATCAGGGGATCATAAAACCATGGATAAAAAGGGAGGATTTTGATGACCATGAGGACGCCCATTACTTCTTCGGCTCGCTGGATCGCACCGCGTGGCGAGGTTGGCGTCCGTGATCCCACTGCAAGGCGACAGTAAGGATGTAGCGCCACGATCCCTCCGTGGAATTCCAGGCCAGGCAGTGCTGTTGATCTACTTGTGCACCTTCATGGGGGCGCTCGTTTTCTATCAGCCTGTGGGCGTCCTTTATCTGGGCAGCAGAGGCCTCAACATCACCCAGGTCCTCAGCCTGGAGAGTGTGCTGCTCGTCGGCATGCTGCTGTCCGAGGTCCCCTCTGGCTATCTCTCCGATATCATCGGCTGCAAATGGATCATGGTGCTCGGCTTCTTGTGCGCCGCCGTTAGCCAGCTGATATACGCGGTCGCCTCCGGTTTCGCGCAGTTCGCCGTTTCTTCGGCGTTCTTCGGCGTCAGCATTGCCTGCCTTTCAGGTGCCCGAGACGTTTACATCATGGGTCACCTGGAGCGACTGGGGCTCACGGACGTGAAACATGTCGGTGATGTTTACGGGCGTGTCACCGCGATGAGTCTCGTTGCCGGCGTCGTCTCATCGCTGGCCGGGGCCCAGATGGCCACCATCAGTCTCGCCCTGCCTGCCGTGGTGACGGCGATAGCCTCAGTCCTGGCTCTCTTTACAGCCCTGCTCTTACCGAAGCCACCCAGGACGGAGAATTCAGAGCTCCACCTCGCGTCGTCTTGGCTGGCCGCCCTCCGCGATGTGCTCCGTTCTCCGATGCTCATGTTCTTCGCGGTCACGCCGACCTATGCACTGTTCGCCTCGATAAACAGCGTGGCACAGGTCAAACTGACCCGCTACCACACTGGCGTCGGATGGTTCGGCATCGTATTCGCAGTCTCGACCCTGCTTGCCGCGGGGGCAAGCAGTCTCACCGGACGGCTGGGGCAACGGTGGGGGACGGGCAAAGTTCATGGTGTGGCCATCCTGGGTGCAGGTGTCGCCTATCTCTTCGGAGCACTGCCAGGCGGACCCACCGTCATTATCGCGGCTGTTGTACTGGTCGCCGTGTGCATGAATATCCGGTTGCCGGTCTCCTACGTCATCATGAATGCACATGTGGTGCCCGCCATGCGAGCAACGATGCTGTCGATGGTCGGTTTGATCAGCGGGATTGTTGGCTCGTTGATCAACCCGGCAATCGGTTACGCCGCAGACAAGTCTCCGAATTTATCGTTGGTCCTCGTCGGCAGTGCATTGCTCTTTATCGGAACCGTGTGGTTTTTCGTGTCCGGGCGCTCTGCTCGCCGGGCAAACGGTGAGGGGTCGGAAGGGTAATGCCTATCTATGATCGCCCCGAAAATATTCGTGTCGACGATGTCTATCTGGATCTCCACGCAGTCGTCGACATTCCCGTGCACTTGAAGGTGGAGGCGTTCAACATATCGGGCTCGATCAAGCTCAAGACCGCCGTCGGGATGGTGGAAAGTGCTCAGCGTGCTGGTCTGCTGCCGCCTGGCTCGACGATAGTGGAATCATCGTCAGGAAACCTGGGCGTTGCCTTGGCCATGGTGGCAGCGAGCAGGGGGTTCGGTTTCACCTGCGTCACCGACCCCAACGTCAACCGCATCTGCGTCAAGATGATGAGAGCAGTCGGGGCAGAGGTTCTGGTGGTGGACCAGCCCGACCAGACAGGCGGCTATCTCGGGGTGCGCATTGCCACGGTTCAGCGTCTTTGCGCGGAGTCCGGCGGAAAAATGGTCTGGCTCAATCAGTACGACTCCGAAGTCAACGCCGATGCGCATTACAACACAACGGCGACGAGCCTCTTCGCGGAGTTTCCGAACCTCGACTATCTCTTCGTCGGAACGGGCAGCACAGGAACCATCATGGGGTGTGCCAGATATGCTCGCGACCACAACAAGCCGACGAAGATCATAGCCGTGGACGGTGCTGGATCCGTTACCTTCGGTGGGCCACCTGGCCGGCGGTTCATTCCTGGAATCGGCACCAGCCGGGTGCCGGGAATCCTTGATGCGACACTGTTGGACGATGTCGTCGTGTGCCCGGAGCGCGATGCAGTGGCCATGTGCCGGCGTCTGGCCCAACGGGGCCTGCTTGTGGGCGGTTCGACCGGCTCCGTCTTGGCCTCGGCCGGATCGTACCTTTCAAGGCTGAGTATGGACGGCTGCTCAGCTGTCGCGCTGTCACCAGATCTCGGGGAGCGCTACGCGGACACCGTTTACAACGACTCGTGGTGCCTTGAGCACGCCCTTATCCCTCCAGCGGAGAGAGCTGACGGACCACGCTAACTGAGCGGGATACATGCGCGTCGACCTCTCGAACGGCACGATCCGGGACATCTCATCACGACCGGCTGCCGGCCGGCCGCTGGAACGGCAGGTCCTCAAACTCCAGGCATGATCACCGCTGAGTACGACGAGTTGGTTGCCGCCGCGATGGAGGTCCCGGTTGAAGGCTGGGACTTCCGCTGGATGTCCGGACGCGCGGAGGGCTCCGAGCCTTCGTGGTCCTACCCGGAGACAGCCCGCGCGTTCATTGCCGATGCCGATCGCTTACTGGACGTCGACACGGGCGGCGGTGAACTGCTGGCCACCGTGCAGCCACTGCCACGGCAGACATGGGCGACCGAGAGCCGGCTGCCGAATGTGGCCGTCGCCCGTAAGCGCCTGGAGCCCGGCGCGTGCTGCGCCCGAGGGGTGTCCTGCTGACACAGCAGGTGGGCAGCGATGACTGCGCCGAGCTGAACGAAGCTCTCGGTGCCCCGCCCGCGTACCCTTCAGGCAGCTGGACTTTGCATACGCGACCGAAGCGCTGTCCGCAGCAGGCCTGACTGATGCGGAGGAATAGCACCCGGTGTTCAGCTTCTACGACTCGTCCATCAACTGTGCATGGTCGCCTGGCAGATCTCCGACTTCAGTCCCGAGCGCTACGACTCTGCGCTGGATGTGCGAGCGCACCGGTTTCTGATCGCCGCTGAACGCCCCGTCGGCTGACGGCGGAAGGTGCCCCGCCGTGGGCGGTCGCGAGGCCGGCCCTGACCCCTGCGTAGGTGCGCCGGAGATTTATCGGTAGTGACCGCGATGCATTCTTCCTCAGCGGAAGAGATCCTCGAAGCCGAGGAGATTTCTTCATCTGAAGGAGTTCTCGCCCGTACGGAGGGAGGAGGTGGTGTCATGGACAAGCCGAAGCTGGTAGTGAACGAAATCTTCGGCCCCACTTGAACCGTGCAGGGTGAAGGGCCCTCGATCGGGCGCCGTTGTGCCTTTGTGCGGTTGGGCGGATGCAATCTGTCCTGTCGTTGGTGTGATACCCCGTACACCTGGGACTGGACCGGTGTCGGTGATTCCGGAGTCGCATACGATCCGCGCTCGGAACTGCATGCGATGCCTTATCCGGAGATCCGGGACCGGCTGGCCGCGTACAACGTTCCGCTGATCGTCATATCCGGCGGAGAGCCGCTGAACCAACAGACCAGGCTGTATCCATTGGTTCAGGAACTTCATGGTTCCGGACATAAAATCGAAATCGAGACCAACGGCACGATAATTCCGGAACCTGATCTCGCCGACCTGGTCCGGTTCAACGTGTCACCGAAGTTGCGGCACTCGGGGGATCCGGAATCGAAGCGGATTGTCGCCCGCGCGCTCGAGGTCTTGGCAACACTGCCAGGCGCTGCATTCAAGTTCGTATGCCGCACACTGGCCGATCTGGACGAGGTCGGTGCGCTTGTCGAGCGGTACGGCATCGGCTCGGTGTGGGTGATGCCGCAAGGACGCAACCGCGGAGAGCTGGAGCAGACCCTCGCCGTCCTGAGTGATGCCACCATTTCTCGGGGCTGGAACCTGACGACCCGGCTGCACATCATGGTCTGGGGCGATCGGAGAGGCGTATGACTCCGGTGGTGGCACGTCAAACCATTCATCGAGACAGGCGCGATTCCCGCTGACAAGAGGATCAGCCCCCGCACGTCGGAACGAGCAGAGAGGACAGATGGTGATGGCGAACATACTCGTCACGGGAGGCGCGGGCTTTGTTGGATCTCATCTGGTGGCGCGGTATCTGGATATGGGGCACAGAGTCTTCTGTGTCGACAACTTCCTGACCGGAAGCCGTGAGAACCTGACCGAGTACGAAGATGACAGCAATCTTGAAGTGATCGAACACGATGTGACCACTCCGTTCGACGCTCCTGAAACCGTCGCGGTGGTCATCCATCTGGCGTCTCCGGCCAGCCCCATCGACTACCTGCGCTATCCCATCGAGACGCTTGGCGCAGGCTCGCTGGGTACTCTCAACGCATTGAACCTGGCGAGGTCGAGGGGCGCCCGCTTCGTTCTCACATCGACATCGGAGGTGTACGGCGACCCGGATGTTCATCCGCAGCCTGAAACCTACTGGGGGAACGTCAACCCGATCGGGCCCAGGTCCGTCTATGACGAGGCGAAGCGCTTTAGCGAGGCGCTGACAACGGCGTTTCGTCTTCACCGTGACACGAATACGGGAATCGTCCGTCTTTTCAATTGTTTTGGGCCGAAGATGCGGGGTAACGACGGCCGCGCAGTCCCTACGTTCATCATGCAAGCGCTACGAGGCGAGCCCGTGACCGTTGCGGGCGACGGCTCCCAGACGCGTTCGCTGTGCTACGTCGATGACATCGTAGAAGGAATAGTGCGGTTCACCGAAAGCGACCACAGCGGCCCGCTGAACTTAGGAAACCCTGACGAGGTGAGTGTGCTAGAATTGGCCAAGGAAATCATACGCTTCACAGGGGCGAAGTCCTCCGTCGACTTCGTCGAGCGCCCGCAGGATGATCCCGAGAGAAGGCTGCCCGACATCGCGTTGGCGAAGAGCCAGTTGGAGTGGGAGCCCAAGGTCACCCGAGCTGAGGGCCTCGCACGGACGATCAACTGGTTCGAGGCCCACCGGTGAGACGCACGCACTCAGCCACGACTTCCACGTCGGAGTTCTGCAAGACGCCCGGGCTCTGTGGGCGCCAGAAACTGGGCTCTTGCAAGATTTTTGGGCTCTGTCGCTGATTTGTGGGTGACTGCCATCCTTGGTCTGATGGGAACCTGTGCCGTTCGGAAACTCATCGCTGCTGCTCGGAGCGGGTCTGGCGTTCCATCACGGTCTGCTGGAACCCTGTCCGGGTGTACGTCTCTCTGGTGTACCAGGTGGCTCGGAAGCTGCTCGCGTTCCCGGCGTTGCTGTTGCGTCGGGACGCGGCCAAGGACGCGGAACTGCTTGTGC
>NZ_JBHWES010000127.1:0-16594 GCF_042734105.1 Streptomyces sp. NPDC059679 | reverse complement strand
GAGCGGTGGTTCGGCCTGCTGACCGACAAGCTCATTCGCCGCGGCGTCCACACCTCGGTGAAGGCGCTGGAGGATGACATCAAGGCCTGGATCGATTCGTGGAACGAGAACCCCAGGCCTTTCACCTGGACCAAGACCGCCGACGAAATCCTCAAATCCCTCGCCGGCTACCTCACCAAGGTCACTCCGCCAGCCACTGAGAATCAGAGAGAGACTTAAGCCTGCGATTTCAGGCGCATCACACTAGCCGTCCCGATGCTCTTCACCAGCTGGCTCGCCGACCGGCACGGACCCAAGAGGCTGTTCGTCGCCGGGTTCGCGCTGTTCACCGCGGCGTGCCTGGGAGCGGCGACGGCGCCGATGGGAGTGGATCTTCTACCTCAATGTCCTGCTCGGCACCGGCACACTGGGGCGCGCTCGTCGGCCCTGCCACGGCGGACCAGGTCATGGGCGCCGGTGTGGTCCAGGTGAGGTCCGCCCGGGCTGCCCACCTGCCGCTCATCCTCGTCCTGCTCCTTGGCGGTGCGGTCGCGACCGTGCTGCGCGGAATCGGAGATCCGCGGCGAATACATGACGCTTGACTCAGACGGTCCTCACCAGGTCCACGCACGCCGAGCACTACAACGCGCCATGGCTTTTACGAACGGACCCGCCCCTTTCAGGCGGCGACAACGACCCGGGTGGGCAGCGACTGCACCGCCCGAACCAGCGGCTCCAGCCTGGCATCCCGAGCTGCCTCCGCGAGTGCTGCACGCAGGGCGGTGTCGTGGGCGGGACGGGCTACCTCAAGCAGCTCCATGCCAGCGTCGGTGACGTTGGTGTAGATCCCTCGACGGTCGGTGGGGCACAGGTAGCGGGACAGCAGTCCGCGGTCCTCGAGGCGGGTGACCAGGCGGGTGGTGGCGCTCTGACTGAGGACGACGGCGTCGGCGACCTGTTTCATCTGCAGGTGCCCTCCGTCTCCGTTGTGCTGTCGGCTGAGCACGTCGAGTAGCGAGTACTCACGGGCGCTCAGACCGTGATCGGTTCCCAGAACGCGTTCGAGGTGCGTCTCGATCTTGCCGTGCAGCAGGGAGAGGGCGTACCAGCCCTGGGCCAGAGCGGACGGGGCTGGGTCGGTGGCAGTCACGGGAGCCTCCTACGTCGGCGGGCCTGCCTCGCGCTATCAATAGTTGCACGCGATGGCAAATTCAATCTACATCATCTTTCGTTTGCATGTATCCCGCGTCTGCAACTATTGTCGGCGACTGTAAGCGTCTAATGCAATCGCCTGGAAGGTATCCCTCCCCATGCCTCTCGCGCTCCTGGCCCTGGCCATCGGGGCCTTCGGGATCGGCACCACCGAATTCGTGATCATGGGCGTGCTGCCCCAGGTCGCACACGACTTCGGCGTCAGCATCCCCACCGCCGGCCTGCTGGTGTCCGGCTACGCCCTCGGCGTCGTCATCGGTGCCCCGCTGCTCACCGTGCTCGGCACCAGGGTGTCCCGCCGGAAGATGCTCATGTTCCTCATGGGCCTGTTCGTCGTGGGCAATGCCCTGTCGGCCTTCGCGCCCAGCTTCGGCGTCATGCTGATCGGCCGGATCGTCGCCTCGCTCGCCCACGGCGCGTTCTTCGGTATCGGCTCCGTGGTCGCCGCCGACCTGGTGGCTCCCGAGAAGAAGGCCTCCGCCATCTCCCTGATGTTCATGGGCCTGACTGTGGCCAACGTCATCGGTGTCCCCGGCGGCACCTACATAGGGCAGGTCGCCGGCTGGCGCCTCACCTTCACCCTCGTCGCCGCCCTGGGCATCATCGGCCTCCTCGGCGTCGCCAAGCTCGTCCCCGAGCAGGGCGCGCCCAAGGCCGCAAACGTCCGCGCCGAATTCGCCGCCTTCAAGAACGTGCAGGTCTGGCTCGCCATGGCGATGACGGTCCTCGGCTACGGCGGTGTCTTCGCGGCAATCACCTACATCACGCCGATGATGACCCAGGTGGCCGGCTACCCCGAGGCCGCGGTGACCTGGCTGCTCGTCCTGTTCGGCATCGGCATGTTCCTCGGCAACCTGCTCGGCGGCAAGTTCGCCGACCGCGCCCTGATGCCGATGCTCTTCACCACCTTGGCGGCCCTGGCCGCAGTACTGCTGCTGTTCACCGCCACCGCCCACAACAAGGTCCTCGCCGCGATCACCCTCACCCTGATCGGCGCGCTCGGTTTCGCCACCGTGCCGCCGTTGCAGAAGTGGGTCCTCGACCAGGCCTCGGCCGCCCCGACCCTGGCCTCCGCCGCCAACATCGGCGCCTTCAACCTCGGCAACGCACTGGCCGCCTGGCTCGGTGGTGTGGTGATCTCGGCAGGGCTCGGCTACACCTCGCCGAACTGGGTCGGCGCCCTGCTTTCCGGCAGCGCCCTGCTGCTGTCCTTCCTCGCCGCGTTCCTCGACCGCCGCAGGCGCCCGGCCTCCGGCAACGTCGTGGCCGGCTCCACACAGGCTCGGCAGACCAGGGTCCCGATCAACCACTGACCCCGGGTAGACCCAGCCAGACCAGAACCCGAACACCACGAACCAAGTGAGCAGCACACCATGAGTACCCCCACCACCGTCGCCCCTCTGACCACCCAGGACGCGGAGGTTCTGATCACCGCCGCCCGTCGTGCCGCGGAGGCGGCCGGAGTCACCGTCAGCGTCACCGTTCTCGACGCCGGCGGCCACCTCCTCGCCTTCCGCCGCGACGACCGCGCCGTGCTGATATCCGGCGAGACCAGCACCCGCAAGGCGTACACCGCGCTCCAGCTGAACGCCCCGACCGTCGACCTCGTCGACCTGGTCAAGCCCGACGGCCCGTTCCACAGCCTGCCCACCGCCCTCGACCGGCCGCTGCTGTTCATCGCCGGTGGCCTGCCCGTCCACCGCGACGGCCGCCTCATCGGGGCCATCGGTGTCGGCGGCGGAACACCCGAGCAGGACCACGGCTTCGCCACTACGGCACTCGGCACCATCGCCTGAGGACATCGCCGCCGGCAGTCCCGCACTGCGGCGGTTCAGGGTGCACTCCGGCCCCAAGCCGGGGCCCCTTGTGCGGACCACCGATCACTACTACGCGAGGATCTTGCGCGCATGAACGCCTCTGTCCCCACCGTCACACTCAACAACGGCGTCGAGATCCCCCAGCTCGGCTTCGGCGTCTTCCAGGTCCCCGATGCCGAGACGGCCGCAGCCGTCACGACCGCCCTCGAGACCGGCTACCGCTCCGTCGACACCGCCTCGATCTACGGCAACGAATCGGGAGTCGGCAAGGCCCTCGCCGGCTCCGGCATCGCTCGCGGCGAGCTGTTCATCACCACCAAGCTGTGGAACGCCGACCAGGGATACGACGCCACGCTCAGGGCCTTCGATGCCAGCCTGGACAAGCTGGGCCTGGACTACGTCGACCTCTACCTGATCCACTGGCCGACCCCGGCCCGTGACCTGTACCGGGAGTCGTGGAAGGCCATCGAGAAGCTGGCTGCCGACGGGCGGATCAGGGCCGCGGGCGTGTCCAACTTCCAGCCGGCGCACCTGAGGCGCCTGCTGGAAGGCGCCGACCTGGTACCGGTCGTCAACCAGGTCGAACTGCACCCCGGCCTCCAGCAGAGCGAGCTGCGCGCCCTGCACGCAGACCTCGACATCGCCACGGAGGCGTGGAGTCCGCTCGCGCAGGGCGCTGTCCTGGGCGATGAGACGATCACCACCATCGCCGCCCAGCACGGCAAGTCGCCCGCGCAGGTCGTTCTGCGCTGGCACCTTCAGCTCGGCTGCATCGTCATCCCCAAGTCTGTTACGCCCGCCCGCATTCGCGAGAACCTCGACGTCTTCGACTTCGCTCTGTCGGACGACGAGATGGCCGCCATCACCGCCCTCGACCGTGGTCTGCGCACCGGTCCGGACCCGGACACCCTCAACTAGCCCCTCTCGACCGACCCGTGCGGGACGGATCCGCACCGTCCCGCGCCGGCTGCCCCGGCTCATGCGGGCGTGGACGGCAGGCCCACCTGCACGAGACGCCCCTCCTCTCCGCGCCGGGTTTCACACCACCGGCCCCGCGTCGTAACGACGTTGAAAGGTGTCCATCTGATGTCTCCCACTCCTACTGCCCTGGAGCAGCTCGTGAACCCCGCGGGTCTGCCGACTCTGGGTCTTGAGCTCCCCCTCGACAATGACTGGGGCAATACGCGCCTGCGTACCGACCGGGCCGCCGACCGTCCCTTCGGTGTCCCCGACCTGACCCGGCACGCCGCACTGGCCAGCCTCGCCGACCGCTTGGGCTTTGCGAGCCTCTGGGTCCGAGATGTCCCCCTGTACGACCCCGAGCGGTTCGGCGACGCCGGCTCCGTCTTCGAGGCGTTCACGCATCTGGGGCATCTCGCGGCAGTCACCGAGCGGGCCGTCCTCGGGACCGCCGCCATCGTGCTGCCGCTGAGGCAGCCGCTGCTCGTCGCGAAGGCGGCGGCCACGGTCGATGTCCTCTCCGGCGGTCGGTTCATCCTTGGGCTGGCCAGCGGCGACCGGCCGGTGGAGTATCCCCTGTTCGGTGCGGACTTCGCGGCCCGCGGCGCCACGTTCCGCAAGAACGTGGAGATCCTGCGCGCTGCCTGGGCCACCCGTCCGAGCGGGCAGGGCATCAGCCTGCCCGACATCGGACTCGGCGCCGATCGCAACCTTGAGGTGCTGCCCAAGCCGACGGGTCGGTCCATCCCCATCGCCATCGCCGGGCACGCCCAGCAGTCCCCGGAGTGGATCTCACGGAACGCCGACGCCTCCCTCAACTATCCCCGGCCTTTGGGTGGGTTGCGACTGAAGACCCGCGAGTGGCAGCAGCTCACCGCCGGGGCCCCCAAGCCGTACCTCACCCCCATGCAACTGGACCTCACCGAGGATCCGGCCGTCGCCGCGACCCCGATCCGGCTCGGCTTGCGTACCGGGTCCGAGGCTCTGGTCGACCACCTGCGGGAGATGGGCAGGCTCGGTGTCAGCCACGTCTCCTTCAACCTGCGCCCCAGTGACCGTCCCGTCGAGGAGATTCTCCAGGAACTCGCCGAAACGGTACTGCCTCACTTCCCCTCCGCCGGGGTGTCGACCGCAACCGGTTCGGACGCTGTCGCCACGCTGTGACCGGCCGTCCGGGAGGCGCCATCGACACACGAGCGAGCCTGCCGTCGCGTCCCCTTGTCCCATACGAAAGATTTCAGCCTTCAAAGGAGTGACTCATGTTCCAGAACATCGTGGTTGCCGTCGATTCCAGCGCAGGGGGTGCTGTAGCCCTGCGCACAGCGACTCGCCTGGCGCAGGCCTCAGGTGGTGTCGTGCACGTTCTCCACATCGCCGTCATGGACATCGAGCGCTACGCCGCCGTACGTTTGGAGGACACCGACGCGGCGCAGCAGGTGCTCGACACCGCGGTCAGGTCAGTTGTCGACGTCGGCCTCCGCTCCGAAGGCCACCTCGCGGCAGGAACGGTCAGTGAAGTGCCCGGAATCATCACCAAGACGGTTCGGGAGGTTGGGGCGGACCTGCTGGTGATCGCCCCTCATCGGCGGAACGCGTTCACCGCTTGGTTCACACCGCGGGTGAGCGACGCAGTGACACACATCAGCGACATTCCTGTTCTCCTGGTGCCCGACGGCGTCAAGGAGTAGCGGGCAGTAGGGCGCCCGGGGCACTGAGCATGGGAGGGCTCAAGGTCCGGACCACCGTTTCAGCGCCGGGTGCGCACCGCGGCAGTTCCGTTACGGCCGCCACGTACTCCTCGACCAAACGCCGGACGATCTCCACCACCGGGATGACGGTGCCCACGAGGCTGACGGACTGGCCGGCTTCGACCTTGACGTTGGTCACATCGCCGTCGTGGGCGGCCATTTTCAGGCTAAATGCGGTGAACGCCGCCCGTCGCGCGTCCAGTTCGCCACTCGATGTCTCCAGCGCCGCCATGCGTTCGGTGAAGGCGTTGCGTACAGCCCGGATGACTCCGAGGCCGTGGCCGACCGTGCGGGTGTCCTCGACCGCGGCCCGCAGGAGCGCCTTCTTGTAGTTGGGGTGCAGGTTGACCTCGGTACTGGCCATGAACCGGGTGCCGAACTGTGCGGCGCCGGCGCCGAGTGCAAGGGCCGCGGCCAGGCCCTGGCCATCGGCGAAGCCACCCGAGGCGATCAGCGGCATGCCCGGTACGGCGTGCGCCACCGCGCGGAGCATGACGAGCGTGGAGACCATGGTGGCGGGGGATGCCCGCCGGCCTCCCCGCCGACGACGATCAGGCCGTCCACACCGGCGGCCGCTTTGGCCGCGTGCTCTTCACCGGCCACGACGTGCAGGCAGATCGTGCCCGTGTCGTGGAAGCGGTCCAGGTAGCGCTTGGGCCCTCCCTGGGAGGCGACGAGCATGGGGATGCGCTTCCGGAGCAGCAGGTCGATGACGTCGTCGGCGCCCTTGCGGTACCGGCCTGCGGGAGCCCACCAGCCGCAGGAGCGCCAGCAGGCGGTCGATGCCGGGCTGGTCGGTGATGGGGTCCCGGTCGGCAGCGAGGTCCCGGTAGCGGTCCACGGCTGCGGCAAGTCCGTCGCGCGCCGCCTGGGCCTGCTCGAGTACGGGCCGGGGTGCGGCAGGCCCGCCCGCAGGTCCCGCCAGGGGAGGGATGGATCGGCGACCGCTTCCCACCCGGCGGAGATGTCCTTCGTCGCCTCGACGATCAGGCGCAGATCCTGACCGCTGAGATGCTCCGGCCCGGAACGTCGTCGGCTCCTGGGAAGCGGTGTTGTCGCCCGCAGCCAGATACGCCACCGGCGCTTCGGACAGTCGCCCCGCCCGACCGATCACGTCGTGCAGGGTCTGCCCGAGTGGCTCTCGGATCTCGTTCATCGCTTCGGCGTAGGAGCTGAGTGCCAGCCGTGTCTCGCGGGCCTGTGACAGGGTCTGCTGCGATAGCTGTGGCGCTTGAGGTTGCTCCGTCAGGGCCCGGCCAAGTTCGCGGGCGACCGCCTCGCGGCTCGTGTTTTGGCTGTGCAGAGCGAGGGCGTACGAGTCGAGTGAAGTTCCCCCGTGATCCTGGGCACTCTTCTTCTACGCTGCGAGTGTTTGGTCGTTGCGGAACCGCCGTCGTGTCTCCAGGGGCGTGAGGTACCCGAACACGGGATGCTTGCGCAGGCGGCGCCGGTTGTAGAACGTCTCGATGAACGCGAAGACATCGGCGCGGGCGGTGGCTCGGTCCGGCCATACTCGGGTGCCGACCTCTTCCTTGAGCACGGCCCAGAAGCTCTCGGCTGCAGCGTTGTCAAAGCGGGAGCCGGTCCGGCCCGTGCTCTGGCGAAACCCCAACCTGCCTATCTCAGCGCGGAATTCGGCTGAGGTGTATTCGCTTCCGCGGTCGCTGTGCGTGATGCAACCGGGTTCCAGGCCGCCGCGGCCGTGAGCCATCCGCAGCGCGTCGACTACCAACTCGGCGCGGTGGTAGTCAGCCATCGCATAACCGACGACCTCGCGGGTAGCCAGGTCCAGCCAGCAGGCCAGATACAGCCAGCCCTCATGCGTGGGCAGGTAGGTGATGTCCCCGACCAGCCGGGTGCCGGGGCGGGTGGCGGTGAAGTCCCGGCCGATCAGGTCGGGCGTCGGCCTGGCCTGCCGGTCGGGCCGGGTCAGCGAGCGGCGTCTTCGGCGTGTGACACCGGTGATCCCGTGTTCACGCATGATCCGCTCCACCCGCTTGCGGTTGACTGCTCGGCCCAGTCGCCGCAGTCCAGCGTGCACCCGCGGAACACCGTAGGCGCCCTTCGAGGCCAGGTGAATCAGAGTGATCTCGTGGGCCAGGGCCTCATCGGCGCGGTCACGTGCCTGCCGGTCCTGTTCGGCTTCCAGCCAGGCGTAGAACGAGGAGCGGATCACGCCCAGGACACGGCACAGGAGGGTCACCGGGTGGACGGCCTTCTCGGCGGCGATGAACTGGTACATCTCGTTCACCGGTCGCTGTCCTTGGCGAAGAAGCTCGCCTTGGGTTCAACCGGTCGCTGCAACATCGCAGGTAGAACGGGTGCCGGAGGTGTTGCAGGGTGGCGAGGATCGGTCGTCCGGGGATGTCGGACGTGCAGAAGCGGGAGGTCTGGCGGCGGTGGAAGGAGGGGCAGTCGCTCAGCGAGATCGGCCGCGCGCTGGGCAAGGTCCCCGGCTCGATCCATGGTGTGGTGAAAGCAAACGGCGGCTTTGTACCCGCCAAGCGCACCCGGGCGAAGACCGTGCTGAGCCTGGCCGAGCGAGAGGAGATCTCTCGCGGTCTGGCCCGCAATGAGTCGTTCCGGACGATTGCGGTCCGGCTGGAGCGGGCGCCCTCGACGCTCAGCCGGGAGGTGGGCCGACACGGCGGCCGGGCGAAGTACCGGGCCGCGGTCGCCGACGAGCGGGCCTGGGACAACGCCCGCCGCCCCAAGTCCTGTCTAATGCAACGCAATTGTGCCTGTGGGTGTCGAAAACGGTGTCACCCTATGCGACCTGCGTGTATTCGTGGATGAGGCCGCCGAGTCGATCGCGTCGAAGGACGCGAGTGTGGTCGGTGGCGGTAGGTGGTCCAGCTTCGGTGAGTCGGTCCGGCGCCTGTTGTCCGAGGGATTGGTGTGGCCGGTGTTGGTTGTAGTGCTTCGCGTACTCATCGACGACGAGGCGTAGGTGGCGCTCTCCTGTGATCAGGATGCGGTCGGTTGCCTCGCGTCGGCATGATCCGATCCATCGTTCCGCGATGGCGTTCATGCGCGGTACTCGGGGCAATGTTGGAAGGACGTGCGTGCCGATCGCCTCGAAGACGGCGTCGAAGTTGTCGGTGAAGTAGGCGCCGCGGTCCCGGATGAGGAACTTGATCGACTTGGCATGGTCGCCGAGGTCCATGAGGTGGTTCCGTGCTTGCTGGGTGATCCAGGGGCCGGTCGGGTGTCGGGTGATGCCGGCGATGTGCACCCGCCGGGTGCCGTGGTTGATGAAGAACAGAGCGAACCAGCGCCGCAGGAAGACCGTATCGATGTGGAACAGGTCGGTGGCTGTGATCGCGGAGGCCTGGGCTTTGAGGAAAGCGGCCCAGGAGCAGTCCACACGCCGCGGCGACGGGTCGATCCCTGCTTGCTTCAGAATGGACCAGACGGTTGAGGCGGCGACATTGCGGCCCAGGCCGAGGAGCTCTCCGTGGATGCGGCGGTATCCCCATCCAGGGTTCTCCCGTGCCAGACGCACGACCAGTTGGCGCAGGGCCTCTGGTTTGGGTGGTCGGCCCGGACGACGGGAGGGGTAGGTCCACTTCCATGCGATGAGCCGTGCGTGCCAGCGCAGGACCGACCGCGGAGAGACAAGCAAGGCCACCTGGGTACGCCGCTGCTTGGTGACGAGCCGGAGCAGTGCCGCCATGACGGCTCTGTCGCTCCAGGAGAAGCGGGGCCGTGGCTGGGCACGGCGTGCGATGGCGAGTTGATGCCGGAGCATCAAGATCTCTGCGTCCTTCGAGGCATTCGAGCGGGCAAGCAGGGCAAGCCATCGGAAGGCTTGGCAGGCAGGCAGGCAGATCAGCCGTATCACCACGACCAGCACGCTGCCTCAAAACGGCTCGCTGCTCCCGAGATCTGGGCAGATCCGAAGCAGCAGGTCAGCCCAGGTGACATAATTCCCGGCACCCACAGGTGCCTCCCCGATCTCTGTGGATCAGCCCGCGGCGTCTGGTGCTCCCCCAGTTACCGCTGGGCGGTGCCCCCGATCGCAAGGTGGAGGGTCGCCCTGGTGGGGCACCTCCCAGCGGTAGCTGGGGGCGGGCCTACTCGGGCGGGCCCGACAATGCAGCGAGTGTGCGTGCTAGCTGCCTGGCCGAGGATCGGGAGCCCCTCGCGGAACACATCGGCACCGTCGAGTTGTTTGCGGTGGTGCTTGATCGCGCCGTAGAAGGACCTGAGCTCAACGGACGTTTCGCCCCGTTGCGCACAGGGCCTGATGGCGCGTTTCCATGAACCTGTCGAAACATGTAAAAAGGACGAAGCAAATGTTTCAGCGCATTCTCGTCGCTGTCGATTCCAGCCCTGCTCGCCACTCCGTCGTACGCCTGGCAGGTGACATGGCGCGGCTGACCGGGGCCAAGGTCAGCGTTCTGCACGTCGCCGCTTCCAGCGCGACGCTTGCCGCCGTGGTCTCCCTGGAGGACGACGCGGAAGCGAAGGCCATCCTCGATGAGGCCGTCGCCCGGCTGCGTGACGCAGGTGTCGAGGCCGAGGGTGCCGTCGCCCATGCCCTGACGACGCAGATAGCCACCACCATCTCCTCCGCCGCCGAGGAGTGGCAGGCCGACCTCGTGATCCTCAGCCCCCACCACCGCGGATCACTCGAAGCCCTCATCAACCCCCGAGTCAGCGACGCCGTCGCCCACAGCAGCCGTACGGCCGTACTTCTGGCACCGGAGGAGAGCCCCGGTAACCAGGACTGATCCGAGCACGGTTGGGGGAGCCACGCGGCTCGCGCCCCGACCCTTCCGGGCGGAGTGACCCGCGAGCCCGAGGGTGCGCCATGCACCACAGCCGTTCCTCCACAAGCACCTTCGGCGACGGCCCGGACCACTCCCGCCGGCCCGACCGGGTTCCGTCCCGACGGCGACGGCATGGCGACGGGGCCGGGCCGCGCATGGCCCGGCCCCCATGCGTGTCACGACCGGACACGCCAGTGACCCCGTACGCCACTCAGTGAGCACGGACAGGACAGGGCCAGGGCACGGGCAGGCAAGCCCCCTCATCGGCAGCCCTTAATGTTCCACACGTGCCGCCGGTATCCCGTTCGAGAGGAACCACCTACGGCGTCCAGCGGAGGAGTCGCCTGGCTGGGGCGACCGTCACCCGGTCCATGGCGACCGGGGTGGCGCCTGCGGTACCCCGCGCCCCGGGAAGCGAATGCCCCACCGTCGGCCCTGGCCGGCAGGCGCCCCCGCATCCGAACCATGACGCCCATGAAGGAGTTTTGCCGTGTCCCGTTCCGACAAGCCGACCATCGTCCTTGTCCACGGTGCTTTCGCCGACGCCTCCAGCTACGCCCAGGTCATCCCCCGGCTGATCGCTCGCGGTCTGGATGTGGTCGCCCCGGCCGTCCCCAATCGCAGCTTGATCGGGGACGCCGCCTACGTCGCCTCGATCGTCCGGCAGATACCTGGCCCGGTCATCCTGGTCGGCCACTCCTACGGCGGTGCCGTCGTCACGGTCGCCGGCGCCGAGGAGAACGTCAAGGCGCTGGTTTACCTGGCCGGCTATGCCCTGGAAAAGGGCGAGAGCCTCGGCGAACTGCAGGGTCGCTTCCCCGACTCCGACCTGGCCGCCGCACTGGTCTACACTCCCTTCCCCATCGAGGGCTCGACCGAGACCGGCACCGACGTGTCGGTCCAGGCCGACAAGTTCCCGGCGATCTTCGCCGCCGACGTCGACCCTCGGCTCGCCTCCGTCCTCGCCGTCTCTCAGCGCCCGCTCGCCGCGCAGGCATTCGCCGACGCGGCCCCGGCCGCCGCCTGGAAGACCAAGCCCTCCTGGGGCCTGGTCGCCTCGTCCGACCACACCATCAACCCCGACGTGGAGCGCTACGGCTACCAGCGGGCCGGCATGACAACCGTTGAGGTCGACTCCTCCCACCTGGTGATGCTCTCCCACCCCGAACGCGTCGTCGAGCTGATCGAGGAAGCAGTCCGGGCCACCTCCGGCTGAGCCACGCGCTTTTGGCCATCCGGCCGTCACCCAGCGGCCGCCTCCACCTCTTTGCAGAGAGCGAACAATGAACGCACCGATATCACGCCGTACCGTGGCCGCGTCTCTCCTGGCCGGCGCCGCCGCCCTCGGCACCGCGGGCGCCGCGTACTCCGCGCCGGCCGCGGCGGCCGACCGTGGCCCGGGCAGTCCGCACGGGCGCCCGGACACACCCACCGTTGTCCTGATCCACGGCGCATTCGCCGACGCCTCTAGTTGGAGCACCGTCGTCGAGCGCTTGCAGCGGCAGGGCTACCGCGTCCTCGCTCCGGCTCTGCCGCTGCGCGGACTGGCGAGCGATACTGCCTACATCCGCAGCGTTCTCGACAGCCTCACCGGGCCGGTCGTGCTGGTGGGGCACTCCTACGGCGGAGCGGTCATCAGCCAAGCCGCAGCCGACGATCCGCAGGTCAAAGCCCTCGTCTACATCGCCGCCTTCGTCCCCGAGGTGGGGGAGAGCGCGCTCCAGCTCACCGACAAGTTCCCCGGCAGCACCCTGGCACAGGCCACCGCCACCCAGTACTACCCCCTGTCCGACGGCGGGCAGGGGGAGGAGCTGGTCATCAAGAAGGAACTGTTCCGCAAGCAGTTCGCGGACGGAGTTCCTGTCCACACCACGCAGGTGATGGCGGCGGGACAGCGACCGATCACCCTTGCCGCCCTCCAGGAGCCGGCCACGGCCGCCGCGTGGAAGAAGATCCCGAGCTGGTACCTCGTGGCCACCGAGGACCGCAACATCCCGCCGGCCGCCGAGCGGTGGATGGCCGAGCGCGCCCGCGCTCGCACCGTCACCGTCCGCGCACCGCATGCGGTGTCCGTGAGCGATCCCGGGCCCGTCACCGACCTCATCCTGAGCGCTGCCCGTTCCGTCCGCTCCGGTCACTGACCCGAACGGGTCACTCAGCGTTCGACGACGTCGTCACGGTCAACACCATCCACAACCAACGCGGCGAAGTCGTGCTGTCCGGTCGGCACAAGCACGTGCTGCGGCGGCAGGAGCCGAAAGGAACCACGTGATGCACCGTACAACCCTGACCGGCGCTCTCATGTGCTGCGCCGCGTTGGCCGGGTGCACCGGCCAGAGCGCGGACGGTACGCCGGGAGACAGCCCGACTGCGGTCGGTTCTCCGTCCCCGACAAGGTCGGCTGCCGTTCCGGGGCCGGTCGGCAGCGACACCTCCGGCCCGTCCGGCGAGTCGGCCCCGACGTCGTCCGCCGGAGGCGGCACGGCGTCGTCGACGCCCGCCGCACCGGGGACGCGACGCCGCTGCCGTACCTCCGACCTGAGGGCCTCCGTCGGCCCCAACCGCCCTGGAGCCGGTCAGGAGAATTTCGCCATCGTCCTGACCAACCGTTCCCGCCACACCTGCACGGTGCACGGCTTTCCCGGAGTGGCGTTCGTGGACGGTACGGGCCAGGCCGTCACCCCGGACCCCGAGCGGGCCACCGACGAGAGGCAACAGACCGTGACGCTCGCTCCCGGAGCCAGCGCTTGGTCAGCGATGGTGTATACCAGTCCAGCGATTACCCACGTCACCACCGTGACACCAGCGGCTCTCCTCGTCACTCCGCCCGATGAGACGGCCTCGATCTCGGTGCACTGGACCGGTGGCGAGGTCTCCAACACGGGCAAGGCCTCGATGCCCCGGGTGAGCCCCCTCCGGCCGGGCGACGGCGCCTGAGTCCGGTGATCTGGCCGGCAGGCGGCAGTGGCCGCCCGCAGGATGCTTCACTCAGTGCCCCGTCTGTTACCCAGGAGTGCACAGTGTCGTGCCAGGTGGCTGTGGCCGATGGGACCACGAGGATAGTTGTGACGTGTCACCGTTTCCGAGAGGAGGCCGGTGCGGGGCAGGGAACTGGTGAGGGATGACAGCCCCCATTCCTCCAGCCGGGGACGACGATGGAGCGCAGTTGACTGACGAGATGATGGGCGACGAGGTTTATCAGCCCGACGGGTCGGAGGTGCAGGACGACGTCGGCCTGCTGGATGCGTCGGACACCTTGGATTACCGGGCCGGCGCCGAGGCCCTGGACGAGGGCTACTCGCCCCCGGAGAAGCCGTGGGGCGTGGAGCACAGTGGCGTCACGGCGTGGGAGCAGCAGCGAGGGGAGAGCCTGGATGAGCGCCTCTCCGAGGAGCTGCCCGACATCGGAGTCGCGGAGGGTGACGGTATCGGTGACACCTTCGGCACGGATGGCGAGCTGATCGACGACGAGGTCGGTGACGAGCGTGCGGGACGGCTTGTCGCGCCGGACGAGGGCAGCCATGAGAACACCGACTCCGACCTGTTCGCGTCCGACGTGGGGCTGGACGGCGCCGGGGCGTCGGCGGAGGAGGCGGCTATGCATGTGATCCCCGAGATCGAGCCCTACTGACGGCCACCCTGCGCGACACCCTGTCGCGCAGGGTGGCCGTCCGGTACACCGGCGGATGCCTGTTTGCGCCACAGCGCCCCCGACCCGGCGCATTCGCCTGAGCGAGGTGGCTCAGCCTTCCGGGAGCGGGGATGAGCGGGGACCGGAGTCGCGACCCTCCGGGGGCGCGCCGAGGTCCGACGTCGCGAGCGCGTGGCTCAGCAGCGGGGGCGCGAGCAGTCCGCACGGCTCGGGCTCGGCGCGGAGGCCGCGGTCTCGGCGTAGTAGCGGTTGGCCGCCGACGGCGCGACGCGGACGCGGAGTTCGTTCCCCCCGGGCCGCAGGGCGTCAGCGGGGATCGTGACGCGGTACGGCGCCCAGGCGCGCGCCCCCACATGCACGTCGTTCACGGACACGATCACAGCTCCGGCGACGGCCGGGAGCGTCAGCTTCAGGGGACCGGCGCGTCGAGTTCGATCCGGCGCACATAGTCGGTGGTGCCCGCGAACGCCGGGAGGCCCTGGCGCTCCCAGCCGTACGTCACCGCGATCTCGCGGCGGGTGCCCTGAAGGGTGTCTTTATTGCAAGCCCGGGAAGTTAGGCAGGTGGGCTGGTTGTCAAGCGGTTCGTCGAAGGCGGGGTAGGCGAACGGGGCTCCGCGTAGGACGGAAGTCGACCAAGACACACCGTCTCTGTAGGAGCCCCGTTGTATGGTCAGTCTGGCATGCCCGCTGCTTTCGGTCGTCGCGCCTTTGCGGCTGGGCAGCTTGGAGAGTTGACGCAGCTGCGCCGAGCAGGCCCCTGGTGCCGGTCTCGCAGAGCACCATGATCTTGAGCATCGGATACCCGTCCGTGCCGTAGCGGTGCTTGTGCTTGCCCAGCCAAGCGCAGACCCGGGGCCGGTCGGGAGCCTTGGCGGAGCTGCATCCGTCGAAAGCGACCGTGCGCCAGCGTCGGTAGCGCACCCCGGGCGTGACCGGCTGAGCCACGGGCCCGGCCAGTGACTCGAACAGCAGCCGCAACGGCTCGATGCCCAGCCGCCGGCGAACCTCCCGCAGTGCCTTCTCCGAGGGGTGCCGTGGCGACATCACGCGCAGTCCGGCGGTGAGTTTGTCCCACACGCGTACGTACCCCAGCTGGGGAAACAGTGCGAGCGCGAGCACGAAGTACACACCCACCCGCGATGGGAGCAGCCGCAGTCTCCGCTGAATGCCGCCCGCCCGTTCCAGCACATCATCGACCAACTCGAACGGCAGACGCCGGGTCAGCTCGCCGAGATGCCCGGGAGCGAAGACTCCGTCAGCGACCACGGTGGACCGGGTGAGCGTGACGGTGGAACACTGAACGGACAACGGGACTCCTTCGAGCGGGAAGACCTTGGTCGGCTTCCTCGCTCTACCAGGAGTCCCGTTCCTGTGACCGGCCGTTCCCCCGACAACCTCGAACCGGTTGACATCTGCGAGCCGCCCCTAACTCCGTGGTCTTGGGATATTTCCTGGGAGCAGGCATCGTCAGATCTCCTCTCACGAGAACCATCTGACCTGCTGTCACCCATCCTCGCATCTCGGGGGATCCTCACGTTTCCACTTCTGCCGTGGGAGGCCAGGGAACAGGTCATGGACGGGGTGGTCGATGGCCCAGCGGGTGACGACGGTGTCGTGCCGGGCGGTGGCCATGACATGGAAGACATCGGCCTGCTCCAGTTCGGAACGCCAGCCCTTGCTGAAGCCGTAGGCGGCATCCGCTGTCACCCACCCGAACGGGATTTTGTCCCTGATCGCTCGTCTGATCATCTCCTTGGCCGTGGCCACCTTCGTCTCGAAGGCGACGCTGTCGTCGATGCCGGCCCGCCGGCACCCTTCCCGGTCGTCTGTCCATGACGTGGGCAGATACAAGCGGCGGTCGATCAGCGTGCGTCCGCGGTCGGTGGCGTACGCGAGGAACACACCGATCTGGCTGTTCTCGGTGCGCCCGGCAGTGCCGGAGTACTGCCTTTGCACCCCGGCCGAGCGGATGCCCTTCTTGAGGAAGCCGGTGTCATCGACGATCAGAACGGCATCCCGGTCTCCGAGGTGCTCGACGACGTAGTCACGCACGTCGCCCAGGACCTCATCGGCATCCCACTCGATCCGGTTCAGCAAACGGTGGATGCGGTCGGGCCCCGCGTGTCCGGCTTCTTCCGCGAGTGTTCAGCCGTTCTTCCGCTCCAGCGGAGCGATGAGTCCCCGCATATAGGCCAGCTCCGACTGACGCGGCTCCTCCCGGCTGAACCGGTGCACGAACCGCTCGTGCACCGCACTCAGTTCCCCAGCCCACAACCTGACATCAGCAAGGTCCCCACCCACAACCAGAGCAACGACCGAGCTGGTCAGCAGTCACGGCAAACACCGTTGCAGTACTAGTACTCCAGCCGGACTTCTCCATTCCTGCTGGTCAGCGGCCTGGGGGTGGGGAGTGTAGCGGGGTGGGAGCGGGTGTGGGGTGGTCTTTGCG
>NZ_JBHWES010000126.1:0-17157 GCF_042734105.1 Streptomyces sp. NPDC059679 | reverse complement strand
ATCGACGCCGGATCGAACAGATCGGTCCGGTAGTCGACATGCCCACTCAACCCACCCGGACTGCCATCCCCCGCACGCAACTCGCTGAGATTGACCGTCAGATCGAACTTGACCGCCACCGCGCCCAACGGCTGATCCGTGATGTCCAGGCCGGGCATGGTGAGGTCTGGCTGGCTGTTGTTCTGGAAGGAGAGCATCACCTGGAACAGCGGATGCCGCGCCATCGACCGCTGCGGGTTCAACACCTCCACCAAACGCTCGAACGGCACATCCTGATGCGCGAACGCACCCAGATCCGTCTCCCGCACCCGCCCCACCAACTCACGGAACGTCGGATCACCACTCACATCCGTACGCAACACCAACGTGTTCACGAAGAAACCGACCAGATCATCCAGCGCATCATCCGTACGCCCCGCCACCGCAGTACCGATCGGAACATCCGTACCCGCACCCATCCGCGCCAGCAGAACAGCCAGAGCAGCCTGAACAACCATGAACACACTCGCCCCACCACCCCGAGCCAACTCCACCAACCGCCCATGCACCCCAGCCGGCACCCGCACCCCCACACTCCCACCCACATGCGACGCCACCGCCGGACGTGGCCGGTCCACCGGCAACTCCAACTGCTCCGGCACACCCGCCAGAACACCACGCCAATAACCCAACTGCCGAGAAATCACACTCCCCGGATCATCCTCACTCCCCAACACCTCACGCTGCCACAGCGTGTAATCCGCATACTGCACCTCCAACGGCATCCACCCCGGCACACCACCCCCCAAACGCGCCCCATACGCCACCGACAGATCCCGCGCCAACGGCGCCATCGACCACCCATCAGCCGCAATATGATGCACCACCACCAACAACACAAACTCATCCCCACCCAGCACAAACAACCGCACCCGCAACGGCAGATCACACGACAGATCAAACCCAGCCCCCGCCTCCCTCACCAACAACCCACCCAACTCACCCTCACCCACCCCCACCACATCAACCACCTCAAACGACGGCACCGCCACCCCAGCCTCCACCACCCGCTGAAACGGCTCCCCATCCACCTGCGGAAACACCGTCCGCAAACTCTCATGCCGCCCCACCACATCACCCACCGCCAACCGCAACGCCCCCACATCCAACCGCCCCCGCAACCGCAACGACAACGGCACGTTATACGTACCCGACAACCCCTCCAACTGCCCCAAAAACCACAACCGACGCTGCGCAAAAGACACCGGCACCGCCTCGGGCCGCACGCGCACGCCGAGCTTGGCCCGGGTGGCGTTCCCCGCCGACGCCTCAAGGTGTTCGGCCAGGTCGGCCACGGTCGGGGCCTCGAACAGGGCGCGGATGCTGAGGTCGGTGTCCAGGGTGGCTCGTATGCGGCTGATCAGGCGTGTCGCCAGCAGTGAGTGTCCGCCGAGTGCGAAGAAGCTGTCGTCGATGCCAACCTCGGCGACACCCAGCACCTCCGCGAACAGACCGCACAGAACCTCCTCCTTCGGTGTCCGCGGCCCGCGCCCGGATATGGCTGCCGCGTGGTCGGGGGCAGGCAGGGCCTTGCGATCCAGCTTTCCGTTCGGCGTCAGTGGCAGGCGTTCCAACACCACCAAGGCGGACGGCACCATGTAGTCGGGCAGGCGATCCCTGACGAACCCCAGCACCGCTGCCGTGTCAGTCTGCACCTCACTGTCGGCGACTGGCACCACGTATCCGACCAGCCGCCTGTCGCCCGGACGGTCTTCGCGCACCAGCACCGCTGCCTGCGCCACCGTGTCCTGTGCGGCCAGAACGGCTTCGATCTCACCCAGCTCGATACGGAATCCGCGTACCTTGACCTGGGCGTCCGCACGCCCCACGAACTCCAGCTGCCCGTCCGCCCGCCACCGGACCACATCCCCCGTCCGGTACATCCGCGACCCCGTCACCGTGCCGAACGGATTCGCCACAAACCGCTCCGCCGTCACGGCGGGCTGGTTCACATAGCCACGCGCCAGGCCGGGCCCGGCCACATACAGCTCCCCCGCCACGCCTACCGGCACCGGCTGCAGTCCGGCATCCAGCACAAACACACTGAGGTCGGCTATCTGGCGGCCGATGACGCCCACTTCTCCGGCCGGGGCGGCCGCGCTGAGCGGAGCGAAGGTGACGTGGACCGTGGTTTCGGTGATGCCGTACATATTCACCAGGACAGGGCGCTCACCAGAATCCCGCTGGTACCAGTCCGTCAGCCGCCGCACATCGAGCGCTTCGCCGCCGAAGATGATGAAACGGGTGGCAGAGAACCAATCCTGGACCGTTTCCCCGGTCCCAGCACCAGCCTCAGCTTCGACCTCGGCCTCGGCCTGCATCAGTTGGTAAAACGCGGAAGGCGTCTGATTGAGGATCGTCACGCCTTCGTCGCGGATCAGTTTGAGCATCAGGTCCGGGGAGCGGCTCGCGGTGTAACTGACCACGACAAGGCGACCACCGTGCAGGAGGGACCCCCATACCTCCCAGACGGAGAAGTCGAAGGCATACGAATGGAACATGGTCCAGACGTCCGTGGCCTGGAACTGGAACCGGTCCTTCGTAGCCGACAGCAGACGGACCACATTCTCGTGCGTGACCGCGACGCCTTTGGGCCGCCCCGTCGAGCCGGAGGTGTAGATGACATAGGCCGGGTGTCGGGGCAAAAGTGCCGTCGCCCTGTCCTCGTCCGTGACATCGGCGTCCGGACAGCGCTCGATGGACTTCGCCGTCCCGACCTCGTCGAGCAGGATGAGTTGAGTCTGCTCCGGGGAATGCCGGACCGCGTCCTGAAGCAGGCGGTCGTTGATGGTGCTGCGCGTGACGAGCAGGGCGGGCTCGGCGTCCTGGAGCATTCCGCGGATACGGTCGGCCGGGTAATCGGGGTCGACGGGCACATATCCCGCCCCCGACTTGAGCACCGCCAACAACGCCACCACCAGCTCGGCAGACCGAGGCAGTGCTAAGGCCACGAGCCGTTCGGGTCCTGCACCTCGCGACATCAGATGACGCGCCAGCCGGTTCGCCCGCGCGTTGAGCTCCCCGTACGTCAGCTCCTGGCCTTCGAAGACCACGGCCACAGCATCCGGCGCGCTCCGCGCCTGTGCCTCGAAGAGTTCCGGCAGCGTCGCGTCCGACTTCTGATGTACCGGGTCGTTCCATCCGTGAAGGAGCTGCCGTCGTTCGGCGGGATCCAGGAGGTCGGCCTGTCCGATGGGGGTGTCCGGCTCGGCGATCAGGTTCTTGAGAAGCCGGAGGAAGTTCTTCTGCAGACGCTCCAGCTCTTCACGGCTGTACAGCGCGGCGTTTCCGTCGAAGTCTATGGAGATACCGGAACCTTCATCCCCACCGCGTACGACGATGCACAGGTCACGCACAGGGCCGTTGGAGAGGTTGTGCGGGGTGACGGGCCGGTCGGTGAAGTAGATGTCCTCATCGAAGGAGATGATGTTCGCGGAAACATTCCACAGGGGCTGGTCCCGGCCGAGAGACCGTAGCTCGCGGATGAGCTCTTCCGACCTGTAGCGCTGGCGACGAAGCGATCCGCGAACTTCGCGCGTCGATTGTTCGATCAGCGAAGTGAAAGTCATATCGGGACGCAGGGTGAGGCGCAGGGCCAGGACGTCCGAGGCGGTGCTCGGGGTGATCCTTGAATTCGCGCTCTTGCGTCCCATCACGGGAAGTCCGAAGACAAGGTCCTGGTTTCCCGACAGTCGGTTCAGATAGGCCGCGACGGCGGCGACCGCGACGACCGACCAAGTTGTGCGCGCGGTGAGGGCCAACACACGCAGGCAATCGGCTTCCGAGGGGTTCAATTCGCCCGACGAGCGGAGGAAATCTCCGCCCGCGTGGGCGTTTCCGCTCCCGACGGCTGGGCTGACGGCGTCCGGGTGGTCCGCGAACTTGTCGATCCAGTACTGCCGGTCGCTTGAGTATTTTTCGGAGGTGCGGTATTCCGCCTGCTCTTGGAGGAGCAGGTCGTAGGATCCGAGGCTCCCGGCTGAGTAGGGAACCTCTTTCCTCAAGTCGTTGTATATCTCGGCGAGGCGGCGCTGGAATATGACGCCACCGTAGGAGTCCACCACAATGTGATGGGTTCGCGCATACCAAAGCGTCAGACCTTGAGAGACGGTGAACAGAGCGAAGGTGTACAGCCGTCCGCCGCCCAGCTCTACCGGCTGGGCCAGATCCTGGTTGATCCATCGCTCCACCGCCGCCATCGGGTCCGGTTCTGCCGAGACATCGATGACGGACAGGTCGGGATCCGACGGGGTCTGGATCGTTTGCCAGACCTTGCCGTCATCCTCCTCGAAGCGGACGTGAAGCACCTCCGTTTCCCTGAATGTGTGACGGAAAGCCTCGCGAAACAGGGTCAGGTCCAGTTCGCCGTGGATTTCGACGAATTCGCCGACGTTGTATGAGCGGCCGGTCGGATCCAACTTGTGGCCAAACCAGATTCCCGACTGGGCCGTCGACAGTTCTCGACGTGTGTTCCGACCTTCAGGCATCGTCACTCACCTTGACCGTGTATTCCGTTCGCCTGCTCCGTCAGCGCGTACTGCTGCTTGTTGATGGGGACGCGGGACCGGGACGGAGAAGATGTCCCCATCAACAAGCTTGTTCACATCCGGTCTAGGAAGCCGCCTCGTTCATGGCCTTGACCAGGCTACGAGGGCGCATGTCGGTCCAGTGCTCGTTGATGTAGTCGAGGCACGCCTGTCGGTTGTCCTCGCCGTGCACGGAGACCCATCCGGCCGGTACCTCCACAAAAGTGGGCCACAGGGAGTGCTGGCCTTCGTCGTTGACGAGAACCAGGTATGTGCCGTCGGGGTCTTCGAACGGGTTGCTCATGACTTTCCTCCAGTCGAATGCATAACAGGACGGGTTTCGCTGCCGACTGCCGCCGGGCATCCTTCAAGTTTGTCTTACAGTTTTGTCTTACGGTTGGTCTTGCCGGACGCCGTCGAGCAGTCGAAGGATCGCGCAAGCGACCGAACCATCGGGGTCGATCGAACTGACGACGCCGAGACGGCCAACGGATTCCGGGGAGCGGGCGGCAGCACTGAGCATGCCGATCACGTCGAAGCCCGCAGAGGCCGCGGAGGTGTCGCCGATCAGATCCGAGACGGATACGCGAGAGAGCGCGGCGGCGGCGAAGAGACTTCCGAGAAGCTTGTTTTCCTCTTCGCCCGCTGGGCCGGCAATTCCGCTGGGCAACACGGCCCAGACGTCGTCCGCGGTGGCCTTGGCGCTGGCCAGTGCGCCGTGCAGACACGCGCCGAGCACGCCGCTGAGGTCGTCGTCCGTGTTGACACGGAACTCCACCGCGAGGACTTCGGCCAGGGCGGGACGGTGCCCAGAGACCAGTGACGCTCCCGTCTCCAACAGCAGGAGCGCGCACCCCTCCCCCAGGACCACATCCCCTCCCCCACGCCGGTGGTACTCCAGCCACGAGCGGGCGTTCGAGTACTCCTCCACGCCGCCGCACAGCACTCGTTCGGCACGCCGATGCGTCAGCAGTCGCTGCCCGTATTTGAGAGCGAGCAGCGCGGCCGCCCGGCCGCCCGCGATGGTGCTGTTGGGTCCTTGAAGCTGGTGCCAGATGGCGCTGGCTGAAGCGGCGCGGTTCATCACCATGTTCGGGGCGAGCGCGGCCGGCACATGGTGCGGTTTGGCGCCGGTCAGGGATGCCTTGGTGAAGTCCATATAGCCCTGGGGGGTACCGGTGGTGGTGCCCATGACCATGGCGATGTTCGGCCCGCCGGATATCGGGGCTTCCTCGGGCGCCTCGTGGAAGAGTTCGCGAACCGCGGTGACCGCCAAGGCGGCCTCACGCCCCAGTACGCGCGTTCCGCTCTTTCCCAGAACTTCTCGTATGTTGAAGTCAGGAACCAGGCAGATGTTGGTATCCGGGACGGTCTGCCAATCGTCGGGATCCGGGGGCGCTGCGGTCTTCCGCCCGGTGTGAAGTCCCTCGGAGAATGCGGCGCTGCCTATTCCGAAGGGGGAAACAGCCGACCATCTTGAGATATAGATCTGATTCGGCCCGCTGGGCTCGTCGCTCATCGCTGGTGTTCCCTCTCTAGAAGCAGGCACGCGGGATGCGCGACTCAACGCGGATCTTTGGTGTATTTGCCGAGCATGACGACGGCGTTGTTCCCACCGAACGCAAGGCCGTTGTTCTGCACGATTCGCACCTCCGCGTCGAGACTCTGATTGGGGACGCAGTCGATGGGGCATTCCGGGTCCGGCCGGCGGTGGTTGGCCGTCGGCGGGATGAATCCGTGCGTGATGGCGAGCGCTCCGGCGATGGCCCCGAGGGCGCTCGCCGCCCCCATGGTGTGGCCGATCATGGACTTGATGCCGACCATCGGGGGTGGGCTGTCGCCGTAGACCTGCTGAATCGCCCGAGTCTCGGTGAGGTCATTGGTTTTGGTGCCGGTGCCGTGCGCGCAGATGAGGTCGACGTCCTCGGGCTTCAGATCCGCGTCTTCGAGCGAGAGGCGTATACAGCGTGCGACGCTGTCCTCTTCGGGTGCGGTGGGATGGTGCGCATCGCAGTTCAGCCCGTATCCCAGGATTTCCGCATAGACATGCGCTCCCCGTGCGAGCGCTGACTCTTCGCTTTCGAGAAGCATGACGCCGGCGCCCTCGCCGGTCAGCAGTCCTTCTCGGTCCGCGTCGAAGGGGCGGCATTCGTCAGGGGAGATCAGCCCGAGCCGGTAAAATCCTGCGAAGTTCTTGCGGCACAGCCCGTCGGTTCCGCCTACCAGCGCATAGTCGACTTCGCCTGAACGCACCGCGTCAAGGCCGCTGCCCAGCGCGTAGTTACCGGCGGAGCAGGCCGTGGGGATCGTCGAGACTTCGACGTCGGAGAGCTTGAATTCCTTGGCGACAGCCATCGACAAGCTCAGGGCGGGGGCTCGGCGGGCGATCTCCGGTTCCATGCGGTCCGGACCGTGCCGTAGCGCCGTCTCCGCCAAGTGATCGAGGTCATGGCCTTCGCCATCGGTTGTCCCGATCGCTATCAGGCCGCGCTTGCTCCGTAGATCCTCTTCAGCCAGCTCGGCGTCGGCCACAGCCATGCGTGCGGCCGCTACCGAAAACTGTGATGCCCGGCCGAGGTCTGCGAGCGGGACCCGATGGATATGGTCCGTCAGATCGATATTGGATACTTGGTGGCCGCGCGCGTACTGAAATCCAGCGGTATCGAACAAGGTGATAGGAGCCGTGCCGACACGCCCGGCACGCAAGGCATCTTTATATTCCGTCACCCCGTTACCAACGCTGGAAAGCACTCCCGCTCCGGTGAGGAGCACCCGGCGACGACTCGGGTCAGCTTCCCTTGCAGACAAGGCTACTTGGCTCCGTATTCGTCGAGTATCTCCAGGATGGCGGCGATGTTGACCATCCGCGAGGCCGCCTTGGGGTCGATCTCAACAGAAAAAGTCGTCTCAAGGTGGGTGAGAATCTCGATGGCATCGAGTGAGTCGGCACCATGCTCTTCGACGAGCAGACCGGTTCGGGTGAGGCTCGACTCATCCAGCTCAACAACGTTAGCAACGATCTCGCGGACCTTCGCCTCGCGCTCGTCGTCAGACAATGCGATCCCCCATCTCTCAGCACACAAGGTTGCAGTCAGGCTCAGGCCAGGCGCTGGTTCGCTGCGATTAACCAGGCCCGGTCATCCTCCGCAGGATTCTCTCCGGGACACGGCTCGGCATGAACGCCGATCATTTAGGCCTCAACCGCTTCCAGGCATCCCCCTCGGGCGGAGTGTATCCACCAACTGCGCCACTTCGTCTACCAGTTCTCCAGATTCCTCGCGCAATCTGCCCTGGATGTAGGTCACTTGAACGAAGACATCCCATTTCATCTGCTTGGCGCCATGTCAAGAACCCGAGTTGACCCCACGCACTCATCCGCTCACCCCGAGTTTCACTTCCGGCAGTTGACGGCAGGCACTTCGCTCAACTTGCACAAGAGAGGAACCTCCACGGAAGCCGATAGGCCAGTAGGGTCGGTTACACACAACTCAGGCCATGCCAGGCTTGCTTGGGATCGGCTGAGCGTCCCCGGTGGGGCGACGGCCACGGTGGAGAGGATTCGGACGGTTGATAGCTCCGAGTTGGCAACCGCGTGAACTGACTCCGGACAGCGGGAGTGTGTCAGCGAGCCCGGCCGGGCTGGTCGACCTGTTAAACCTGGTCGATCTGACCGATTTGCTGGTGAAAGAGAAGGCGCTCGTCTTCCGTGGATTCGGCATCACCGCCGAGTCCTATGACGAGGTGGCCACCGCCCTCCTGCCTCGCCGCCTGGCATACATCCACGGAAACTCGCCGCGTACCAAAGTCGGACAGAACGTCTACACATCGACCGAATACCCGCCCGAGTTCACCATCTCCATGCACAATGAGATGTCGTACGCACACACTTGGCCATCTCGTCTGTTGTTCTTCTGCGAGCAGGCCCCGACCAGCGGCGGCGCCACTCCTGTGGTCGACGGACAACTCTGGTTGGAGTCCATAGACCCCGAGATTCAAGACGCGTTCGCGGGAGGAGTCCGGTACATTCAGAACCTCCACGACGGTTACGGGCTCGGCAAGAGCTGGCAGGCCACGTTCGAGACCGAGGACCCCGTCGAGGTCGAGGCGTTCCTGGACAAGGCCGGAGCCGATTGGAAATGGAAGGGCGACGGCACGCTATGGATCAGCCAACTACGCCCGGCCACGACACGGCACCCCGTCACCGACACCGAGGTGTGGTTCAACCAGGCTGATCAGTTCCACATCGCGGGCCTGGGCGACGATGCCCGGGAGATGGCCGAGTTGTTGTCCGAAGACGAGATGCCGCAGTCCGTCACCTTCGCCGACGGCACCCCCATACCCTCCGAGTACATCACGCATATCCAGGAGATCGGGCTTCGCCTGGCCGTCGATGTGGAATGGCAGACCGGAAGTCTGCTCCTCATCGACAACGTGCTCGTGGGCCACGGGCGACGGCCGTTCGCCGGCCCACGCCGGGTGTTGGTCGCGATGTCGGACTGACGGTGTCTTCGGACTGAAAGTGTCGAGGGACGGGTGATGGCACGATCAGCGGCCGCGGGAAGGCCGAACCAGCGCTCGATGAACTTCAAGGGGTCGAGCAAGCGGCTTATTGCCCGGTTCAAACCGGAACGGGTCACGGTCTTCGCCATGCTGCTCGTCGGTGTGCCGAGCGTCGCGCTCTCCGTACTGGGACCGAAGATCCTCGGCGAGGCAACCGACCTGATCTTCGCCGGGCTGGTCGGGCGCCAGTTCCCCGATGGGGTGTCCAAAGAACAGGCCATCGCCGAGATGCGAGCCAAGGGCGAGGACGGTGTGGGTGTCCTGTCCGGGGTGGACTTCACGCCTGGCAAGGGCATCGACTCGGGCGCGGTGGGCTCCGTCGTACTGCTCGCCCTCGGCGTCTTTCTCCTGGCCGGGCTGCTGATGGCGGTGGCGACGCGGCTGTCCAACCGCGCGATCAACCGGACGGTGTTCCGGATGCGCGGGGAAGTGCAGGCCAAGCTGTCACGGCTGCCGCTGTCGTACTTCGACACACGGCAGCGGGGGGAGGTGCTCAGCCGGGCCACCAATGACCTCGACAACATCAATCAGGTTCTGCAGCAGACGATGGGCCAGCTCATCAACTCGCTGTTCACCATCGTCGGCGTGCTGGGGATGATGTTCTGGATCTCCCCCCTGCTGGCGTTGGTCGCGCTGATCACCGTGCCGCTGTCGGCGGTGGTGGCCATGCGGGTCGGCAAACGGTCGCAGCCGCTGTTCGCTCAGCAGTGGAAGTCCACCGGCAAGCTGAACGGACACATCGAGGAGATGTACACCGGTCATTCCCTGGTGAAGGCCTTCGGCCGCGAAGAGGCATCGGCCCGGGCGTTCGCCGAACACAACGAAGCGCTCTACCGAGCCGGCTTCAAGGCGCAGTTCAACAGCGGGCTCATGCAGCCCCTGATGTTCTTCGTCTCGAACCTGAACTATGTGCTGGTGGCGGTCGTGGGCGGACTGCGGGTGGCCTCCGGTGCGCTGTCCATCGGAGAGGTGCAGGCGTTCATCCAGTACTCACGGCAAATCAGCCAGCCACTGACACAGGTGGCCTCTATGGCGAACATGGTGCAATCGGGGGTCGCCTCAGCTGAGCGGATCTTCGAGCTGCTGGACGCGGAGGAACAATCGCCCGAACCCGGCTCGTCCGCCCGCTCCGCAGAGCTGAAGGCCAGCGGCACCACAGAGCTCAAGGTCGGCGGGTCCGCAGGGCTCAATGGCGTCGGGTCCGCAGGGCTGAAGGGCAGCGTCTCATTCGAAAACGTATCGTTCCGCTACGACCCCGATAGACCACTCATCGAGGACCTGTCGCTGACCGTCGCGCCCGGGCAGACCGTCGCCATCGTCGGACCGACCGGTGCCGGGAAGACCACACTGGTCAACCTGTTGATGCGCTTTTACGAGCTGACCGGCGGGCGGATCACGGTGGACGGGGCCGACATCTCACATATGCCTCGCGAGGAGCTGCGGGCCGGCATCGGCATGGTCCTCCAGGACACCTGGCTGTTCGGTGGCACCATCGCGGACAATATCGCCTACGGCTCCGCCCGATCCGTCACCCGCCACGAGATCGAAGAGGCGGCGCGTGCCGCGCATGCCGACCGCTTCATCCGAACGCTGCCGGACGGTTACGACACGGTCCTCGACGACGAGGGAGCGGGGGTGAGCGCCGGTGAGAAGCAGCTCATCACCATCGCCCGCGCCTTCATCTCCGATCCCGTGATCCTCGTCCTGGACGAGGCGACCAGCTCGGTCGACACCCGCACCGAAGCACTGATCCAGAAGGCGATGGCACAGCTTGCTCACGGCCGTACGAGCTTTGTCGTCGCTCACCGACTCTCGACCATCCGCGATGCGGACACGATCTTGGTGATGGAGGACGGCTCGATCGTCGAGCAGGGCACACACGAGAAGTTGGTGGCGGCCGGTGGGGCCTACGCCCGGCTCTACAAGGCGCAATTCGAGCAGGTTGCCGCGGCAGCCGACTAGACACAACGACATCGAAAAGGCCATCTAAAAACGGGGACGAGTTGCTCAGCACAGGTTTCAATCCAACAGATCGCTGGATCCGCCGGAACAGAACTTCAAGCAACTTGCGCATGCGCTTGGTCTGCTTCCCTCACGCAGGCGGATCCGCCAATTTTTTTTATTCTTGGTCAGATTTCCTGCCGACCGATGTGGAATTGCTCTCCGTCCAGTACCCGGGCCGACAGGAACGCCTCACCGAACCCTGCATCGAGAACATGGACGAACTCGTTGCCGGGATCACCCATTCTCTGTCGCGTTTCCTCGATCGCCCCTTCGTTCTCTTCGGGCACAGCATGGGGGCATCGGTAGCCTTCGAGGTCTCTCGTCAACTGGAGAGAACCTTCGGAGTCAGCCCGAGAATGCTGTACGTCTCGGGACAAGAGGCTCCCCACATGCCGATGAGGCGGGAGCCGGTCAGCGACGATGACGAAGCCCTGCTCTCCGAAATCCGCAGGATAAATGGCGGCAATGCAGAAGCGCTCGACGACCCGGACCTCAGGGACCTGGCGCTACCGGCAATACGTGCCGACTTCCGCCTGATTGAGGCGTACCGCCCCCAGCCGGTCAGATCGATTTCGGCGCCTATCACCTCATATGTGGGTGACCAGGACGCCGACGTGGACTTCGACAGCGCGCGGGCATGGGCGCAGTCGACGCGAGGGGTCTTCCGCTTCCAGACCTTCCCCGGTGGGCACTTCTATCTATCGGATTGCCAACCGGGATTCGTCTCCGATCTCGTCCGTGCAGTGGATCACTAGCCTGCCTCAGCAGGTTCAGTCGTAACCTCCGCCAATCCTCACCCTAGCGACGACTTCTCCCCACTCGATTATCAAGAAGGGACACGGCTTGTGATTCCGGTGTCTTTTGCGCAGCGTCGGTTGTGGTTTTTGGGGCAGTTGGAGGGGTTGTCGGGTACGTATAACGTGCCGTTGTCGTTGCGGTTGCGGGGACGGTTGGATGTGGGGGCGTTGCGGCTGGCAGTGGCTGATGTGGTGGGGCGGCATGAGAGTTTGCGGACGGTGTTTCCGCAGGTGGATGGGAAGCCCTTTCAGCGGATCGTGGAGGCTGGGGTGGCGGTGCCGTCGTTTGAGGTGGTTGATGTGGTGGGGGTGGATGAGGGTGAGTTGGCTGGGTTGTTGGTGAGGGAGGCGGGGGCTGGGTTTGATCTGTCGTGTGATCTGCCGTTGCGGATGCGGTTGTTCGTGCTGGGTGGGGATGAGTTTGTGTTGTTGGTGGTGGTGCATCATATTGCGGCGGATGGGTGGTCGATGGCGCCGTTCGCGCGAGATCTGTCGCTGGCCTATGCGGCGCGTGTGGCCGGTGGTGTGCCGGGATGGAAGCCGCTGGAGGTGCAGTATGCGGATTACACGTTGTGGCAGCGTGAGGTCCTGGGCAGTGAGGATGACCCGGACAGTGTGATCTCTCGGCAACTGGCCTACTGGACCGCTGCTCTGGTGGGGGTACCGGAGCAATTGGAGTTGCCGGTGGACCGGCCGCGGCCGACGGTGGCGTCGCATGTGGGTGGCAGTGTGGCGGTGCGGGTTCCGGCCGGGGTACACGGGCGGCTGGTGGAGCTGGCGCAGGGCAGTGGTGCGAGTGTGTTCATGGTGGTGCAGGCGGCTTTGGCTGTGTCGTTGATGAAGATGGGTGCGGGGTGTGACATTCCGATCGGTACGGCAGTAGCCGGGCGGACGGATGATGCTCTGGATGATCTGGTCGGCTTCTTCGTCAACACGCTGGTGCTGCGTACGGATGTCAGTGGGGATCCCACGTTCCGTGAGCTGGTGCAGCGGGTACGGGAAACGGACCTGGCTGCCTACGCCCACCAGGACGTGCCGTTCGAGCGTTTGGTGGAGGTGCTGAATCCGCAGCGGTCGATGGCCCGGCATCCGCTGTTCCAGGTGATGCTCTCCTTCCAGAACAACACCCGGCCAGACCTGGCCATGCCCGGCCTGGAGATCACTCACCAGCCGCTACAGGACGTCTCCGCCAGGTTCGACCTGACGCTCAACCTCGGTGAACACCGCGCCGAAGAGGGTGCTCCCAACGGCATGGTCGGCCGACTCGACTACCGCACCGACCTGTTCGACCAGGCCACCATTGAGGCGATGGCTGCTCGTTTTGTGCGGGTGTTGGAGGCGATCGCCGCGGATCCGGATGTGCCGGTGGGGCGCATTGATGTGCTGGGTGAGGCCGAGCGGCGGCAGTTGCTGGTCGAGTGGAATGACACGGCGCATGCGGTGCCGGATGTGGTGGTGCCGGAATTGTTCGAGGCTCAGGTGGCGCGGACACCGGATGCGATGGCGGTGGTGTGCGAGGGTGAGGAGCTGAGCTATGGCGAGTTGAATGTGCGGGCGAACCGGCTGGCCCGGTACCTGATCGGGCAGGGGGCCGGGCCTGAGCGGCTGGTGGCGGTGGCCCTGCCACGCTCGGCCGACCTGGTCGTGGCACTGCTGGCGGTAATGAAGTCGGGAGCGGCGTACGTGCCCGTGGACCCCGAACTGCCCGCGGAGCGCATCAGCTACATGCTGCGGGATGCCGATCCACTGCTCCTGGTCACCGACACCACAACCACCACCTTGCTGCCCGCTCTGGCCGGGCGGCCGGCCGGGGACGAGCTGTCCGTGGTGGTGGATGCTGCTGAGACGGCTGCGCGGATCGCCGCACAGTCGGGCACAACCGTGTGCGACACCGACCGCGCGGGCGTACTGCTGCCGGGGCATCCGGTGTACGCCATCTATACCTCCGGCTCCACCGGCCGGCCCAAAGGCGTGGTCATCCCCCACCACGGTCTGGTGAACTACCTGGCCCGCGCCACCGAGGCATACCCTGAACTGTCCGGCACCACCGTCGCCCACGCCTCCATCTCCTTCGACATCGGCATCACGGTGCTCTACGGCACCCTGATCTGCGGCGGACAGGTCCACATCGCACCCTGGGACTCCGCCCCCGCATCGCCACACCCCAACAACGAGCCGGTCAGCCTGGTCAAGATCACCCCCAGCCACCTCCCCCTCCTGGACGATTCCGCCCACCAGCCATCCGGCCGCCTCATCATCGCCGGCGAACCCCTCCCCACCGAAGCCCTCCACACCTGGCACACCCACCACCCCCAAACCGCCGTCACCAACAGCTACGGCCCCACCGAAACCACCGTCGCCGCCACCGACCACACCATCCCCACACCCACCGGCGGGGGGTCGGCCACCGGAACCATCCCCATCGGCCGTCCCATATGGAACACCCGTACCTACGTCCTGGACCATGCCCTGCGCCCGGTGCCGGCGGGGGTGGCGGGCGAGTTGTACATCGCCGGGACCGGCCTGGCCCGCGGATATCTCCACCGACCCGTCCTCACTGCTGAACGCTTCACCCCCGACCCATTCGGCCCACCCGGCTCCCGCATGTACCGCACCGGCGACCTCGCCCGCTGGAACACCAACGGCACACTCGAACACCTCGGCCGCACCGACACCCAAGTCAAGGTGCATGGTTTTCGTATTGAGCTAGGTGAGGTCGAGGCTGCTATGGGTGGGGTTGCGGGGGTGACTCAGGCAGCAGCTGTGGTGCGTGAGGATCGGCCTGGTGAAAAGCGGTTGGTGGGTTATGTGGTGCCCGCGGATGTGGTGGCGGGTGTCGATACGGCCATGGTGCTTGAGAGGGTCAGGGGTCGGCTTCCTGATTACATGGTGCCCTCGGCGCTGGTGGTGCTTGAGCGGCTGCCGTTGACGGGGAACGGGAAGCTGGACCGGGCGGCATTGCCTGTGCCTGATGTTGCGGTGGCTGCTTCCGGGCGGGTGGCGCGGACACCTCGGGAGGAGGTGTTGTGCCGGCTGTTCGCCGAGGTCCTGGGGGTGCCTGGCGTCGGGATCGATGATGGTTTCTTCGATCTGGGTGGTGACAGTATTGTGTCGATCCAGTTGGTTGCTCGTGCGCGGGCGGTGGGTTTGGTGTTCACGCCGCGGGATGTGTTCGAGCGTAAGACCGTGGAAGCCCTCGCCCGGGTCGCTACGGAGCCTGGTGCCGCGGTTGCGGGGGGTGGTCCGGCTGGCGGTGGGGTGGGTGGTGTTGTTCTGACGCCGGTGATGCATCGGTTGCGTGAGCTGGGTGGTGGGGTGGACCGGTTCAGCCAGGGTGTCCTGCTCCAGGCGCCTGCCGGGCTGGGCACGGAGTATCTGACGGCCGCGGTGCAGACGGTCCTGGACCACCACGACGCCCTGCGTGCCCGTCTGACCGTCCATGACGACTCCACCTGGGACCTGCACATCCCGCCCGCCGGCCAGACCGACGCCGCGCGGTGCGTGCGGCGTGTGGATGTCACCGGTGTGGCCGACGACGGTCTGGACGAGGTCATCACGGCGGAGGCGGAGTCCGCCCGGGAGCGGCTTTCGCCCAGGTCGGGGGTGATGGTTCAGGCCGTGTGGTTCGATGCCGGCCCCGAGACGGCCGGGCGGCTGCTGATCGTGGCGCATCACCTGGTGGTCGACGGGGTGTCATGGCGGATCCTGCTCCCCGACCTCCAGACCGCCTGGCAAGCAGCCACCACCAGCACGCCCTGCACCCTCCAGCCGGCCGGGACGTCTTTCCGGCAGTGGGCCGCGGGCCTGACCGAAACAGCCCAGAACCAACGATGGACGCAAGAGCTGCCCTGGTGGAAGAGCGTGGCGAGCACCACGGACCCACTCATGGGCACCCGTGCGCTGGATCCCGCCCGTGACACCGCCGGCGGTGCGCGGCGGTTGACGGTGACCCTGGGCGCCGAGCACACCCAGCCCCTGCTGACCGACCTGCCCGCCCTCTTCCACGCCGGCATCAACGACGTCCTCCTCACCGCCCTCACCCTCGCCGTCATGCGCTGGCGTGCTGCCCGCGGCCAGCACACCGGGCAGGGACTGCTGGTGGACCTGGAATCGCATGGGCGTCATGAGAGCGTGGTGGAGGGGGCAGGGCTGTCGGGGACGGTGGGCTGGTTCACCTCCCACCACCCCGTCCACCTGGACCCCGGCATCTTCAACCAGGCCCAGGCCTGGGCCGGCGGCGCCGACCTGGGCCGCGTCCTCAAACGCATCAAGGAACAACTCCGCGCCACCCCCAACGACGGCATCGGCTACGGGCTCCTGCGCTACCTCAACCCCGCCACCAGCCCCGAGCTCGCAGACCTGCCCGTCCCGCAGATCGGGTTCAACTACCTCGGCCGCCTCCCCATCGGCCACCGCGCCGACTGGACGCCGGCCGCCCACTCCACCACCGCAGGCTCCGGACCCGACCCCGACATGCCCCTCACCCACACCCTCACCATCAACACCCTCACCCAGGACACCCCCCACGGCCCCACCCTCACCACCACCCTCACCTGGCCCCACACCCTCCTCACCCAGCAGGACGCAAAAGACCTCGCCGACAGCTACCACCAAGCCCTCACCGCCCTCGCACGCCACGCCACCCTCCCCGACACCGGCGGACGCACCCCCTCAGACCTCCCCCTCCTCCACCTCACCCAAGCCGACATCGACCACCTCGAAACCACCCATCCCCACACCACCGACATCTGGCCCCTCGCACCCCTGCAAGAAGGCCTCCTCTTCCACGCCCTCTACGACACCCACGGCCACGACGTCTACGCCTCCCAGCAAACCTTCCGCATCACCGGCCCCCTCAACATCCCCACCCTCAAAACCGCCCTCACCACCCTCCTGACCCGCCACCCCAACCTCCGCGCCGGCTTCCACCACCAAAACCTCACCCACCCCATCCAAATCATCCCCACCACCACCCAACTCCCCTGGCAAGAACTCGACTGGACCCACCTCAACCCCGACACACAGGAAACCTCCCTCACCACCTGGCTGGAGGAAGACCAGAACCGCCGGTTCAACCTCGACCAGCCACCACTGATCCGCTTCACCCTCATCCACCTCGCACCACAGTCCTACCGCCTGATCTTCACCAACCACCACATCCTCCTCGACGGCTGGTCCCTCCCCGTCCTCATGCGGGAACTGTTCACCCTCTACGCCCACCAAGGCAACGA
>NZ_JBHWES010000125.1:0-19046 GCF_042734105.1 Streptomyces sp. NPDC059679 | reverse complement strand
CGCAGCCGCGGCCTACGAGCGCCCGACGACGACCCGAACGTCATCCCCCTGCCCGCTGCCGCGGTCAGGCGTCGCCAGGTACTTGGCGGACTGATCAACGAGTACCACACCATGTCGCCCCGGCTGTGTCACCGTCCACCGGAAGAGCCCAGCTCAGCGGCCTGATCGGAATATTGACACCCCTCAGGTTCCTCACGCCTGGGGAACACCTCCGGTCGCGGGGGTGCGGGTCGCGCGCAGGCGCTGGGCGAGCAGGGCGAGGGCGCAGAGGGCGGCGACCGTCGCCGCGTAGGTGACGAACGTGTCCTGCAGACCGGCGTGCGTGGCGGCGATGCCGGCGATCACGGCCGGGATGCTGAAGGCCAGGTAGGAGATGACGAAGGCGACGGAGAGCAGCTCGCTGCGTTCGGCGGGGCGGGCTATCCGGGCCAGGGTGCCGAAGCTGGCGAGGGCGGAGCCGCCGAAGCCGACGCCCGCGATCGCGGTTCCGAGCGCAGCCGCGGTCAGGGAGTGCTCCTCCACACCGGTCAGGGCGACGGCCGTGCCGACGAGGAGCAGGGTCGCGCTGACGGCGAGGGTCCGTCCGACGGGCCAGCTGCGCAGGGCGAGGGCGGTGACGAAGGCCGGGCCGGTGAGCAGGGTGACCACGAGTCCGCCGATGACGTGGCTGGAGAGGCCGAACAGGCCGACGGCGACGGACGGGCCGAGGGAGAGGTAGAGGCCGCCGAGCGCCCAGCTCGCGATGAGGATCGGGACCAGGCTCAGCAGGTCGGCCCGCAGGTGGGGGGCGATCCGCAGGCGGGGCTGGAGCGAGCGGGCGGCGCCGGGGCGGCGCAGCGAGGTCTCGGGCAGGGCCGACAGGAGGGCGCCGGCCACCACGAGGGCGAGGAGCAGCAGCACGTAGACGAGACGGGTGGGGTGTGGCCCGTACTCGATGAGGAGCCCGCATCCGAGCGAGCCCAGTCCGAGTCCGAAGGTGGGTGCGGTGCCCGTGACGAGGCCCGCCCGGTGCGGGGCGTGTGCGGGGTTGAGGTCGGACAGGGCGGCGCCGAGCGTGGTCATGGCGGCCCCGGTGGCGATGCCCTGGATGAAGCGTGCCGTCAGCAGCAGGCCGACGTTGCCCGCGGTGAGGAACAGGACCATCGAGACCGCTTCGAGGGCGATCGCGGAGAGCAGGACCGGACGGCGGCCGAGGTGGTCGGAGAGGGCGCCGAGGACGAGCAGCGCCCCGATCATGCCGAGCACGTAGACGGCGAAGACCGTGGTAAGGGTGGTGGCGGAGAAGTGCCATTCCTGCTGGTAGACGACATAGAGCGGGGAGGGCGCGCTGGAGGCGGCCATGAACAGCACGAAGACGACCGCGAGGGAGGCGAAGGCGACGGGACGGCTCAGCCGTCGTCGCCTCTCCTGCGGTGGCGCCACCCGGGCGGTGGGCGGCGGGGAGGGCTGGAGCTGGGACGGGGCGGGACCGGACACGACGCGACTCCAAAAGCAGTGATCAATGCGTTTAGGACGCTACCACTAACGCAATGATCAGTGCGATAATTTCCCCATGGCTGATTCGTCGACCCAGGTACGTCCCGGCGGCCGCTCCGCGAAGGTGCGGGCGGCCGTCCACCGTGCCGTCGCAGAACTCCTCGCCGAGGAGGATGCGGAGACCCTGACCCTGCCGGCCGTGGCCGCGCGCGCCGGCGTGCACCCCACCACCTTGTACCGGCGCTGGGGGTCCGCCGCCCAGCTACTCAACGACGTCGCCACCAGCCGCTTCACCGGCGACCTGGTCGTCCCCGACTCCGGCTCCCTCGCCGGCGACCTCCAGCGCTGGCTCGCCGATGTGGCCACCGACGTCGCCGACCCGGACACGCTCGCCCTCATGCGGGCGACCATCGGCTCCGGCCCGGCGGGCGGCTGCGCCTGCGTCGAGGACCGCCACCGCCAGCTCGGCGCGATCATCCGGCGCGAACAGGACCGCGGGGGGACGGCACTCGACGTGGAGACCGCGGCGGACTTCCTCCTCGGCCCGCTCTACTACCGCGCCATTTTCACCCCCGAGCCTGCCTCCGCCGACTGGGCCCGCACACTGGTGTCCACCTATCTGGCGACGCTCCGGACGCGCTGAGCCGCACACGGATCGCGGGGGCGCGGCGTGGCGCACGCACAGGCATCTCGCCTGGGCGGCCCCTTCGGTATCAGGCGCAGTACCTGTGGGACTCTGTCGCCCGATTCGCGGTGAGGCCTGATTCGATCAGCGTGACCTGAGCATTCAGCGTCAGCGGCCTACCGGTTGGGCCAGGTCGACCGAATCGGGCGACAGAGTCCCACAGGTCGCTCGTAGGCAGCAGGCGGAGCATCGCGAACGCGTGAGTCACAGCCAGGTAGCCCAGTCGCAGCAGCACGACCGAACATCATTCCGCGCGATCGATACCCACGCGAGAGGGTAGGATCAAGCGATCGCCGTCGAAGTCCGAACAACCCGCTCACCGCTTCCCGTCAGCGCGGATGGGGTTTTCGGCAAGCGACACGGCAAGGGCAGGGGCACTGCGGCGATCGGGTGGTCCGGCCAGGCGGCTCGCTGCAGGACCGATGTCCTTCGCCGTGGAACCGCTCGCCGGTTGACTGTGTCTCAGGTCGCCTCGACAGTTGGCGGTGCGACCGACTCCCGCACCATGAGATGGGTTCCCAGCACGACGTAGTCGACGTCCTGGCGCGCCGCCGGGTCCAGTTCCATGACGTGTCGGACGGCGGCCCGGCCGAGCTCCCGGTAGGGAACGTGCACGGTGGTAAGCCGGGGGGTCATGTCGATCGCCATCGGGATGTCGTCGTAGCCGACCACGGAGACGTCCTCGGGAACCTTCCTGCCCTGCTCGCGCAGGACCTGCATGCACCCTGCCGCGGTCATGTCGGAGGCGGCGAAGACGGCGGTGAACGCGAGCTGGCGGGCGAGGACCTCCCGCATCGCGCGCACGCTTGCCGCGCGGCTGAAGTCGACGACCACCTGCAACGCGGGGTCCGGTTCGATGCCGAAGGAGGTCAGCGCCCGCAGGTACCCGGCGAACCGTGCCTCCGAGGTGGTGTATCCCTCTCCCTTGCCGACGAAGAGAATCCGCCGGTGGCCCTGCGAGAGCAGATGGGCGGTGGCCGCGTAGGCGCCCGCCTCGTTGTCGTAGTCGATAACGGTCACCGGCAGGGGCTCCCTGGGCGGTGGGCAGCCGCACAACACCAGTCGGGAGCCGGCCGCGGCAAGGGACCGGGCGTAGGCCACCAGTCGGCTGTGCGACTCCTCGTCGTTGTCGGCCCCGCCGATGAGGATCACCGCCTCGGCACCCTGCGCACGCATGAGGTCGATGACCTTCGACTGGCGCTCCCGGCTGCCATTTGTGGTGCAGACGACGCACAGCCGGCCGTGGCGGGCGGCCTCCTCCTCGACTCCGGCCGCGGCCTCGGCGAAGGACGGCCCGGTGATGTCGTGCAGGACGAAGGCGATGGTGCGGCTGGCACCCGCCTGCAGGGCCCGGGCCTGGGCGTTGACGACGTAGTCGAGCTGGCGGACCGCGCGCATCACCCGGTTCTTCGTGGTCACGGAGACCGGGTAGTTGTCGGCGAGGACACGCGAGACGGTGGCGTTCGACACGCCCGCCATCTGTGCGACGTCGCTCAGGGTCGCGCGGCGCTGCGGCCCCTCCTTCGCCACGGGGAACGTTTTCTTCGGACCTTTTCCACCGCGGACCGTCTTGTCGGACCGCTCGCGGTCGCCGTCGCCGTTTGTCTTCGTCACACTCTGAAAGTACTGCACAGCAAGCGCCCTCGATCAGTGCGGCCGTCATCCGGCCGGGGACGGGGGTCCGCCCCGAGGGCGGTGGCCGGCGCCGGACGGCTGCCCGAGGGAACCGGCGGCATGCTTGCCAGCTCGTTCCGGGTTCCGTAGTCTCGGGCGTAGCAATCGCTTACTATCCGACGTCTCCCCGTCATGCGATTTTCTGAGAGAAAACGTTAACTCATGAATCTGCAGCAACGCCGTCGAGCCACCTCGGACATCCGCTGCACCCTCGCGATGTCTCCACCCGGCCTGGCGGACCATCTCTTTCCCGATGCCGTCCGGCGCCGCTTGGAAGGGGCCGTGAAGGTGTCGTCGCAGATCCTCACCGAGTTCGCCTCCCCGTCCTCGCGCGCCGAACTCGCCGACACCGACGTCCTGCTCACCGGGTGGGGGTGCCCCCCGCTGGACGCCGACGTCCTCGCCTGTGCTCCTCGGCTCGCTGCGGTGGTCAGCGCCGCAGGCTCCGCCCTGCCGCCGCTGCATGCCGATTCGGTGCTCACCAAACGGCTGCGCTTCGCCAACGCCGGCGCCGCCAACGCTGTTCCGGTAGCCGAGTACAGCGTTGCCATGATCCTTCTGGCCGGAAAGCGGATCTTCGAATCCGCCAGGCTGTACCGCTCGCGCAGGGACTTTATCGACCGCGAGGCGGTCTTCCCCGACGCGGGCAACTACCGGCGGACGGTGGGGCTGATCGGTGCCTCACGCATCGGCCGGCTCGTCATCGAGCGCCTGCGGCGGAGCACCGACCTCAGGATCGTCGTGGCAGACCCGTACCTGTCCGTCGAGGAGGCCGCACTTCTCGGCGTACACCTGGTCGGCCTTCCCGAACTCATGCGGTCGGTCGACGTCGTCTCGGTGCATGCTCCGCTGCTGCCCGAGACGAGAGGCATGATCACGGCCGAGCTGCTGACGCTGCTGCCGGATGGTGCGACGGTCATCAACAGCGCCCGGGGGGCGGTGATCGACCAGGACGCGCTGCTCGCCGAACTCGCCGCAGGGCGCCTCAACGCGATCCTCGACGTCACCCACCCCGAGGTACTGCCCGCCGACCACCCGCTCTACGACCTGGACAACGTCTTCCTCACCCCGCACATGGCCGGTTCCGTCGGCAACGAACTGTGCCGGATGGGAGAGCACGTGGTCGACGAGGTGATCAGGTTCGCACGCGGTGAGGACTTCGCGAACCCGGAGTACCTGCACTCCGCGGGCGCTCCGATACCGGCGGCCGAGTGACGCCGCCGACGGCTGGAGAAAGGGCAGGCGGCGATCGAGAAATGGGGTAACGGCGTCCTGAGCCTGCACTTCGGGATATCTCCCGAGGCCACGTGCGTCTGCTCGGCCTGAACGGGTCGACCGAGAGCCATGCAGCGCTCCGCTCGTCGAGGTGGAGGTCACGGGTCACGGCCGGGTCGGGACCTCGGGCAAACGGTATGCCGACTCCGCGGTCGGGGCCCGGCTGCGCTACGAGCACCATGTGGCCGAGGCCGGGCATCTGGCAGTCCATCTGCACGACCGAGACCGATCTGCGGGTCTCGGTCCACTACCTGCTCACGGGGAGCTGCCGGTGGTGCGATGCTTGGGCGAGCTGACGGCGGGCAGCAGGCAGCTGCGGATCGAGAACGTCTCGTCGTTCGTGCTGGGCGGCGTGGCCTCGCTGCTGGGCACCCGTACTCGGTGGCAGCACCGGCTCTCGCTGTGCCGTGCCGCGAACCCGTGGAGCGGGGAGTACCGCTGGGTGGGGACGCCGCCGGCCGAGGCGGGACTGGTGGACGTCGGGATGGCCCGCTCCGGGCAGACCGGCTCCAAGACCGCCTCGCGCTGACCAGTACCGGGTCGTAGCCGTCGTCCGAGCTACTGTCCATGGCGTGGCTGGAGGCCCGGTCGGCGTGCTCGCCTGGCAGATCGACCGCAACGGCTCCTGGCACGCGGAGCTGGCCGACCGGCACGACGACCGGCACGTCCTGCTGGTCGGCCTCACCGACCGCGAGCACCAGTGGTCGCTGTCGCTGGCCCCGAGGGAGACGTTCGCCTCGGTCACCGCCACGTTGGCCGTCAAGGCCGACCGCGACACCGCACTGGCGGCGCTGACCCGGTACCGCCGCACGGTCTGGCGCCCGCACCGACAACGCGGAACTGCCAGTCGTCTTCAACGACTTCATGCACTGCCTGATGGGCGACCCCAACATTGGTGCACTGCCACCCCCTGGTCACCGCCGCGGCGGCGGTCGGCGCCGAGTAACTGCCGCTTGGGGACGGGGTGCCCGCCACGGTCGTGGACTACGACAACGAGGGCGGCGCCGTCGCCTTGACCACGCACCTGCTCAGTTCCGGGCGCCGCCGGGTGAGCTACCTGGGCCGGGTGCAGGGGCTTTCCACCAGCGCCCGGCGCATCAGTGGCTTTGGCCGCGCCAACGAGGCACTGGGCCTGTGCCACGACCCTGCACTGACCGTGGACGGCCTCTTCTCCCGCAGTCGGAGCTATCGGCGGTGCGTGGGCTGCTCGCCTCCCGCGCAGACTTCGACGCGATGTTCGCGGCCACCGACATTGTTGCGGCCGGCGCGATACGACATCAAGACAGTGCTCGACGTGTACCCGGCACTCATCACGGTCCACGTTCCGCACGAGGAACTGGTGCCGCGGTACGCCTGGCCCTGCACCGTGAGGAGTTCCTCGGGAGCCAGCACCAGGTCGTCGGCACACATGTCGTCGTCCGGGACTCCACCCGGACCTCCGTCCGATGACCCGTCCGGCCTGCGCGAGGCGTGTCGAGTCCTGGATGCGTAGTAAACGATATCTTTAAAAACTTGCTCCGGACCCCGTCTTCGTGGCTGTGGACTGGCCCAACGCGGGGCGGACAGTGCCTCTTAACAGAGGATTTTCCTGCCCGACATCTTGCTTCGGGGGGCGACGAGCACCTAGCTTCCGTAGAGAGCGATTTCTGTGCAGGTTCCGCTCCGGCACGCACGGCCGGGCAGCCGATCGAGTCGTCATTCATGCCCGGACCCTGGGAGGGTTTTCATGAACCGCAAGAAGGTCGTACTGGCCTCCGCCACCGCGATGGCGCTGTCCGCGACCCTGGTCGCCTGCGGCGGAGGCGGTGGTAGCGACTCGAGCGCAAACGGCCCGGTCACCATCACGTGGTGGACCTGGGACGATGCCAAGGCCACTGAGCCGGTTGCCGCCAAGTTCAACGCGACCCACAAGGACATCAAGATCAAGCTGGTCAGGCAGGCCGACGGCCCGGGATCGATGGCCAACCTCCGCAACGCCGTCGCCTCGGGCAAGGACGTCCCGTGCCTGACCAAGAACCTCGGGGAGATCCCGGGCCTGGTCGGTGAGGGACTGCTCGCCGACATCACCGAGTACCTGGAGCCTTACGTCAAGAAGGGGCTCTTCATCCCGGCGGCGGTTCCCGCCGTCCGGGCCGGGGGCAGGGACTACGCGATCCCGACCGGCTTCAACCCCTCGTTCATGGTGATCAACCGGAAGGTCTACGACAAGTACGGCATCAAGCCCCCCAAGACCTGGGACGATGTCATCGCGGCCGGCAAGAAGTTCAAGAAGCACGGCATCTACGTGATGAATCTGGCCGGCGAAGACCCGTCGACCCTGGTCAACCTGGTCCAGCAGGCCGGCGGCTCCTGGTACAAGCAGGAGGGGGACAAGTGGAAGGTGGACTTCCTGTCTCCTGAGTCCCTCAAGTCCGCCAACATCGTCCAGCAGTTGGTGGACAACGACATCGTCGCCAACCAGACGTACTCCGACCGGCCGGCGCTCATCAGCTACTTCGACTCCGGAAAGATGGTCTCCCTGCCGACCCAGACCTGGCAGCTGGCCAACTACGAACTGAACTACAAGAAGACGCTCGGGGACTGGGAGCCGATCGACTACCCGCAGTTCTCCGACGCGACATCGTTCACCACACAGGCGCACAACGCCAACAGCGGCATGCTCGTGCCGAAGGGCTGCGCTCACCTGAAGGAGGCCACGGAGGCCGGTGTCTGGCTGAACACCTCCAAGGACGCGATCAACGCCTCGTACCGGAAGGACATCAAGCAGTACATCTGGCCCGGCGCGATCCCCGACCCGTCGCCGTGGGTGGACGCCGCCGTCCCGCCCAAGCTCTTCGGGCCGCACCGGTCCAAGGCGAAGCCCGTGATACTCAAGGCGGTCGCCAGTGCCAAGGACTCCTGGGTGGTCGGGCCGAACTACACCGGCGTGTTCGCCGAACTCCAGGACCAGTGGGCGAAGATCGTCACCAAGAAGATCACAGTCCGGCAGGCGCTTGAGCACATGCAGAAGTACACGGTCGCCGACCTGAAGTCCAAGAACATCAACGTCGAGGGCTGACACACATGACCGTCGTCGAGCAGCAGCCGCCCCGCGCGCCGCGTCTGCGCTGGCGCAGAGTGATGGCGCTCAAGGGCGCCTCCCTCACCGTGCCTTTCTTCCTCGGGTTCGGGCTCTTCACCGTGACGCCGATCGTCATGGCGATCAAGAAGAGCCTGTACCGGGAGCAGAGCTCAGGCCTGGGATTCGGCGCCAAGACCGTCGAGTTCGTCGGAATCGACAACTTCACGAAGGGGCTCCAGGACACCCATTTCTGGGGCGGTATGGGCCGGGTCGCCCTCTTCGCAGCGATCAGCATCCCGCTGATCCAAGTGGCCGCCGTGGGACTCGCGCTGCTCCTCGACGCGGCGTCACAACGAGTCGCCAACCGATTCCGGATCGCGCTCCTCATCCCCTACATGATCCCCGGCATCGTCGCGACACTCATCTGGATCTACATCTACAGCCCGACAGTGGGACCGCTGACGCCGTTCTTCAAACACCTCGGAATCAGCGCCGACTTCTACAGCGGCTCCATGATCTGGATCTCCATCGGCAATCTGATCGCATGGAGCAGCATCGGCTTCAACATGCTCATCGTGTACTCCGCGCTGCGGGCGCTGCCAACCGAGATCTATGACAGCGCCCGCATCGACGGGGCGTCGGAGTGGCGTATCGCCTGGTCGATCAAGGTGCCGCTGATCCGCAGATCCCTGGTGCTGACCAGTGTGCTCAGCATCATCGGAACCCTGCAGATATTCAGCGATCCCGTGCTGTTCCGGTCGATGACGCCTGAAACAGTCACCCGTGACTTCACTCCGATCATGGACATCTACGACTGGGCCTTCAACCAGGGCGAGTTCCACTACGCAGCCGCCCTGTCGATCATCCTCGCGCTCGTCGTCGGCATCACCTCGGCGATCTTCTACCGGCTCACGAACAAGGCGCCCACCTCATGACCACGACCATGAACAGGACGAACGGCCGTGCCGTCGCACCGAAGCCGGCCGCCACGAGGCCGATCCGGCGGCGCAGCGAGGTCGGCCAGCCCCACCAGGCCACCCGTACCAAAGCACTCGTCATCACCGGTCTGGTTCTCTTCCTGATCTACTCGCTTGCCCCTGTCTGGTGGCTGATCGTCTCGGCGACCAAGAGCCAGCGGGACCTCTACACCACCAACGGCCTGTGGTTCTCGAACATCCACTTCTGGAGCAACCTGCGGCAGCTGTTCACCTACCAGGACGGCATCTTCCTCACCTGGATGCGGAACACGCTGATCTACGGGTTCGTGGGCACCGCCGGTATGACCCTGATCTGTGTGGCCTGCGGCTACGCCCTTGCCATGTACGACTTCAAGGGCCGCGGATTCCTGATGGGCTGCATCATCGGGTCGTTCCTGATCCCGGGCGCCCTGCTGACCATTCCCTCGTTCCTGCTCTTCACCGACCTGAGCCTCGTCGACACCCCGTCGGCGATCATCCTCCCGAGCTTCTTCAACGCCTTTTCCGTCTACCTCGCCAAGGTGTACGCGGAGGGAGCGATCCCGCGTGAGCTGCTGGAGGCGGCACGTATCGACGGCGCGGGGGAGTACCGGATCTTCTTCACGATCGGCGCCCGCCTGATGTCCACCGGCGCGGCGACCATCTTCATCCTCGGCTTCGTCGGCATGTGGAACTCGTTCTTCGGGCCACTGGTCTTCCTGCGCAGCAGCACCAAGTGGACGGTCATGCTCGGCCTGTATTCCTGGCTGAAGGTGAAGACGGACAGCTCGGTCGACCTCACCGGCATGGTGGTGGTCGGATCGATCATCTCGCTGATCCCGATGGTGATCCTCATGGTCTCGATGCAGCGCTACTGGCGTTCGGGGGTCACGCTCGGCAGCCTGAAGTGACCCCGCTGTCCGCCCGGCGCACGTAACGGCCGGCTCCTGGTTCCCTGGTGAGGGCTCGGATGGAGGTACTCGATGACGCGCAGGCGCAATTCCGCGGGCCCCACCCTCGCGACCGTCGAACGGGCGGCACGGGTGTCCGTGCCGACGGTCTCCAAGGTGGTCAACGGTCGCGAGGACGTCGCACCGGACACCCGCCGCCGCGTGACGGAGGCGCTGAGCCGGCTCGGCTACGCTCGCAGGCCGCGAGCCGTGGCAGCGGGTACCCACATCTCGCAGGTGGACATGATGCTGACCTGCCTGGACGGGCCGCGATCGGGCGCCGTGCTGCGTGGAGCGGAGATCGCCGCCGATGAGGCCGGCTACGACCTGGTCGTCTCGGCAGCACTCGCTCGTTCGAGCGGAGCAGGGTTCGATGACCGGTGGTTGCACAGACTCGCCGGGCGCGGATCCTCCGGTGCGCTGTTCGACCTCGCCGGACTGGCTGCATCCCGGTCCCAATGCCTCGAACGGCAGAACATCCCCTTCGTGATGGTCGATCCGTTACTTGATGCTCTGCGGCACGTGTCGACACATTCGCCGCAGGGCTCCCGCTCGTCACCGAACTCCTCCTTCGAATCTCCCGCCCGAGCAAGAAGGTGCTTCTTGTGAATCCGTCTCCAGCCGCCGCGGGCGCTCGTGTCCGACGACTCGGCGCGTTCGCCGCAACGCTCCTGCTCATCACCGGACTCCTCTTCACGGTAGGCCGGCCGGCCGCCGCGCAGGATCTCGGCACGTGCGCCGTGACGTTCAAGTCCACCGTCAGCGCGCAGGGGTTTTCCCACCCCGGCGTCGGCCTGACAAAACCGACCCTTGAGAACGCCCGTCGGCAGATCGCCGCGGGCGCCGAACCCTGGACCTCGTCCTTCCACGCGATGCAGCGGTCGTCAGCGGCCGGGACCGGCGTGACGTCGTCGAACCGGAGCAGCGCCGACCCGACCAAGCCTGCCTCCGACGCGTTCAACAGCCAGAGTTTCAACGGCCGCTTCATCGCCGACGGCCTCAAGTCCTACACGCAGGCGATCCTCTACGTGCTCACCGGTGAGGAGGTCTACCGCAAGAACGCTCTCGACGTCATCCGCATCTGGGAGCAGATGGACCCCGCCAAGTACGAGTACTTCACCGACTCGCACATTCACACCGGCATCCCCCTCAACCGCATGGTCTCCGCCGCCGAGCTGCTGCGCTACACCTCGTGCGCCGACGAGGCGTACCCCTGGACCGACGCGGACACGCGGGCGTTCACCGACAACCTTGTCGTCCCGGTCATCAAGACCTTCCAGAACGACAACAACCACTTCATGAACCAGCACAGCTACCCGCTCATGGGCGCGATGGCCGGAGCCATCTTCATGGACGACACCGCCCTCTACAAGCGGTCGGTCGAATGGTTCACCGTCAACGCCACCGCCAAGGACCAGGGCTTCAACGGCTCGATCGCGCGGCTGTTCCGATGGGTCGACACCAACGACGCCACCGGCAAGCCGATCAAGAACCCGCACGTCCAGCACACCGAGATGGGACGCGACCAGGCCCACGGCGGCGGCGACCTCACCAACGCGGCGATCATCTCCCGCATGCTCCTGGCGCAGCAGACGAAGGTCGACCCCGTCGACGGCACCATCTCCAAGGCTGCGAACGCAGTCGGTCCCTACGAGTTCCTCGACAACCGGATCCTCGCCGCGGCCAACTACTTCTGGCGATACATGCTCGGCCATGACACCCCGTGGACTCCGATGGCCTACGCCATTTCGCCTGACGGCACCATCCGCGACACCTACAACCACATCTCGTACGCCTACCGCGGGCGCTACAACACCGCGAGCTTCTGGGACATCTACTACTACTACGCGTTCACCCGCGGCGAGGACGTCAAGAAACTGGCGCCGTACTTCGCCGAGGCGTACGCCAAGCGCAACGGCCCCCTCTTCTACTACGGCGGCAGCCTCAGCAACGCGTGGGACAACGTGGACGGCGGCGGCGACTCCTGGCTCTTCGCGCCCGCCTCGGCGGCCGGGCAAACCGTCCCGCCGCTGCCTGACAGTCCGACCGTCCTCGAGGTCGAGAACAAGTACACCAGCCTGTCCGGCGACGTCGAGCAGAGGACCGACGGCGACACCGGCTACGTGCGGATGTCGGCCGCGGGCCACGGCTCCGAGATCGCCTACCTCAGCGGCTCGAGTAAAAAGCAGCTCCTCGCATTCCGGGTCCGCACCGACGGCGAGGTCCGGCTGCGCCTCGACCGCCACGACGACCGCACGATCCTTGTGCCGGACACCGGCGGCACATGGCGGTACGTCATGTACCCCCAGTCCATCGGCGACATCCTGTTCATCAAGGCCACCGGCAACGGGACTGTCGACATCGATCACATCAACACCAACGCCGCCGACGAACTGACACCCCCGGCCTTCGACGACACCTCCACCGCCCGCGTCGTCGGCTGGAAGGGCGCGACCGCCACCGCCGACCTCTCCGCGCACTACAAGGGCACCGGAAACCTCGCCTACACGGCCAAGGGACTGCCCACCGGGGCGACCCTCGACGCCTCCGCCGGTCAACTGACCTGGAAGCCCGCCGCAGCCGGCTCCACCACCATCACCGTGACAGTCTCCGACGGCACCACGGTGGCGAGCCACCACGTCGTACTAGCCGCCGCCCGCAATCGCTCCGACGCGCTCAGGCTCGCCCAGAAAGGCCACGACGCCGACGCCAAGTACGTCTCCGAGACCCAGACCGCCTACGACCAGGCGCTTACCGCTGCCGAGGCCTTGCGCACGAAGGAAACGGACGACAAGTACCTCGAGGCGCTGGCCCACCTCGTGACCGCGGTCGACGGTCTCACCCTCGTCTCCCCGCACACGGCCGTGGACGGCAGCCTCGACTACCCCTCGCTCGTGGCCACCTCCACGGCCGGGGCCAACATCGGCAATCTCGTCGACGGTGACAACCAGTCGGGGACCTCGTACCCCCAGGCGGTCAACCTCTCCCACACCTTCGACTTCGGGCCCGACTTCCGGGTCTCGGCGACCCGCTTCGGATTCCAGAGCAACATCTTCGCCGACCGGCTCGCGAACTCCGCCGTCTACGGCTCGAACGACGGCAAGGACTGGACCCGGCTGACCCCGGGCGTGACCAAGTTCACCCAGGACTTCAACACGCTTGACGTCGACCCGGCTCTGCGCGACGCGCAATTCCGCTTCCTCAAGGTCCAGATGCTCAAACAGCTGCCCGACGTGCTCTACGGCATCGTCCGCAACGTGTTCGAGATGACCGAGTTCCACATCTACGGCGAACGGCACGAGATCGGCAACCTGGTCAAGGCCACCTCGATCGCCTCACGCCAGGCCATTGCGGGCAAGATCATGGAGGGCGACACCGTCGACGTCTCGGTCACCGCGAAGAAGCCGATCCAACAGGTCAGCGTCACCGTCCAAGGTGTGACGGCGAAGGCGAACTCGGCGGACGGCGTCAACTGGACCGCAGCGGTCAAACTCGACAACGTGCCATCAGGCGACATCCAGGTCGCGATCGACTACCTCGACGCCAAAGGCAAGGCCGGGCAGACCGCCTACGGCACCACAGACGGATCGAAACTCTATATCGCGGGCGATCCCGCGCACTTCATCGATGTGGCCAAGGTGGCCACCGTCACCGCCTCCGACAAACAGTGGCCGGGCAATGGGCAGGGCGCCGACGAGGTCGGCTACCTGCTCTTCGACCGCGACGCCGCCACGTACGGCGATCTGAACAGCGGAACAGGCGCGTACTACGTCATCGACTTCGGCGCGCACGCCACCGTACGGCCCGAGGAGGTTCTGCTCCTGCCTCGGGCCAGCCACCCGCAGCGGGCCAACGGCATTGTCGTGCAGGGGTCGAACGACGCCCAGACCTGGACCGACCTCACCAAGCCACTCACCGGGGCCGTCGCAAACGCCTGGAGCGACCAGTCCACCTCGGGCGGAGACCACTACCGGTACCTGCGGATCTACAACGCCACAAGCTGGTACGGCGACCTCTCCGAGGTCGAACTGTACGGCGACATCAAGAAGGACGCGTGATTCGAAGGCCCGCACGACCGAGACACAACCAGGGCGATGGCGGGCGGCACGATAACAGTTCAGCGGAGGCCCAAGGTCCCGTCGGCGGTGAGGGTGAGGTGCTGCGTCGCCGTGCGGGCGGAGGTGGCGGGCGAATGCCTCTCGCGGCGATCAATATGCCTACCTCTACAGGAGGTCAGCCGAGCAAAGCGGCGACGTGGGCCCCTCGCGGACGAAGACGGGAACGCGCTCCAGCGGGGCGTCCAGTTCGAGCGTCGTCCCGGGAGCGGTGAACGACCCCGTTGGGCCGTCGCCGAGCAGGCCCTCGCCGACCTGCGCCGGGCGACGGAGGCCGGCGAGCCGGTTACGGTATTTCGACACCGCACCGCACTACGGTCTCGGCCTCGCAGGGCGCCACCTGGGCGCCGCCCTGCGAGGCCGCCCGCGTGACGAGTACGTCATCTCCTCCAAGGTAGGCAGGCCGCTGGTGCCCAACGGAGGTCATACCCACACTCGCGGAGTTGCGCGACCAGGGCGTAATCGGCGCGATCGGCGCCGGCATGAATCAGTCGGCCCCTGCGCGATCTTGGTGGTTACTGACTTCGGCGTATTAGGGTCCGTCCGGTCTGTCGAGAGTGAGGCCCGTCCCGGCGAGGAGTCCGCCGAGGATGCTGTGCCGGTACTGCAGTGACTTGAGCCTTCTGCGGAGCAGAGTCTCCAGTTCGCTGAGGGTGCGGGCGGCCAGGTTGGCCAGGCTCCGCTTGATGTGTGCCCACAGGCCTTCCACCGGGTTGAGGTCGGGCGCATATCCGGGCAGCAGGACCACTGTCAGCCAGTCCCGCTCGGTCACGAGTGCCTTCATCGTCTTGGAAACGTGGGTGCTCAGCCGGTCCCACACCACGATCAGCGGGGCCTTCAGCAGTTGGTGTGCGCCGTCGAGCAGGCGGATGTAGTCCGTCTCGCCCAGCGAGCGGCGTTCGCCCTTGCGGCCGGTATGCCGAGGCAGCCGGTAGCACAGGCGGGCGGGCAGGCCGGGCCGGAAGCACAGCAGCCCGGCCACCGAGAGCCTTCCCCGGCTGCGGCCGGACACCTTGACCCTCGGGGTGGTCCCGCGTCGGCCCCAGGTGCGGCCCTTGGGCGGCCGACCGGTCACGCCCGCTTCGTCCTCGAAGCAGATGAACGCGTCGGCCGCCGCCCGGAGGGTTTTACCTCCTGCCAGGTCACCTCCCGCCACGTGGCGACGGCTTCCTCGTCGCGTTCGGCGGCAGGTCTGTCCGGCACCTGCACGCTGTAGCCCATCCGGTGCAGCAGCCGGGTCACACCGGAGACGCTGTAGACACCTCAGGTGTTTAGCACGTCAAGCGGCTTCGGCTAGTTCGACGGGGAAAGCGGTCTGTTCGTCGAACAGTTCGTTGTGCTGGAGGCAGTGGTAGAGCTGGCCGATCATGCGGTTGAACAGGTGACGCTGAGCGCCGGCGTGCCAGTCGCCGCAGTCGTCGCGGCGGTGGCGGTAGTGGGCTTTGGCGCCGGGTGAGGCGTTGGGAGCGGAGAATGCCCACAGGTAGCCAGCCGCGTTGAGACGGTTGTTCTTGACCCAACGGCGGGTGATGGACGACTTCTTGCCCGAGGCGCGGGTGACGGGCGAGGAGCTGGCGTATGCCTTCAGACCGCGAGCGTCGGTGAAACGGGTGCGGTCGTCCCCGACCTCGGCGAGCACCCGGGCGCCAAGCAGGACGCCGAGGCCGGGGAAGGACAGGTAGATGTCAGCGTCCGGGTGCTGAGGGAACACCTCCTCCACCGCCTTCGCGAGCCGGTCGGCGGCGGTGCAGGCGGCCTCCAGCTGGATCAGCAGGGCCAGCATCTGCTCGCCGAGGGCGTCCTCCACGAGCGGAGGCTGGTGGGCCCAATCGGCACGGAAGACCTCGCGCAACCGGTCGGCGTCCGCCTCGATGCCGCGCTGGCGTCCGGCGCGCTTGAGGGTGGCTTGGAGCTGTGTGTGGGTCAGGCGGGCCGCGCGGGTTGGGGTTGGGGCGGCCTTGAGCAGGGCGTGGGCCTCGGGGCGGCACAGGCCGTTCTTCCATGGCTCGACCGCGGCCAGGGCAGCGGGGTAGTACTCGCGTAGCAGCGAACGGAGCTGGTTGGCGATGGTCTGACGGTTCCAGGTGGCGTCCTGCTGTGCCCGGGCCAGGACGGCGATGGCGCGGGCGAGGTCGGTGTCGTCAGGCAGAGGCCGGTGGGCGTGCATGTCCGTGCGCAGGATGTTCGCCAGCACGAGGGCGTCGCCAGGTCGGACTTCTTGCGCGAGACGGAGTGGCGGTCGCGGTAGCGGGCGGCGGCCATCGGGTTGATCGCGTAGACCTTCCGCCGGCCGGTGCGCAGGACGGCGACCAGCAGGCCCCGGGAGGTCTCGATCGCGACCGGGATGGGGTTGTCCTCGGTGTCGCCGTGCTCGGCGAGCAGGTCCAGCAGGGCTCTGTAGCCGGCCGCGTCGTCGGTGATGTGCCGTTTGGCGACCAGCGTTCCGGTGTCGTCAACCAGCGCAACGTCGTGCGTCTTCTCTGCCCAGTCGATGCCGCAGTAGATCAAAGTCCCTCCCGGTACTGCCTGTACGTTTGTGCTGGTCACGAGCTCGTGCGGAACCACGCAGCGACCTAATCCCAGGACTCGGCCCTCGGGGCCGGTCCGCCACCTCAGCAGCTGTTCGTGGCACCAGCGCACCCCACGGGCCTCGGTCCCTGCGGGAGCTCGAAGATCGGCTCGGGCGTACCAAGAGGTCACCGCGCGATGGGCTCGCACCACCAACACCAACGAGTAGCCAGGCTGATGGTGTTGACAGTGGTGGTGACCGCGAGGGCACCAGACGTCGCACGGTCTACAGCTAGGCGTCGAGGCCTGGAGATGTGTAGGCGTCCGTCCGCCGCCCATGCGGCCGCCACCACCATCAGAGCCGGGACCGCCCACCGATGCACGGAATAGGGTTCGGGAGCCCGATCAAGCCAGACGCCACGGTCCCGCCCTTCTCGAACGGCTTGTCCGTGTTCCCAATCTGGCAGACCGTTCTTACCCACGGATTAGGAGAGGTGGAACTTCCGCCCGATCAGCGTGCGCACTCGGGAGGCGGTCCACACCTGGTCGTCCGCCCAGCCGTGCGCGGCCGGCCCCTCCTCAAGCCACATCGCGAGCTTCGCCTGCAAGTGGACGCCGAGCCGGCAGCCGTAGCCGGAAGGGCCTCTGGAACGCAGCGCCTCGCGTCCGCCCGTCCTCCAGGTGCGGCGCCACTGGTAGACCGACTTCTCACTCACCCGTAACTCCCGGGCGATGCACGGGACTTCCACACCCTCCTCGAAGAGGTCAACGGCCCGCATCCGTACCTCTTCCCGGCGCCTGCGCTGCTCAGCGGTCAGCCCGCCCCCGTCCGGATACCGCATGCCTCCGGCGTACCAGCCCAGACGGACCGCGTCACCGGTCCCGACACAGATCCAGACCCCGAGACGCCGAAGTCAGTAGCCACCAACAGGGGCCCCCGACGTCACCCGATCGATTCGGATGCTCTCTGCATCGAGAGGCATAAGAACCCCTTGTCGGCTCTCGACCCCCTTTCGGGGTGGGAGCGCGATCTCGTGCTCCCCATGCGACAGGGGGAAGCTGCGGGCGGAGGGCCTCGGTTGGCGTGTTTCCGCAGGTAGCCGGTGTTGGGGTGTCCCGGCCGCAAGGTGCCTGTCGCGTCAAGAGGAGGTAGTGCCCCTTGGCATCCGCTGGCAGACGGGGCACTCCTAGGCCGTGAGCGCCCTATCGGGCTCTGTAGTGCCGTAGCGAGACAGTCGGCAGGTGCCCTCGTGCACATAAATAGTGTGCCAAGCGACTGCTGGACTGGCCGCAGAGGGTCTTCGCAGGGGGCAAGGCTTCGGCTCGGTCGTCCTTGGGATGGAAGGTCAGCGGGATGGCCGGGCCGTGCCTGGAGAGTGGTGCGCGAAGTGATGAGCTGCTGGCCAGGGTGTTGCGGCAAATCTGGTGTTGCCGTTACACGGTGACGGTGGGTTGGGCCTCTCAAGTTGTGCCGGGTCGCGGTGGCCCGGCCTTTCGTGAGGGGAACTGGATGGATACGGCAAGCGTGGTCCTGGTCATCGTCTCGATTGGGTGCAGCTCTTCTGTAGGGAGCTTTGATCTGCGTGGTTGCTGACCGGGGGCTGGTTGCTCGATCGTCGTGGTGTCGGGTGGCCGGATTCCGGGGGTGGCGGCGATGGTGTCGTGGCTGGAGGAACTCGAGTGGCGAGAGGCTGCCGGGCGAGAGAAGAGCGGTGAACTGTGCGCTCACAACGAAGAGTTGACCGGACACCCTCGATGCCGGAGCGTAGGGCGTAGTCGGTGTTCCAGTCCTTGGTCTTCTGCTGGGTTCGGGTGTGCCGGAGTGCCTCTGTCATCTGTCTGGGGTGGAGGGAGAGTTGGCGGCGGTTCTTCTTCGCGGTGGTGCGCTGGGGTTTGAAGGGGCAGGGGATGCAGTGGAGGGCGGCGAAGCTGACCACGGTCTTGGGGATACCTTCGCTCACGACGGGGTTCCAGGTGGTGCTGGTATGTCCGGCGGGGCAGGTGGCCTTTTCGGCTTCCCAGTCGATGGTGAAGTCGGTTGCGGCGAAGCCTGCCTGGGCTTTGGTCTGCCGGGAGGTGTCCAGCAGGACTGGTGTGATCAGTGCGATGCCGTAGGTCTTCACCGAGCCGTGGATGAGTTCGGCGGTGGCGTAGCCGGAGTCGAGACAGTGCTCATCGGGGATCAGGCCGCGTTGCTGGAGCGCGTGGTGGATGGCATTGAGTGTCTTGCTGTCCGGCACTGTGGAGTGGGTGGTGGCGGTGTTCGTGATCAGGTTCGGGTGGGTGCGTGCCTTCTCGGGGGCGGAGGTGCAGGTTTCGCTGATGTGGAGTTTGTAGCCGTTCCAG
>NZ_JBHWES010000124.1:0-19367 GCF_042734105.1 Streptomyces sp. NPDC059679 | reverse complement strand
GTGCCGGGCCCGCCCCCTGCGGCGTCTGATCGAGGCGAAGCGAGGTGAAGCGACTTACGAGAAGCGCCTCACGCTGAACCTCAGCTGAACGAGTCACCGCAGGCGCAGGAGCCCGTGGCGTTCGGGTTGTCGATGGTGAAGCCCTGCTTCTCGATGGTGTCGACGAAGTCGATCGAGGCGCCGCCCAAGTACGGGGCGCTCATGCGGTCGGTCACGACCTTGACCCCGCCGAAGTCCTTGACGACGTCGCCGTCGAGCGAGCGCTCGTCGAAGAAGAGCTGGTAGCGCAGGCCGGAGCAGCCGCCGGGCTGGACGGCGACGCGCAGCGCGAGGTCGTCGCGGCCCTCCTGCTCCAGCAGGCTCTTGACCTTCGACGCGGCGGCGTCGGACAGGATGATGCCCTCGCTCGCGGTGGTCTCGTCCTGAACGGTCATCTGCTTCTCTCCCGGGTCGTACGGACTGCTTGCCGTCGGCTCAAACCAATGGCGTCCCGGATTCATTCCGGGGCGGGCGCTTTTCTTCCTGCCTGTTCATGCTCGCATACACGGACCGCGCTCCGGAATGCGTCACATCGACGCGATGGGCATCGTCAAACTGACATGAAGCAGATATGATAGATAGCGTCATTTTGACGATTAATGAGTCCCCATGAAGAAAGAAGGGTGCGTGACGTGACCACCGCCCAACCCCTCGATGTCCAGCCGACACCGCTCGCCCTGCTCCTCCTCGGCCGGGAGGCCGACCCCAGGAGCGAGCGCGGTGTGGAGTGCCCCGGCGATCTGCCCGCGCCCTCCGACCCGGACCTGGTGGCACGTGCCCGCGCGGCCAAGGCCGAGCTCGGGGACCGGGTGTTCGTACTGGGCCACCACTACCAGCGCGACGAGGTCATCGAGTTCGCCGACGTCACCGGGGACTCCTTCAAGCTGGCCCGCGACGCGGCCGCCCGGCCCGACGCCGAGTACATCGTCTTCTGCGGTGTGCACTTCATGGCCGAGTCCGCCGACATCCTCACCGGCGACAGCCAGCAGGTGATCCTCCCGGACCTGGCCGCGGGCTGCTCGATGGCCGATATGGCCACCGCCGAGCAGGTCGCCGAGTGCTGGGACGTGCTGACCGAGGCCGGGGTCGCCGGGGTGACGGTGCCCGTCTCGTACATGAACTCCTCCGCCGACATCAAGGCGTTCACCGGAAAGCACGGCGGCACCATATGCACCTCCTCCAACGCCAAGCGGGCGCTGGACTGGGCCTTTGAGCAGGGCGAAAAAGTCCTGTTCCTGCCCGACCAGCACCTCGGGCGCAACACCGCGGTGCGCGAGATGGGCCTGTCCCTGGACGACTGCGTGGTCTACAACCCGCACAAGCCGAACGGCGGGCTGACCGCCGACGAACTGCGCGCCGCCAGGATGATCCTGTGGCGCGGGCACTGCTCGGTGCACGGCCGCTTCTCGCTGGACTCCGTCAACGAGGTCCGCGAGCGCGTCCCGGGCGTCAATGTCCTGGTGCACCCCGAGTGCAAGCACGAGGTCGTGGCGGCGGCTGACCACGTGGGCTCGACCGAGCACATCATCAAGACGCTGGAGGCCGCCCCGGCCGGTTCGAAGTGGGCGATCGGCACCGAGCTGAACCTCGTCCGGCGCCTGGCGAACCGTTTCGCCAGCGAGGACAAGGAGATCGTCTTCCTCGATCGCACGGTGTGCTTCTGCTCCACGATGAACCGGATCGACCTGCCGCATCTGGTCTGGTCCCTGGAATCGCTCGCCGCCGGCAAGGTCGTCAACCGGATCCAGGTCGACAAGGAGACCGAGGCCCACGCCAAGCTCGCCCTCGAGCGCATGCTGACGCTGCCCTGACCAACGGGACGGTGACAGACAGCTGAGGGCCGGGGGTGGACAACCCCCGGGCCCTCGGTCGCCCTCGGTCCGTCCGCTCACCCCCGGGGCCGCACCAGCCCCGTCTCGTACGAGATCACCACCAGCTGCGCCCGGTCGCGGGCGCCGAGCTTGGCCATCGCCCGGTTCACATGCGTCTTGACCGTGAGCGGGCTGACCTCCAGCCGCGCCGCGATCTCGTCGTTGGACAGCCCACCCGCGACCTGCACCAGCACCTCGCGCTCCCGCCCGGTCAGCGCGTCAAGCCGCGCCGCGTCATACGCGCCGGACTCCCCGTCCCTGCCACCGCCCTGCGCCAGGAACTTGGCGATCAGCCCCTTCGTGGCGGCCGGGGACAGCAGCGCCTCCCCCGCCGCCGCGATGCGGATCGCGGCCAGCAGCTCATCGGGCTCGGCGCCCTTGCCCAGAAAGCCGCTGGCGCCGGCCCGCAGCGACTCCACGACGTACTCGTCCACCTCGAAGGTCGTCAGCATCACCACCCGGACGTCCTCAAGACGCGGATCCTCGGTGATCATGCGGGTGGCGGCCAGCCCGTCCGTACCGGGCATCCGGATGTCCATCAGCACCACATCGGCGCCCTGGTCGCGGGCGATCTCCACCGCCTCGGCGCCGTCCGACGCCTCGCCGACCACCTCCATGTCCGGCTCGGAGTCCACCAGCACCCGGAACGCGCTGCGCAGCAGCGCCTGGTCGTCGGCCAGCAGCACCTTGATCGTCATGACTCCCCTTCGCCCCCTTCCCCCCCTCTTTCACGCGGCTCCCCTCTCCGCGTCTGCAGAGGCAGTCTCACCCGGACCCGGAAACCGCCCTGCGGCCGGGGTCCCGCCTCGCAGTTGCCGCCCAGCGCGGCGACCCGCTCCCGCATCCCGATCAGCCCGTGTCCGCCGCCGGGGTCCTCCGCCGGGGGCTGCTCCGCGCAGGGCCCGTCGTCGTCGACCGTGATCAGCAGTACGGCGGACGTACGCACGATACGGACCTGGGCCCTCGCGTCCGGTCCGGCGTGCTTGTGCACATTGGTCAGGGCCTCCTGGACGATCCGGTAGGCGGTGAGGTCCACCGATCCCGCCAGCGGGCCGAGCCCGTCCCGGGAGACCGCCTCCACGTCCACCCGCAGCCCGGCCTTGACGAAACCGTCGACGAGCTGGTCCAGCACCGCGAGGCCCGGGGCCGGTTCGGTGGGCGCGGCCGGATCGCCGTACTGCCGCAGCAGCCCGACGGTGGCGCGCAGCTCGTCCAGCGCCGAGCGGCTGGCCTGCCGTACATGCGCGAGCGCCTGTTTGGCCTGGTCCGGACGGTTGTCCATGACATGGGATGCGACCCCGGCCTGGACGTTGACCAGTGCGATGTGATGGGCGACCACGTCATGCAGCTCGCGGGCGATGCGCAGCCGCTCCTCGGCGACCCGGCGGCGGGCCTCCTCCTCGCGGGTCCGCTCGGCCCGTACCGCACGCTCCTCGATGGCCGCGATATAGGCGCGGCGGCTGCGCGCCGCGTCGCCCGCGGCGGCGGCAAGACCGGTCCAGGTGAAGATGCCGAAGTTCTCCTGCGCGTACCAGGGGCTGACCCCGAACAGCATCGCGACCCCGGTGAGCACGGCGACCGTGATGAGGCCGACCCGCAGCGTGGTCGACCGGTCGGTGCGCACGGCCACGGTGCACAGGGCCACCGCGACGCCGAACACGATCGAGGTGCGCGGCGGCCCGTCATGGGCGGTGACGACCTCCACGACGGTGAGCGCGGCGGTGACCGCGAGGACGCCGATCGGGAATCCGCGGCGCAGCACCAGCGCGCCCGCGGCGAGCGCGGCCAGCAGCACGAAGAGCGGGTCGATCGGGTCGACGGGGCGCTGGCCGGTGTGCGGGCTGGCGGCGGCGCCGATCAGCATCAGCGCGAAGACGACCACGGCAAGCAGCGCGTCCAGCGCGCGCGGATGCGCGGTCAGCCAGCGGTACGGACGGGCCAGGCCAGGCCCGACGGCGAGGGGAGTCACGGCATCCAACCGTAAGCGCTGCGCCATCGCGGGCCGTCTCAGCCCGGCTCAGCCCGGGATGAGGCCGTCGTCCCTGAGCATCGCCCGGACTTCGTGGAGCGTCGCGTCCGGGCCCGGCAGGATCAGCTCCGAGGGTTCCAGAGAGTCGTCGGGCAGCGGCTCGCCCAGCGAGCGCACGGATTCCAGCAGCGCGCCGAGCGTGCGACGGAAGCCGTCCTCGTCGCCGCTCTGCACCTCGGCGAGCAGCTCGTCATCGAGCTTGTTCAGCCCGGACAGGTGTGAGTCGCCCACCCTCAGCTGCCCCTCCCCCATGATCCGTACGATCATGACGACCTCCTTCGGGGCCGGTGGACCACGTGTCCAGGACTACTCGTCCACTACTTGTCCATGTTGGGGCGGGGCTGTTCCTGCTTCTGCCCGCTCTCGATGGCCTGCTGCGGGGTGCCGCCCGCCAGCTCGGCCTTCATCCGCTGCAGTTCCAGCTCCACATCCGAGCCGCCGGAGATCCGGTCCAGCTCCGCGGCGAGGTCGTCCTTGGCCATACCGGAGGGGTCGTCGAGCGCGCCGGAGGCCATCAGCTCGTCGAGGGCACCGGCCCGGGCCTGCAGCTGCGCGGTCTTGTCCTCGGCACGCTGGATCGCCATGCCGACATCGCCCATCTCCTCGGAGATCCCGGAGAACGCCTCGCCGATCCGGGTCTGGGCCTGGGCGGCGGTGTAGGTGGCCTTGATGGTCTCCTTCTTCGTACGGAAGGCGTCCACCTTGGCCTGCAGCCGCTGCGCGGCCAGCGTCAGCTTCTCCTCCTCGCCCTGCAGCGTCTGGTGCTGCGTCTCCAGGTCGGTGACCTGCTGCTGCAGCGCGGCACGGCGGGACAGCGCCTCGCGCGCCAGGTCCTCCCGGCCCAGCGCGAGCGCCTTGCGCCCCTGGTCCTGGAGCTTGGCGGACTGCCCCTGCAGCTGGTTGAGCTGAAGCTCCAGGCGCTTACGGGACGTGGCCACGTCGGCGACGCCGCGCCGCACCTTCTGCAACAGCTCCAGCTGCTTCTGGTACGAGTAGTCAAGGGTCTCGCGCGGGTCCTCGGCCCGGTCCAGGGCCTTGTTGGCCTTCGCGCGGAAGATCATTCCCATACGCTTCATGACACCGCTCATGGGCCTCGCGCGCCCCCTTCTGACGGACTACGGACTACCGGCTCCAGCACATCCAACAGACCCAGCCTACGGGCCCTACATCCATTACCGCACTGTTCGGACCCGCTCGTGCTCCTCCTGCAGGACGATCGATCCCCGGGCGCCTCCGGCGCAAGGAGGAGCCAGGAGCAGCAAGGGCGAGCGCGGTGCCGAGCGCGGTGCCGTTGCCGGATCGTTCCCCCAGAGGCTGGGGCCCACACCCGCAAACCCGTACCCTTGGGCTTTGTGTTCCGTAGCCGTTCAAAGGACGAGCAGGCCGCCACCGCCAAGGTGATCGCGGACCAGCCGCAACAGACCCGTGACCCTCAGGCGCCCAAGGGCCGCCCGACCCCCAAGCGCAGCGAGGCCCAGTCGCAGCGCCGCAGCCTGGCGAATTCGAGCTCGAAGATGAGCCGCAAAGACGCGACGCGGCGCCAGCGCGAGGCCCGCCGCGCCGACCTGGCGCGCCAGCGCGAGGCGCTGGCCGGCGGCGACGAGCGGTATCTGCCCGCCCGTGACAAGGGTCCGGTGCGCCGCTTCGCCCGTGACTACGTGGACTCCCGCTTCTTCGTCGCGGAGTTCTTCCTGCCGCTGGCCGTGGTGATCCTGGTCCTCAGCATGGTCCAGGCCGGGGCCATGCAGACCTATGTGCTGCTGCTGTGGATGCTGGTCATCCTGCTGATCGTCATCAACTCGGTCGTCCTCGGCATCCAGCTCAAGCGTCAGCTGCGCAAGCGGTTCCCCGACGAGAATCTGCGCGGCGTGGTGGCGTACGCCCTGATGCGTACGCTCCAGATGCGCCGCCTGCGGCTGCCCAAGCCGCAGGTCAAGCGCGGAGAGCGGCCCTGAGCGCGGACCCTTCCGGTTTCGCGGGCGGGGCGAGCGGCTGGCTGAGCGGCCTCGGCGGCCTGCGCAACACCGTCCGGCAGGCGCTGGTCGCCCGTCAGCTCGACGAGCAGATCGCGGCCCACTTCCCGGTGGGCCGGCGGCTGCGCGTCCTCGACGTCGGCCTCGGCCAGGGCACCCAGGCCCTCCGGCTGGCCCGGGCCGGCCATGAGGTCACCGGGCTCGAATCCGACCCGGCCATGCTGGACGCGGTCCGCGAGGCCCTGTCGCACGAGCCCGCGGGCATCCGGGAGCGGATGCGGCTCATCGAGGGCGACGGCCGGGACACGGGCGCCCACTTCCTGCCGGGCGCCTTCGACATCGTCCTGTGCCATGGCGTGCTGATGTACGTGCCCGAGCCGGACCCGATGCTCGCCGCCCTGGCCCGCGTCCTGGCGCCCGGCGGCGTGCTCTCGCTCCTGGTCCGCAACGCCGACGCGCTCGCGCTGCGGCCGGGGCTCTCCGGGGACTGGGCCACCGCGCTCGCCGCCTTCGACTCCCCCGCCTACACCAACCGCATCGGCCTGGCCGCCCGCGCCGACCGCCGCGAGACGCTGACCACCACGCTCACCGCGATCGGCACACCGCTGCACACCTGGTACGGCGTGCGGGTCTTCACCGACCAGGCCCCCGACAACGCGCCTGTCCCCGACGACTGGGACCAGCTGCTGACGGCGGAGGACCGCGCCGGGCGCACCGACCCGTACCGCGCGGTGGCGGCGCTGCTTCACCTGTGCGGAGTGCGCGGCTGAGTCAGCCGCGCACCCTCACCTGGCCGCTACTCGACTACTCGGCCCGCAGGCTCATCGGCCCATAGATCTTCGACCCGTCTTCGAAGAGGGTCACCTGCTCCGCCCCTCCCTCCAGCAGGGCCCTCCACTCCTCTCCGATCCACGACTCGGCGTCCCCCTGCGTAGGGAACTCGTCGGGCTGCACCGCGGGCTTCGTCTCCGTACCGTCGGATTTCTCGAACCGCCACGTCCATGCCATGTCCGCCTCCTCCATCCCGCCGGTCACATGATGTCTGCCCAGCAGCCTATGGGACTGATCACTCCCGGCGGGGTGACCTGAGCGCGCCCGCCGCACCGGGACGCGAGACGATCGGGGCGTGGAACTCACTCTCCTGGGCACCGGAGCCCCCGTCGGGCTGCCGCGCCACGGCTGCCCCTGCGCGGCCTGCGCCGTCGCCGTGGGCGACGAGGCGCGGGCCGCGACCGCCCTGCTGATCGACGGCGCACTGCTGCTCGACCTCACCCCCGGCGCCGCCTTCGCCGCCGCGCGCGCCGGCTACTCGCTGACCGGCGTCGTACAGGTGCTTCTCTCACACCCCCACCAGGGCCCGGCCGTCGAGTTCCCCGCCGGGCTGCCCGCGCCGGGCCGGGTCCCCGACGGCCGGGAGCTGGCCCTGATCAGCGGCCACCGGGTACGGGCCGTTCCGCTGGACTCCCCCGGCACCGGTTACGAGGTCACCGGCCCCGACTCCACCCGGCTCCTCTACCTCCCGCCCGGCGCGGCCCCGGCCGGGCTGACCGACTCCGCCGAGCCGTACGACATGGTGCTGCTCGACGTCCTCGGCCGCCCCGGCGCGCTGGCCCAGCTCCGCGCCACGGGGGCGGTCGGCCCGACCACCGACGTCCTCGCCGTCCACCTCGACCACACCGTCCCGCCCGGCCCCGAGCTGCACCGCCGGCTCGCGGCGGCGGGAGCGCGCGCCGTGCCGGACGGGGAGACGGTCGTCGTCGGGGAGTACCACGCGGTGCCGGACCTGCCGCGCCGTACGTTCGTCCTGGGCGGCGCGCGCTCAGGCAAGTCCCTGGAGGCCGAACGGCGGCTCGCGGCGTTCCCCGATGTGCTCTACGTGGCCACCGGCGGCACCCGCGACGGCGACCCCGACTGGGCCGCGCGTATCGCCGCCCACCGCGAGCGCCGCCCCGGCTCCTGGCGCACCACCGAGACCTGCGAACTGCCGCCGCTGCTCGCGGGGGACGGCGGGCCGCTGCTGATCGACTGTCTCGCGCTGTGGCTCACCGACGCGATGGACTCCGTCGGCGCCTGGGACGACGACACCTGGGCCCACGGCGGCAGGCGCGCCCTCCACGAACGCGTCGACGCCCTGGTCTCCGCCCTCCGGGCCACCACCCGCACGGTGGTCGCCGTCAGCAACGAGGTGGGCTCCGGAGTGGTCCCCGCGACCGCGTCGGGGCGCCGTTTCCGCGATGAACTCGGCCGTCTGAACGCGGCGTTCGCGGCCGAGTGCGAACAGGTCCTCCTGGTCCTGGCCGGCCAGGCCCTCCCCCTGCGGGGCTGAAGGAGCGTCACACTCCTGGGCCGGGCTGCCGCCAGGGCCGGTCGCGCCTCGTCCGTGCCTCCGTCTCCGCCTTCGCCGCCGCGGCTTCGGCCTCTGACAGCGGCGTCCAGTCGTCGCCGCGTCGCCGCTCCCATGTCGCCCGCATGGCCATCACCTCTTGGTGCACCGGCAGCCCTGGCCTGTCGTAGAGATAGGGAAGGGCGATCCTCCGGCCGTCGCGGTGGTGGACCACGACCGTCCCCGTGGGCTGCCTCCCCTCGGCCACCGCGGCCGGATCGCCCTCGATCTCGATGCCCTGGATGTCGCGCCAGGCCGTCCTCCGGGTCCGGAACACCCTGCGGACGGCGACATGGTCCTCGTCGACAACGGTCCTGTTCAGGCAGAACCCCACGAACAGTACGAAGACCAGCGGAACCACCGACACGGCCAACACCATCGCGGCCACGGGCATGCCCTCCTCGGACGCCGGCCCCAGCACCGCCACCCCGAAGCTCCCGAAGAAGACCATGACGATCACCCACAGCCAAAGCGGCGCACGGTACTCGCGGACCCGCGGGCGGCCCTCCCTCGTCCCGACCATCCTCTCCCCCTCCTGACCCCTCCTGCGTCGGCACCCGAACCCCGCGACGCTAGCGCCGAACAACCGGGAGGGGTCCCGCTCGCGCACTCCAACCACACCATCGGGGTACCCCCGGTAGGGTTTCGCCCGTGAGCGGTCTGAATCTCGATGACTTCGTCGACCTGATCGAGCGTCCCGACGGCGGCGTCCGGCGCGATGCCGAAGAGCGCCGGGAGCGGCTGACGCTGCCTCCAGGGACACTCGGGCGCCTGGACGAGCTGGGCGAGTGGCTGTCGGCCGCCCAGCAGCGGGTGCCCGTCAAGCCCATCGAGCGGTCGCGGGTCGTGCTGTTCGCCGGCGACCACGGCGTGGCGGAGCTGGGCGTGTCCGCCCGCCCCGCCGGCACCGCCCACCGGCTCGTACGCGCCGTACTCGACGGCGAGAGCCCCGTGGCGATCCTGGCCCGCCGCTACGACGTACCCGTACGCGTCGTGGACATGTCCCTGGACTGCGACCCCGACGACCTCCCCAAGGAGGTCACCCGCCACCGCGTCCGGCGCGGCTCCGGCCGCCTCGACATCGAGGACGCGCTGACCCTGGAGGAGGCCGAGCGGGCCTTCCGGGCGGGCATGGCCATCGCCGACGAAGAGGCCGACGCGGGTACGGACATCGTCGTCCTCGGCGATGTGAGCGTCGGCGGCACCACCGCCGCCGGCACCCTGATCGCCGCGCTGTGCGGCACCGACGCCTCCGTGGTCACCGGCCGCGGCGGCGCGGGCATCGACGACCTCGCCTGGATGCGCAAATGCGCGGCCATCCGCGACGGGCTGCGCCGCGCCCGCCCCGTCCTCGGCGACCAGCTGCAGCTGCTGGCGACCAGCGGCGGCGCCGACCTCGCCGCGATGACCGGCTTCCTGCTCCAGAGCGCCGTACGCCGCACCCCCGTCATCCTCGACGGTGTGGTCTCCGCGGCCTGCGCGCTCGTGGCGCAGCGCGTGGCGTTCCGCGCGCCCGACTGGTGGCTGGCCGGGCAGAACAGCGGCGAACCGGCCCAGGAGAAGGCGCTCGACCGGATCGCGCTCGACCCGCTGCTCGACCACGGCGTCACCGTGGGCGAGGGCACCGGGGCGCTGCTGGCCCTGCCACTCGTAAAGGCGGCCGCGGCGCTCGCCGCTGAGCTGCCCGAGCGGCCCGACCCGGAGCCCGACGAGCGGGCCGATGGGCAGGACACCGACGCCCCGGCGGCCGACGACATCACCTGACCTCCTCCCCATATGCTCACGACATGGGAGACGTCCGTTCGAAGCCGACCGCTGAGGCCACCCGGCGCGGCCGTCCCTGGCCGCGCCGCTCCGCCGCCTTCGCCGTCTGGTATCTGCGCGCCGTCACCGCGCTGAACTTCCTCGGCGCGGTGTGGGTCTCCTTCGGCAACGACATCCGGCGCCACAACGTCGACCAGTACTTCACCCCGTACCTCCTCACCGCGGGCTTCTTCTCCGGCGCCTTCTCGATGTTCCTGGCGATCACCATGCGCCGCCGCAAGCGCGCCGCCTGGATCCTCAACCTCGTCCTCGGCGGGCTGACCGTCCCGCTGCTGGCCCTCGCCCTGACCCAGGCGCCCGTCGCCCGCCATCCGCAGAACTGGATCTCGCTGGGCCTGACCGCCGCCTTCGTCGTCGCCCTGCTCATCGGCCGCCGCGAGTTCTACGCCAAGGGCGACCGCTCGAACCCCAAGCTCGCCGCCGTCGTCGCGGTGAGCGGGCTGCTGATCGGCTCGCTGCTGGCGACCGCGCTGGTCACCCTCACCAACACCGCGCCCGACGACTACCGCTCCTCGTTCCTGGACCGCTGGCACTACGGCACGCTGCGGCTGATCTCGCTCGCGGCCCTGGAAGGCCGCTTCGAGGGGATCCAGACCCCGGGCTGGGCGAATGTGGCCATCAACATCATGAGCACGGCGCTGCTCCTGCTCGTGCTGTACGTGGCCTTCCGCTCCCGCCGCGTCGTCGACCCGATCTCCGCGGACGACGAGCGCCGGTTGCGCGCGCTGCTGGAGCGGCACGGCGACCGCGACTCGCTCGGCTACTTCGCGCTGCGCCACGACAAGAGCGTCATCTGGTCGCCGACCGGCAAGTCCGCCGTGACGTACCGGGTGGTCAGCGGCGTCTCCCTCGCCTCGGGCGACCCCATCGGCGACCCGGAGGCATGGCCCGGCGCCATCGACCAATGGCTGACCGAGGCCCGCGAGCACGGCTGGACCCCGGCCGTGATCGGCGCGAGCGAGGAGGGCGGCACGGTGTACGCGCGCCACGGCCTGGACGCCCTCGAACTCGGGGACGAGGCGATCGTCGACACCGGGGAGTTCACGCTGGAGGGGCGCGCGATGCGCACCGTGCGCCAGGCATACAACCGCGTCAAGCGCGCCGGCTACACGGTCCGCATCCGCCACCACGAGGACATCCCCGAGGAGGAGATGGCCGAACTGCTGCGGCTCGCCGACGACTGGCGGGACGGCGAGACCGAACGCGGCTTCTCCATGGCGCTGGGCCGGCTCGGCGACCCCGCCGACGGCCGCTGTGTGCTGCTGGACTGCGCCGACCGCGACGGCAGGCCGCGCGCGGTACTCAGCTTCGCGCCCTGGGGCTCGCACGGGCTCTCCCTGGACCTGATGCGGCGCGACCGGGACTCGGACAACGGGCTGATGGAGTTCATGGTGCTGGAGCTGATCCAGCGGGCGAAGGAGGTCGGCGCCGACCAGATCTCGCTGAACTTCGCGGTGTTCCGGTCCGTCTTCGAGCGCGGGTCCAGGCTGGGCGCCGGCCCCGTACTGCGGCTGTGGCGCTCGCTGCTCAGCTTCTTCTCCCGCTGGTGGCAGATCGAATCGCTCTACCGCGCCAACGCGAAGTACCGGCCGATCTGGGAGCCCCGCTATCTGCTCTTCGAGAAGAGCACCGACCTGCCGCGGATCGCTGTCGCGGCGGCGCGGGCCGAGGGGTTCCTGGAGGCGCCGGGACTGCCCAAGTGGCTGAATCGCAAGCACTTGGAGACGGCGGCGGCACGTCGGGCGTCGCCGCGCTGACGGGGTAAATGAGCTACGGGGCCGACGGCCGTCAGGAGCCCGGCTCGGAGAACCCGCCGATCCAGTCCTGCAACCGCCTCCGCACCCCGCTCCAGCGCGCGTCATGCCGCTCCGCCCGGTGCTGCGCCCGCCGACGCGTCCGCGGCCTGCGGCGGTAGAAGCGCCGCGCCCAGGGGGACCCCGGCCGCGCCAGCCGGACCGCGCCGACGAGCGCCAGGACCGGCACCAGCACGCCGAGCACCGCGATCCGTGGCTTGCCCTTGGCCAGCGCCAACAGGGCGAACAGGAAATTGACGCAGACGCTCACGATCACCGCGCCGCGGTCGTGGCGCTCGGCGGCGGACACCTCGTTCACCCCGAACGGCAGGAAGCCGCTCAGCACCAGGCCGACCAGTGCCGCGGTGATCACGACGACCTCGACGCTCTGCCGCCCCTGCTCGGTCCAGTACACGTCGTGGAGGTGCAGGATCAGCGCGAACTCGTCGAGCACCAGCCCCGCGCCCACCCCGAACACCACCGCCGCCAGGTACTCCCAGCCCTCGGTCTGCGCACCGGCGATCGCGCCGAAGCCGCCGATGACGGTGAGCACGAAGCCGGGGACGACATGGTGAATGTGCAGCCCACCTGGGGGCGAGTGGGTGCTGCGCGCAGCGCAGACGGTTGAGGGTGGTGGTGGGAGACGGGTGGGCGTTGCGGAACGGCCCCTTGCCGGCCCGGATGAGCCGGGTGATGGTGCGGGTGATCACGAACGAGAGGATGAACGAGGTCAGGGCGAGGAGCAGCGGCAGCTTGCCGGGCTCCACGATGTTCCGATACCACCAATGCCCCATGGCCCTTCAGGGTGCGCGATAGCCTGCGACCCGATGGACACCACGCCGGAGCAGTCCCCCGCACGCCCGCCCGGGCCCCCGGGACCCTCGGAACCCCCGAGACCCACGGCCCCGCCACGGCCCGCCGCGCCTCCGGAGCCCACGGACACGCCTGAGGCTGCGACCGAGCCGACCGAACCGGACCAGCTGAGCGAGCCGACCGAGCCAACCGAGTCGGACGAGCCGACCGAACCGGCCCGCCCCGCGCCCCCGTCGAACCCTCCGCCCCCGCCCCACCCCCCGCGCGCCTCGTGGGAGGACGGGGTCCGCTTCGCCTTCGGCACGCTCACGGCCCTCCCCGTACGTGTGACGCGCTGGGACCGCGAGGCGGCGCGCGCCGGGATGTTGTGCGCGCCGCTGGCCGGGCTCACGGTCGGGCTCTGCGCGGCTTCGGTGGGCGCGGCGCTGCTGCTCCTGGGCGGCGGCGCGCTGCTGGCCGCGGTGGGCGCGGTCGCGGTGCCCGCCGTACTGACCCGCGGGCTGCATCTGGACGGGCTCGCCGACACCGCCGACGGCCTCGGCAGCGGCAAGCCGGCGGACGACGCGCTGCGCATCATGAAGCAGTCGGACATCGGGCCGTTCGGGGTCGTCACCCTGCTGTTCGTCCTGCTCGCGCAGGTGGCCGCGCTGGCCGAGCTGTACGGGGCGGGCTGGCCGCAGGGCGCGGTGGCGGCGGCCACGGCCGGGGTGGCGGCGCGGTGCGCGCTGACGCTCGCGGCGCGCGACGGGGTGCCGGCGGCACGCCCGCAGGGACTGGGCGCGGCGGTCGCGGGGGCGGTGCCCACCGGGCCCGCGCTGGGCGCGGCGGCGGTGTCCGTCGTCGTCTGCGCGGTGGGCGGCGCGGCCTTCGGCGCGTACGGGGCGGTGCACCACGCACTCGCCGTCCTCGCCGCGCTGGGCGCGGCGGAACTCCTCCTGCGCCACTGCCGCCGGCGCTTCGGCGGCATCACCGGCGACGTCTTCGGCGCCCTCGCCGAAACGGCCGCCACGACGGCACTGATCGCCACCGCCCTCGGCTGACGGCCCGCGACGCCGGGCCCGGGCCGGCTCCGACAGGCATCCACACCCACCGCGCCAACCGTCCACCCCGCGCCGCCACACACCTCCGTGCACCACCACCCCGTCCACGGACTGGACGGCGCGGCTCCCCTCCGGCGGCGCGGGCAGAAGCAGGCGGCCCCCGCCGCATCGCACCCCCGCCGCCGCACCGCCGCACCGCACGCGCAGGCCGCGCAGGCCGCCACCGGGCGTGCTGTCGGCGAGGGTGCCCGTAACTCGTCCGTCGTCGCGAGCCCGCGCGCCGGTGGCGTCGGGAGAGTTACCCTCGCGATGGCCCGCGACAGCCCGCCGCTCGGGCACCTGGTGACCCGCGCATACGATGCCGAGGGCGCGGCTGGCCCGTCCCTGTCTCGACGGGGACACCCCACGTCGGCCGAGGAACTATCCGGAAGAGGGACCCCATCACCGTGACATCTCTGACTCTCAGCACCTCCTCCGCCGCGACGCTGCGCGCGGACGCCGTCGTCGTCGGCGTGGCGAAGGGGGCCAAGGGCCCCGTCGTCGCCCCCGGCGCCGAGGCCGTGGACCAGGCCTTCGGCGGGAAGCTGGCCTCCGTCCTGGAGACCCTCGGGGCGACCGGCGCGGATGGCGAGGTGACCAAGCTGCCCGCCGCGTCCGGCCTCAAGGCCCCGGTCGTGCTGGCGGTCGGACTCGGCGACGCGCCGGCCAAGGGCGACGGTTACGACGCCGAGGCGCTGCGCCGCGCGGCCGGTGCGGCCGCTCGCGCGCTGTCCGGTTCGAAGAAGGGCGCGTTCGCGCTGCCGGTGGCGGACGCGGCGGACGCCGCCGCCGTCGCCGAGGGCGCGCTGCTCGGCGCGTACTCGTACAAGTGGAACCAGAAGGCCGGCCAGAACGGCGGCAACAGCGCCAACCCCAAGAGCGGCGACAAGAAGAACGGCGCCCCGCTCGCCGAGGTCGCCGTGATCGGCGGCAAGCCGCGCGACAAGGAGTTCAAGGCGGCGGCCGAGCGCGCCATCGCCCTGACCGCCGAGGTCAACCGCGCCCGCGACCTGATCAACACCCCCTCGAACCTGCTCAACCCGGCGATCTTCGCCGCCGCCGTGCTGGAGGCGGCGAAGGAGCACGGGCTCAAGACCGAGGTGCTGGACGAGAAGGCGCTGAAGAAGGGCGGGTACGGCGGCATCATGGGCGTCGGCCAGGGGTCGGAGGCCCCGCCGCGCCTGGTCCGGGTCGCCTATTCGCACCCGGAGGCGGAGAAGACCCTGGCCCTGGTCGGCAAAGGCATCACCTACGACTCGGGCGGCATCTCCCTGAAGCCGGCCGGTCACAACGAGACCATGAAGTGCGACATGAGCGGCGCGGCCGCCGTGTTCGCCACGGTGGTGGCCGTCGCGAAGCTGGGCCTGCGGGTCAATGTGACCGGCTGGCTGGCGCTCGCCGAGAACATGCCGTCGGGTTCGGCCACCCGTCCCGGCGATGTGCTGACGATGTACAGCGGCAAGACCGTCGAGGTGCTGAACACCGACGCCGAGGGCCGGCTGGTGCTGGCCGACGCGCTGACCCGCGCCTGTGAGGAGAAGCCGGACGCCGTCGTGGACGTGGCGACGCTGACCGGGGCGATGGTGTTCGCGCTGGGCCACCGTACGTTCGGGATCATGGCGAACGACGAGGCGTTCCGTACCTCGCTGCACGAGATCGCGGAGGAGGCCGGCGAGCAGGCCTGGCCGATGCCGCTCCCCGCGGACCTGCGCAAGAGCATCGACTCGCCGGTGGCCGATCTGGCGAACATGGGTGAGCGGATGGGCGGCGGCTTGGTGGCCGGGATCTTCCTGAAGGAGTTCGTCGAGGACGGCACCGTCTGGGCCCACCTGGACATCGCGGGTCCGGCCTTCAACGAGTCCGGTCCGTTCGGCTACACCCCCAAGGGCGGCACGGGCTCCGCGATCCGCACCCTGGTGCGGCTGGCCGAGCGCACCGCGGACGGCGACCTGGGCTGAGCCGCCACCGGCCGGGTCCTGACGACGTCGTCAGCGGGGCCCGGCCGCTCCGCACGGGGCCCGGCCGCTCCGCGCGGGCCCGCGGATTTCGCCGTAAACGAAATCCGACCCTCGCTACGCACGCAGTACGCGCGAGTAACCCCTGAAGAGGGGTTTGGAGATATCTCACACAGCGGCCCCGCGTCCCGCCTCCCGTCAACAAGTGCGAAGATGTTGTCTCGGCAGGACAGGGCCCCCGACACCAGGGCCGAAAGCAACACGCGGCCGAACAACAGCCGCCCGGCCAACGAGGGCCGGCCCCGGCGCACCATGCATGGAGGACGTGACGTGGCGAACGACGCCAGCACCGTTTTCGACCTAGTGATCCTCGGAGGCGGTAGCGGCGGTTACGCCGCTGCCCTGCGCGCGGCGCAGCTGGGTCTGGACGTCGCCCTGATCGAGAAGGACAAGGTAGGCGGCACCTGCCTGCACCGCGGCTGCATCCCCACCAAGGCTCTGCTGCACGCCGGTGAGATCGCCGACCAGGCCCGTGAAGGTGCCGAGTTCGGTGTGAAGACCACCTTCGAGGGCATCGACATCGAGGGCGTGCACAAGTACAAGGACGGCGTGGTCTCGGGCCTGTACAAGGGTCTGCAGGGCCTGATCGCCTCCCGGAAGGTCACCTATGTGACCGGCGAGGGCCGGCTGTCCTCGCCGACCTCGGTCGATGTCGACGGCCAGCGCTACACCGGCCGCCACATCCTGCTCGCCACGGGCTCGGTGCCCAAGTCCCTGCCGGGCCTGGCGATCGACGGCGAGCGCGTCATCACCTCCGACCACGCGCTGGTCCTGGACCGGGTTCCGAAGTCCGCGATCGTGCTGGGCGGCGGCGTCATCGGCGTCGAGTTCGCCTCCGCGTGGAAGTCCTTCGGGACCGACGTCACCATCGTCGAGGCGCTTCCCCACCTCGTCCCGGTCGAGGACGAGAACAGCTCCAAGCTGCTGGAGCGCGCCTTCCGCAAGCGCGGTATCAAGTTCTCCCTCGGCGCGCGTTTCTCGGGCGTCGAGCACACCGCCGACGGTGTGAAGGTCTCGCTGGAGAACGGCAAGACCTTCGAGGCCGAGCTGCTGCTCGTCGCCGTCGGCCGCGGCCCGGTCTCGCAGGGCCTGGGCTACGAGGAGGCCGGGGTCGCGATGGACCGCGGCTATGTACTCGTCGACGAGTACATGCAGACCAACGTGGACACCATCTCGGCCGTCGGCGACCTGGTGCCCACGCTGCAGCTCGCGCACGTCGGATTCGCCGAGGGCATCCTGGTGGCGGAGCGGCTGGCCGGTCTCAAGACCGTGCCGATCGACTACGACGGTGTGCCGCGGGTCACCTACTGCCACCCCGAGGTCGCCTCGGTCGGCATCACGGAGGCCAAGGCCAAGGAGCTGTACGGCGCGGACAAGGTCGTGGCCCTGAAGCTCAACCTCGCGGCCAACGGCAAGAGCAAGATCCTGAAGACCTCGGGCGAGATCAAGCTGGTCCAGGTGCGGGACGGCGCCGTCGTCGGCGTCCACATGGTCGGTGACCGCCTGGGTGAGCAGGTCGGCGAGGCTCAGCTGATCTACAACTGGGAGGCGCTGCCCTCCGAGGTCGCGCAGCTCATCCACGCCCACCCGACCCAGAACGAGGCGCTCGGCGAGGCCCACCTGGCTCTGGCCGGCAAGCCGCTGCACGCCCACGACTAGTCCCGAGCGCGAACAATCCGTACAGATCGTTAGGAGCAACCGAAACCATGGCGGTTTCCGTAACCCTGCCGGCGCTCGGCGAGAGCGTGACCGAGGGCACCGTCACCCGTTGGCTGAAGGCCGAGGGTGAGCGGGTCGAGGCCGACGAGCCTCTGCTCGAGGTCTCCACCGACAAGGTCGACACCGAGATCCCGGCCCCCGCGGCCGGTGTGCTCACCTCCATCAAGGTGGCCGAGGACGAGACGGTGGAGGTCGGCGCCGAGCTGGCCGTCATCGACGACGGCGGCGCGGCCCCGGCCGCCGCCCCCGCCCCCGCGGCCGAGCCCGCCCCCGTGGCGCAGCCCGAGCCCGTCCCGGCCCCCGTCGCCGAGGCCCCGGCCCCGGCGCCCGCTCCGGCCGCCGCCCCCGCGGGCGCGGCCGAGGGCACCGACGTCGTGCTGCCCGCCCTGGGCGAGTCGGTGACCGAGGGCACGGTCACCCGCTGGCTCAAGGAGGTCGGCGACTCGGTCGAGGCCGATGAGCCGCTGCTCGAGGTCTCCACCGACAAGGTCGACACCGAGATCCCGGCTCCGGCCTCGGGCACCCTGCTCGAGATCCTGGTCGCCGAGGACGAGACCGCTGAGGTCGGCGCCAAGCTGGCCGTGATCGGTGCCGCCGGCGCCGCTCCGGCCGCCGCGCCCGCCCCCGCGGCTCCCGCCCCGGCCCCCGCCGCTCCGGCGCCCGCCCCGGCTCCGGCTCCGGCCGCCCCGGCCCCGGTGGCCGCCGCCCCGGCTCCGGTGGCGCCCGCTCCGGTCGCGCCGGCCCCCGTCGCTCCGGCCCCGGTCACCCCGGCTCCGGCCGCTGCGGCTCCGGCCGCCGCTGAGGGCGAGGGTGCGTACGTGACCCCGCTGGTGCGCAAGCTCGCCGCGGAGAACGGCGTGGACCTGGCCACCGTCAAGGGCACCGGCGTCGGCGGCCGTATCCGCAAGCAGGACGTCATCGCCGCCGCGGAGGCCGCCAAGGCCACGGCCGCGCAGGCCCAGGCCGCCCCGGCAGCGGCGCCGAAGGCCGCTGCCGCGGCTCCGTCGCCGCTGCGTGGCCAGACCATCAAGATGCCGCGGATGCGCAAGGTCATCGGCGACAACATGATGAAGGCCCTGCACTCGCAGGCGCAGCTGACCAGCGTGGTCGAGGTGGACATCACCAAGCTCATGCGGCTGCGGGCCCGGGCGAAGGAGTCGTTCGCGCAGCGTGAGGGCGTCAAGCTCTCGCCGATGCCGTTCTTCGTCAAGGCCGCCGTCCAGGCGCTGAAGAGCCACCCGGCCATCAACGCCCGGATCAACGACGACGAGGGCACCATCACCTACTTCGACGTCGAGAACGTCGGCATCGCCGTCGACGCGGAGAAGGGCTTGATGACCCCGGTCATCAAGCACGCGGGTGACCTCAGCCTGGCCGGTATCGCCAAGAAGACGGCGGAGCTGGCGGGCAAGGTCCGGTCCAACAAGATCACCCCGGACGAGGTGTCCGGCGCGACCTTCACCATCAGCAACACCGGCTCGCGCGGTGCGCTGTTCGACACGATCATCGTGCCGCCGAACCAGGTCGCCATCCTGGGCATCGGCGCGACCGTCCGCCGCCCGGTGGTCATCAACCACCCGGACCTCGGCGAGACGATCGCGGTGCGCGACATGACGTACGTCGCGCTCTCCTACGACCACCGCCTGGTGGACGGCGCCGACGCCGCCCGCTACCTGACGGCGGTCAAGGAGATCCTGGAGGCCGGCGAGTTCGAGGTCGAGCTCGGCCTCTGAGCCCTCGCGAGTCGGCATACGTCGACACGCGTCGGCAACACCGGCGACATCGGCACAGCTGACGGCGGCGCCCCCGCCCGGAGAGATCCGGGCGGG
>NZ_JBHWES010000123.1:0-19521 GCF_042734105.1 Streptomyces sp. NPDC059679 | reverse complement strand
TCGGGCGTTTGGCGGGTTGCCGCTGTCTTGGCTCCCCTTTTTCCTGTGTGACATCTCGGCCGTCGTGGGGCTCCCGGCGGCCGCCACCCGGGGTGGGTGCCGGCCGGCGACTGCGAGCTATATGCGGTCGATAGCGATCATCTCTCTCGTACGACGACGAAATCGGCGAGCGCCATGAGCTGCGCCCGGACCCGGTCCTCCATCTCCACCTGGTCGAGCGCCGCGACAGCGGTGGCGTGCTGCCGACGGGCCTCCTGCGACGTCCAGTCGCGGCCGCCGGCCTGCTCGATCAAGGCCGCGCGGGCGGCGAACTCCTCCTCGTCGAAGTCCGCGAACTCGGCCTCGGTCTTCTTCGCGTCGGCCGCGAGCAGCCGGGCCAGGCGCTCGGATGCCTCGCCGCCCGCGTCGAGGGCGGCCACCACCGGCAACGACTTCTTGCGCTGGCGCAGATCGCTCCAGGTCTGCTTGCCCGTGGCGTCGGGGTCGCCCCAGATGCCGAGCAGGTCGTCCACGGCCTGGAAGGCGAGCCCGAGGTGGTAGCCGTAGCGCTCCAGGGTGTCGGCGGTGCGGTCGTCGGCGCCGCCGAGGACCGCACCGATGGAGGCGGCACAGGCGAGCAGCGCGCCGGTCTTGTTGCCCTCCATCTCCAGGCACTCCGCGACGGTGACCCGCTCGCGGTGCTCGTAGCTGATGTCCTGGGCCTGGCCGTCGATGAGCTTGCGGGTCGCGGAGGTGAGCCGGCGGGTGGCGCGCCCGGCCTCCACCGTGCCCAGCTCGAGCAGTATCTCCCCGGCCAGGGCGAACAGCGCGTCCCCGACCAGGATGGCCTGCGCCGGTCCGTGCACCTTCCAGACGGTGTCGCGGTGGCGGCGCTGCTCGTCACCGTCCATCAGGTCGTCGTGCAGCAGCGAGAAGTTGTGCACCAGCTCCACCGCGACCGCACCGGGCACCCCCACCTCGGCGGCCTGGCCCGCCACCTCGGCGGACAGCAGCGCGAGGGCCGGACGGACGGCCTTGCCGCCGTCGCCCGCGGCCGGGCGGCCCTGGGCGTCGATCCAGCCGAAGTGGTAGGCGGCCACGGTGTCCATCGGCGAGGCCAGTCGGTCCACGGCGGCGCGCAGCACCGGCGTGGCGAGCGTGCGTCCGCGCTCGAGCAGCGCGATCACGCCTGCGGTGTCGACTGCTGGGGTCGCGGGGGTCACGGTCTCTCCTTGGTTCTGTGTGGTGGTGCTCATACCGCCTCCTTGGGGATCCCCCGGCCGGAGGCAGGGGGCGGGTCGCGATGCGGGCGGCCGAGGTCGCGGAGGGCCGTACGGGCGGCGGACAGCCCACTGCGCACGGCGCCCTCCATGGTCGCGGGCCAGCCGGTGGCGGTCCACGCCCCGGCCAGGTACAGGCCGGGCGCGTTCGTGGGGGCGTCGGGGCGCAGCCGCCCGACGCCGGGGGTGGGGGCGAAGGTCGCGGTGCGCTCGCGGGTGACGAAGAAGTCGCGCACCGCGGCGCCGCGGGCGGCGGGCAGCAGCCGCTCCAGCTCCGGCAGATAGCGGGCGCGCAGCTCGGCGGCCGGGAGCTCGATCTCCTGGTGCGCCGCGGACTGGGACAGCGCCAGATACTGGCTGTCCCCCGCCCCGGGGAGCTTCGCCAGGCCGGAGGCGTCAGTGCGGTCGAAGACCCATTGGACGGGGGTGCCGATCGCGGCGAAGAAGGGGCGGCGCATGACTTTGCGATCGTAAACCACATGGATGTTCAGGATCGGCGCCGTGCCGATGCGCAGCAGCCGGTCCGGGGCGTCCAGGGCGCCCTCGGGGAGCAGTGCGTATGCCTCGCGCTGCGGTACGGCCAGCACCACCGCGTCGGCCTCCAGCGGCGCGCCGCCCGCCGTGTGCACGCTCCAGCGGCCCTGGGCGGTTCGGGTGACGGCGGTCACTTTCGCGCGCAGCTCGCAGGTCACGCCGGCCTTGTCCAGGGCCGCGCCGGCGAGGGTGTCGTGCAGCTCGCCGAGGGGGGTGCGGGCCCAGCCGATGTCGGCCGCGCCGGGGTGGGAGAGCAGCCCGGTCTTGAAGACCATGGCGGCCAGGCCGAGCGAGGCGTCACGGGCGGTGGCGTTGAGCGTGGCGACCCCGACCAGGTCCCACAGCGCCTCCACGGCGCGCGGCGACTGTCCGTGGCGGCGCAGCCAGTCGCCGAAGTCCACCCCGTCCAGGGCCGGGTCGGCCGGGTCGAGTCGCCCCAGGGCGAGCGCGGCGCGCCCCACCTGGGCGCGCTCGGCCAGCGAGAGGTGCGGGTAGGTGGCGAGGCTCGCGGCCAGGTGCAGCGGTACGGGCAGGGCGGCGCGGCGCAGCCGGCCGAGCCGCCGTCCCGGCCGCCCGTCGGCGTCCAGGACGGGCACGTCGAGCCTGCCCTGCAGCGGGGCGAGCCGTGCGCCGCCGACCCGGTCCAGGAACCACCGGTAGGCGGAGCAGCAGCGCAGATACACATGCTGGCCGTTGTCGACGGTCAGCTCGCCGACGGGGGACGGGCGACGGAAGGAGAAGGCGAGCCCGCCCAGCCGGGGGCGCCCCTCCAGCACCGTCACGCGCAGCCCGGCGTCGGCGAGCGCGAGCGCCGCCGTGGTACCCGCGAGCCCGCCGCCCACGACGACCACGGACCCCCGCGACCGGCCGCCGCCCGCGCCCGGACCGCCTGTCCGCTTCCGCGACGGCGCGGCCGCCCCGAGGGGGCGGCCTGCCGTCTCCGCACCGCGCGGGCCGGGGTCGGCCGGGGGGCGAGGGGTCGGGTCAACGTGTGGGCTTGGGTTTGAGCTTGGGGTTGGGGTTGGGCTTGGGCTTGGGCTTGGGCTTGTGCGGCGTGGATGCGGGTCCGCCGGGAGGGTCATGACCGTCCCCCGGCGGCGCGGCGGGCGGCGGCCCGGGCGTCGAGCCCGGCCAGGCCGCGGACGGCGACGTACACCTTCTCGCGGCCGGGGAGCGAGACCCGGCCGCGCAGCACGGCCTCCGGGTCTCGGGCGATGCGCTCCAGGAGCCTGCGGTAGATACCGGCCATGGCGGCCACGCAGGCGCCGCTGCGGCGGTCCAGCATCGGCAGCAGCTTGTAGCCCTCGGCGAACAGGGCTCTGGCCCGGCGGACCTCGAACTGCACCAGTCCCGTGAAGTCGGCGTCCGGCGGAGCGACCGAGGCGTGGATGCCCGTCGGGCAGCCGAACTTGGCGAGGTCGTCGGCGGGCAGATAGGTGCGGCCGCCGGAGGCGTCCTCGCGGATGTCCCGGAGGATGTTGGTGAGCTGCAGGGCCAGGCCGAGCGTATCGGCGTACTCGGGGGCGCGCTCGATCTCGCGGGCGCTCATCCCGGGGGCGCGCACGGTCCCGAAGACGCCGAGGGAGAGCCGCCCGATGGCGCCCGCGACACAGCGGCAGTAGGCCCTCAGGTCGTCCCAGGTCTCATAGGTCTGGCCGGCCACATCCATCAGCACGCCGTCGATCAGCTCGTCGAGCCCGCCCAGCGGGATCGGGAAGCGGCGTGCGGCATGCGCGAGCGCGACGGCGACCGGGTCGGTGTCGTCCTCCTCGATCCCGCGGTCCCTGATGCGGTCGAGCACGGCGCGGGTCTCGGCCAGCCGCGCCCGCTTGGCGTCGGCGTCCAGGCGGCCGTCCCCGATGTCGTCGACGCGGCGCGAGAAGGCGTAGAGCGCGGACATCGCCCGGCGCTTCTCGGTGGGCAGCAGCCTGATGCCGTACGCGAAGTTACGCGCCTGCTGTCCGGTCACGGCCTCGCAGTACCGGTACGCCGCGAGCACTGGTGCGGACGCGTGCGGAGCTCCGGTCACGGTCCGGCTCACCCCTCTCTTCGCAGTGTCGCCCCCACCTCGCGCAGCAGGCTGAGCTTGGTGGGTCTGGGCGGTCCAGGCAGTACGTCGTATCCCGCGGCCGCGACCGCCCTCAGAGCGGCCCGTCCCCCTGCCACGAACCCGGCGAGCAACCACTTGAGCCTGCCGTGGACGCTACCCACGAGGGGGGTCCCTTCATTCAGCAGGGTTTCGACGCGGGCCGCCTCATGGGCGATCAGGGCACGCACCGGGGCACCGGCCGTCGGCGCGGCGAGATCGGTCTCCGTCACCCCGAAACTCTTCATGTCCTCGGCGGGCAGATAGACGCGGTCGCGGCGAAGGTCCTCGGCCACGTCCTGCAGATGTTCCACGATCTGGAGCGCGGTGCAGATCGCGTCGGAGCGGCGGACCCGCTCCGGACTGGTGGTGCCGGTCACACCGAGCACCAGCCGGCCCACGGGGTTGGCGGACAGCTCGCAGTAGCCGAGCAGGTCCTCATAGGTTTCGTACCGGCGCACCCGCTGGTCCTGCCGGTTCGCCTCGATCAGGCCGAGGAACGGCTCGGGGGGCAGCCGGTGGCGGCGGACCGTGGGGCGCAGCGCGCGCAGCAGCGGATGGCGGGGGCGGGGGTCCGGGGACACGCCGCCGGTGCTGCCCGTAGCGGGCGGCTCGCCGAAGACGCGCCGCAGGTCCTTCTCGAACGCGTCGAGCATCGCGAGCGGGTCGTCGGCCCGGTCGCGGTCGAGGCCCAGCAGCTCCGCGTCGGAGCCGCCGGGGGGAAGGTCGCCGTCACCGATGTCGTCGACCAGACGGGCGTAGCCGTAGATCGCCATGAGGTCGGCCCGCCAGGCGCGGGGAAGGAAGAAGGGGGCGACGGGGAAGTTCTCGTGCGCGGCCTTGTCGAGTACGGCCCGGGCGGCCTCCTGCCCGTCGGGGGGAACGCTGGACGTGCTATGGGACCCGCTGCGCTCGTCCTCCACGGTCACCGTGGACAGCCAGGCGTACGGGCAAGGACCAGGTCTCCGCCCGGGCCCGGGTGACCGGGCCCTGTGGGAGAGCTGGAGATGGGCCGGGTAGCCAATGCCGTCACATCCCCCGTTCTACACCGGTTGCCAGGGTCGACACGATGCGGACACGCCGCGCCCGCCACGTCAAGGGCGCTCGACGCCGCACCCCACTCACAGGGGACAGCGACACACGTTCGGCGTGCCCGGATGGGCACCGGTACAGCTTACGCCTCTCGGTGTACAAACGTGCCGCGATGTACCCCGAGGGGGCCCTAGGTGATCCCCTAGGTGATCGTCCATGGATCCCCTAGGCCCCCTGGGCCGTGTCCTCCTCGTAGAACTCCTCGATGTCCAGCATCAGACAGAGGTTGCGCAGCTCGAACTCGAAGAAGGACTTCCCCTCCTGCAGGGCGAAGGACATATGGCCGAGGGCCTCCATCGAGATCACCCCGTACAGCCGCACCCAGCAGCGGAGCATCACGGCGAGCGCGCCCGGGGGCATCTCGACGCCCTGGTCCTCGCTGAGCTCGACAAGCGCCCGTACGAGCCCGGGGTCGAGCTCCTCCTCCTTGGGGGCGGGGAAGCCCCGCACCCGCCACAGGTCCGAGATCAGATCGGAGAACACCGAACCGAAGACCCAGCCCATGTTCCGGTCGGGCTTGGTCTCCTCCCGGCCCAGGCCCGGGGCCCAGGGGCCGAGTATGAGCCCGAACTCATGGGGATGCTTGATGGCCCAGACGCGCAGCGCTCTCGCCCCGCCGATCAGCCCGCGGGCGGGCTCCGACTCGGGAAGCCGCCCGATCACACCACGCATATAACGGGCCATCTCGGCGAAGATGTCCACGCGCAGTTGGAGGATCAGGGCGTCACGGCTGCTGAAGTAGCGGTAGACGGCGGGCGCGGTCATGCCCATCTCACGGGCGATGGCCCGGATCGTCACGTTCTCCGGGCCCTCCTGAACCAGGAGCGTCCGGGCGACATCCTTGATCTCGCGGATGGTCGCGATGCGCAGCCTCTCGCGCCGTGAGTACGGTGCGACGTGCGCTTCCCCTGGCGACACGCGTCCCCCTCCCTGATACTCCGCCGCTCGACAAGAAACCCGGCGTTCAGGCACACGATACAGCGCCTCCGTTTAGTGAACGCCGCCCGCGTCAGTTCCCCGCGTTCACTGGCGAGAAAGGAACACTTCTCCGTCCACTACGTGGACCGCGTAGGCCTCTACGGGGTCCACCGCGGGCATCTCCAGCGCCTCACCCGTGCGGAGGCAGAAGCTGCTGAAGTGCCAGGGGCAGACCACGGTCTCCCCGTCCAACTCCCCTTCTGACAAGGGGGCTTCTTCATGTGAGCAGCTGTCGCGCAGGGCGCGGACGGTACCTCCGACGTTCGCCAGAAGCACCCTGACGCCTTCCACTTCGACCGTCGTCATCTCGCCAGGCTGCACATCCTCCAGGCGCGCGACACGGATCCCGCCCTGGATCCCGCCTCGCTCGTTCACGGTCTCGCTCATCGTGTGGCTCCTCTCTATGGCGCCTGTGTGGCGGGCACGGTGACCCCGCTTCACAGATAGCGGAATGTCAGCTTCAGATACACCGGACGCATATTCGAAACAAAATTCGCACGGCGACCGGATCGACTATCGGACGCCGCGCCGGGGCGCACACCCCGGCGCATCCATCGTAGACTGGCTACCCGCCAGTCAACATTTCCACAGCCCCCCGGAGACGGTTGACAGGCACAGTCGGCGCCGCTCTATAGTAAACACTCGTAGCTGAGGTGAATTTGAGTTTCGGTCACCTTGCGGCGGACCGGCGTAATAGGTGTCGATCGAACCTATTCAGCCGGGAGCCAAAAAAGAAAGTTCACGGGGGGATACGTGTACGCACGGTCATTGAACGATCTGGTGGACGGCTGTCTTGCCGGGGATCAGGACTGCTGGAATCAGATCGTGGAGCGGTATGCGCCGCTGATCTGGGCGATCGCCCGCTCACACCGGCTGAGCCCGGCCGACTGCGGCGATGTCAGCCAGGCGACCTGGCTGCGCGTCGTTCAGCACCTGGACAAGCTCCGGTCGCCGGAGCGGCTGGCCCAGTGGATTTCCACCTCGGCCCGCCGGGAGAGCCTGAAGCACCTGGAGAAGTCGGGGCGCAGCGTGCCGGTCGGCGGCACCGAGGCGTTCGACCGGCCGGAGGTGGCCGGCGAGCTGCCGGAGGATGTGGCACTGGCCCGCGAGCGCGATGACGAGGTCCTGACGGCGTTCTGTGCGCTGTCGCCCAAGTGCCAGGCCCTTCTGGGGCTGCTGGTGACCGATCCGCCCATGTCGTACGACGAGATCAGCGAGACGCTCGGCATGCCGCGGGGCTCGCTGGGCCCGGTGCGTGCGCGCTGCCTGGCCCATTTGAAGAAGCTGTTACAGGATCAGGGTCGCGTCCACAAGAGCGACACCGTGCTCGCCTCCCGCATCAGGGCGGCCGGTCTGCGGGCCTTCGCCGTGAGCCGGCGGTCTACGCAGGAGAAGCATGGGCCGTCCGGTTCTCGTGGACCTGGTCCTTCCGGTCCACCGCCTCGTCTTCCGAATCCCCGTCGGCACCAGGAAGGCGAGACGCGTTTTCTCTGAAGACTGCTCGCGCGTTTTCCAGCACGCTGTTGGGCACCGGACCGAGAGCATCGGACAGGCGTCCCAGCAATTCCGCTTGCTCATGATCCATGGTTCCGGCTCCTTCTCCCCCGCTCGGCGGGCGCGTCCTAAAGCCGCGCCCGTCGTGCACCTATAGATTCAGAGGTTCAATCTACAACAGGGGGTTCGGGTTCACCATTGCTCGTCAGGGCTTTTATGGCCCGGTCGAGTTGGCGTGCGTCACGCGTGGCGTACTGCGGAATCTCCGGCAGGGTCGCACGGGCGAAGCCGGTGAGCACTTTCCCCGGCCCGACTTCGACAAAGGCCGTGGCACCGTCCGCCGCCAGCCGCTCCAGTGTCTCCGTCCAGCGGACCGACCCGGCGAGCTGGCGGCGCAGCCCGTCCACCGCCCCGTCCGCGCCGCGCACATATCCGGCGGTCACATTGGCCACGACCGGAATGCGCGGCTCGTGAAAGGTGACCGCCTCCAAGTCGGCCCGGAATGCCGCCTCCACATCCCGCATCAGACTGCAGTGGAAGGGTGCGCCCACATCGAGGATCACCACCTTCTGCGCCCCGGCCTCCTTTGCCGCGGCCGCCGTCGCCCGAACGGCGGCGGCCGTGCCGGAGATCACCAGCTGTCCGGGCTCGTTGTAGTTGGCCACCTCGACCACCCCGCCCTCCTCGGCCCCCACCGAGGCGCACAGCTTCTCCACGGCCGGGGCACCGAGCCCGATCACCGCCGCCATGGCGCCCGGGGTCCGTTCGTTGACCGCGGCCATGAGCTCGCCGCGCCGCCGGACCAGCCGCAGCGCATCGCGCCAGTCGAGCACCCCCGCGCACACCAGGGCCGTGTACTCCCCCAGGCTGTGCCCGGCGACAAGCGCCGGTTCGATGCCGCGTGAGCGCAGCACATCCAGGGTGACGAGGCTGGTCAGAAAGACGGCGGGCTGGGTGATACGGGTGTCCCGCAGCTCTTCCAGGGGGCCTTCCCAGCACAGCCGGGAGAGCGGGAATCCCAGCAGTTCGTCGGCCGGCCGGTAGTAGCGGTCCAGCAGCTCCGGGTGGCGTGCGACAAGATCATGTCCCATTCCGACGCGCTGGGAGCCCTGGCCGGGAAAGAGAAAGGCGATCGCGCTCATGAGAACTCCTCAATTGACGGGCGAGGCGTGATGCCGAGGCAAAGACACGGGGGCCGTGCGCGGTGTCCCGCACGGCCCCCGTGCTCTGTCAAGGAATGGTGAGAAAGCGCCCCTGGTGAAAGGCGAGCGGGGGAATATCCAGGAATTCCGGGCCCGCGTCGAGATCGAACACCTCGGCGATGAAGAGGGTGTGGTCCCCCGCGGCGACCGTCTTCCTGACCCGGCATTCGAGATGCGCGAGCGTGCCGGCGAGGACCGGAGCACCGCTTGCGCCCAGATGGTGCGGGATGCCGGCGAACGCCTCATGGCCCGACGGACGGCCGGAGGCCGCAAACCGGGCGCCGAGCTCCGCCTGACCCCGGCTGAGGATGTTCACGGCGAACGCTCCGGCCGCCGCGACCACCGCGCCGGTGCGCGAGCCGGCCCGCAGACAGATCATGATCAGCGGTGGATCGAGGGACAGCGAGGCGAATGAGTTGACGGTGGTGCCGTGCGGACCGTCCTCGGCCCGCGCCGTAACGATCGTGACACCGGTGAGGAACTGGCCCATGACCTGTCGGAATTGCTGCTGGGTGATGGATCGCCATCGTGGTGAAGCCGAGGTGGTGGCCGATGCGGTCTCCATGGGTGTCACGCCCCCTGTGTCGTCGGCTTGCGGTCTCAGGCCGGGGCCTCGGCTGTCCAGTCCACGACCGCGCCCGCGTAGATCCACTTGGTGCTCTCCACCCCGACCAGCATGATCCGGTCCCCGGGCTTGACCCGGCCGCTGCGCCATGCGTCGTCCAGGAAGAGCGGGACCGCGGCACAGCCGACCGCCCCCATGGTGGATAGGCTGTCGATGATCTTGCCGTCGAGGGCCTTCCACTCAGTGGTGTCCAAGCCCGCCTCGCGCAGCGAGTCGAGCATCCAGCCGACATTGCCCTCCGGCACCAGGCACAGATCGACCGTGTCCACGGCCAGGCCGGCGCGGGCCAGCGTGGCGCGGATCGCCTCGGTCACCATGACCGGGGTGAAGTCGCCCGCCCCCACGACATCGACCTTCAGGTCGACCAGCCGCTTGGCCTTCAACTGCTCATGGATCGGGGCGTGGGTGCCGCCTCCGACGGAGTGGATGCCAGGCTTGCGTCCGCCGCCGATGCAGGCGGAGGCCGCGCCGCGCAGCCCGCCGGGCGCGTCCTGCGCCCGTAGCACCATGGCCCCCGCCCCGTCGCCGAACATGTACAGCGGCATACGGTCGCGCATCCGGATGGCTTCCGGGTCCTTGCCCAGGAAGATCGGAGCGAGCACCGGCGAGATCGCCTCGCTGCCGATGACCAGCGCGGTGGTGTGCACCCCGGCGGCCAGATACATCCGCGCGATGTCCAGGGCCTGCACCACGCCCGCACCGCCGGAGCGGATCTCCAAGGTCGCGCACCGCTCCAGCCCCAGACGGTCCTGGACGAAGTTGACCAGCGGCGGCAGCGGGTAGTCCGGGGTGCCGGTGGCCAGGATCATTAGGTCGATCTCGCCGGGCTCGACCCCGGCCGAGTCCAGGGCCCGCACGGCGGCCTTGTAGGCCATGTCCGAGTTGTTCTCCCGGTGTTCGCCGGTTGCGGGGTCGATCATCCAGTAACGACGCTCGATGGACAGGCCCTGGAGGACGTCCTCGGGCAGTGGGCCGGCGAGCCGGGCGATCTCACTGGTGGGTATGGGATCGCCCGGCTGGTAGCCGCCGGTACCGACGATATGGATCGCGGTCACCGTGGTCCCCTCACGCGGCCGCGGTGGCGGCGGCCGCCTCGACCTGGGTGACCACCAGATCAACCAGGTTGTCCACTGTGAACAGGCCCATGACCTGGGTGGCCTGGAGCCGGCCGGACAGCCCGGCCACATCGATCTGCGGCATCACCCGCTTGAGCTGGGCCAGCCCGCGCTCGGTGATGATCTCGTTCTCGTCGCCGAACTCGTCGTCCGGGATACCGCCCTGGACATACTCGGCGAGCTGGGCGGCCTGGATCTTGACGCCGATCGAGCGCTCCAGGCGGAAGAGGATGTCGAGCAGGTCGATCGACTCGGCCCCGAGCTCGTCGAGCAGGGTGGCCTCTGGAACGACCTCCTCCGGCTCGGCGCCCACCGCCTCGACAACGGCCTTCTGGACGGCTTCGCTGATCTGGGTACGGTCCATGTGAGGGTCTCTCCTGTGGCAGTGACGAATAAGTGCTGTGACGAATAAGTGCTGTGACGGTTGAGTGCTGTGACGGTTGAGTACTGTGAGTCGGCGGGGGGATCGGGGACGGTCGGGCGCTGTCTCGACGCGGCGCCCCCGCTCTCACACCCCTACAGATCCGCCGCGGTCCGGTCCGGATACACCTGGCCGGGAAGCGGCCTAGTTGGGGCGTCCGAGGCCCAGCGCGGTCATCGCCCCACCATCCACGGTGACCAGCGAGCCGGTCATATAGCTCGACTCGGGGCCCGCCAGAAAGCACACCACGTCGGCGATCTCCTCGACCGTTCCGAACCTGCGCTGCGGTATCTGGCGGCGGATCCCCTTGCCGGTGGCCCCCTCCGTGAGCCCCGCCACCAGCTCGGTGGGCGAGAAGCCGGGCAGCACGGCGTTCACCCGGATGCCGAAGCGGGCCGATTCCATGGCGCAGCAGCGGGTGAAGGCGTTGACCGCGCCTTTGGACGCGGCGTAGTTGGACTCCCCCACCCAGCCGCGCTCTCCCATCACCGAGGACACATTGACGATGACGCCCTCGCCCTTGGCCATGAAGTGCGGCAGAACCGCCTGGGTGCAGTTGAAGACGCCGCCGAAGTTGATCCGCATGACGTCCAGCCAGTCGTCCGGCGCCATGTTGTAGATGAGGGCGTCCTTGGCGACGCCGGCGTTGTTCACCAGCATGTGCAGATCGCCCAGTTCCTCGGTGACCCGCCGCACCACCGCCGCGGCCTCGGTGTGGTCGGACACATCGCCGCGGACCGCCAGGGCGGTGCCGCCGGTCTCCTCGATGGAGCGGACCACCTCCTTGGCCTCGCCCTCGGAGGAGCGGTAGTTGACGGCGACCGAGGCCCCTTCCGCCGCGAGGCGGCGGCAGATCGCCGCGCCGATGCCGCGGGAACCTCCGGTCACCAGGGCGATCTGTCCTGAGAGCTTCACTGGCTTACTCCTTCGTCGTTGTCCGGGCCACCGGGGTCACCGGTCCCGTGCGGGTCGCCCGGGGCGACCACCAGGGAGACATGACTGCCGCCGAGCGAGGAGCTGTTGACCACCGCGGGGGCGGCGGGCCGGGTGTCCCCCGACCACAGGGACAGTGCGAGGCACAGCGCGCCGCCGACCCCCATCGGCTCGCCCAGCACGCTCTTGGGCGCATGGCCCGGCGGTGCGGCGTCGCTGCCGAACACCCGCTCCACGGCCGCGCTCTCGGCCCGGTCGGCCGCGGTCAGCCCAGCGGCCGACAGCCACACCCCACCCACGTCCCGCGGCGTAAGACCGGCGTCGGCGAGCGCACGGCGCATGGCCAGCTCCACTCCTCGGCCGTGCGGGTCCCACAGCCGGGCCCGGCTGGCGTCGGAGGCCATGCCGTGGCCCAGGACCTCGCCGAGCACCGTGGCGCCGCGCGCCCGGGCCGCCGAAAGCCGCTCCATGACCAAGGCCACGCTGCCTTCGGCGAGGGTGAAGCGGCCGTCGGCCGGTGCGCCGGGTGGGCGGGTTGAGGCCGCGCCGGTGGCCGTATAGGCGCGGGCGACCTGCTCGGTGAGCGTGTCGGTGACCGTGCACACCAGCGCGTCCGCGTGTCCGGCGGCCAGCAGATCCGCCGTGTACGCGACGGCGGCCGCGCCGGTGGCGTGGCCCACCGACAGGGTGGAGGTGGGGCCGCGCAGCCCGAGGTGGGTGGCCACCTGTCCGGCCGCCTGGTTGTAGACCGTGTTCGGGAAGACGCTCGGGTCGGCGGCCGCGGCGCCCTCCTCCAGCAGCGGGAGGACGAATTTCTCCATGGCCTCCATGGGGCCCGTGCCGGTGCCGAAGACCACCCCGACGCTCTCGTCGGCGGACAGCCCGGCGTCGGCCAGTGCCTTGGCGGTGGCCACGATGGAGAGCACCGCGAGCCGGTCCATCCGGCGGCGCTGACGCCGGGTCAGATACGGGGCGATCTCCTCGTCGCCCAGCGCCACGCGGCCGAGCCGCAGCCCGCCCTCCAGGGAGCCGGCCTCCTGGCCGGCCCGCAGCGCGCGGCGCGCCGCCTGGATCCCGTCGCCGGCCGGCCCGAGCACCGACACTCCGGTGACCACCACACGGTCCCAGTCGGGGACGGGCGGGGTGTGGGTGCCGGGGCGGGTGAGCACCAGGGCGGCGTTGGCCCCGGCGAAGGCGAAGTTGTTGGAGAGCGCGGCGTCGGTGTGCAGCGGTCGCGCCGCACCGGGCACATAGTCGAGCGGGCACTCGGGGGCCGCCCGGGTGTATCCGGCGGTGGGCGGGGCCAGTTGTTCGTCCAGGGCGTGTGCGGTGACGATGGCCTCCACCGCCCCAGCCGCGCCGAGCAGATGGCCGATGACGGACTTGGTGCTGCTGACCGGGGTGCGCGCGGCGCTCTCACCGAGCGCCCGGGCGATGGCGGCGGACTCCGCCGGGTCGTTCTTGGGCGTGCCGGTGCCATGACCGTTGACATAGCCGATGTCCTCGGGCGCGACACCGGACCGGCGCAGCGCCGAGTCGATCGCCCGGGCCGCTCCGGCGCCCTCGGGGTGTGGTGCGGTGACGTGATAGCCGTCGGCGGACAGGCCGTAGCCGGCGACTTCGGCCAGCGGGCGCAGTCCGTACGCCGCCGCGAATTCGGTGGACACCAGCAGCACCATGCCGCTGCCCTCGCCCAGCGAAAGGCCCTGCCGGTCGGCCGAGTACGGCGCGGCGGGCTCGGGCGACAGCGACTCCAGGGCGTTGAACCCGGCGAAGACGACATCCGAGAAGGCGTCGGTGCCCCCCGCCAGCACCGCGTCCGCCCGGCCCTGTCGCACCAGGTCCGCGCCGAGCCCGATGGCGTTCGCCCCGGAGGCGCAGGCGGTGTTGACCGCGAGGACCGGGCCGCGCAGTCCGTACGCGGCGGCCACCGACTCGGCGAGCGCCTGGGGCGTGGCCAGCAGCGGCAGCCTGGGGTCGGGGGCCGCGCCCCGGTGCGCCGCGTCCAGCCAGGCCCGTGCGGAGAGCAGTCCGGCGTTGCAGGTGCCCAGCACCAGCCCGAAGCGGGTCGGTGCCACCGTCCCCTCGGGCAGTTCCGCCAGGGCGGCCAGCGCCTCCTCGGCGGCGGCCAGGGCCAGGTCGAGCGCCCGCTCGCGGTGGCCCTTGGGCCTGCGATAGCCGCGCGGCGCGGTCCGCGCCCCCTCGACCTCACCACCGAGCTTGGTGGCGAGCCCCCGCATATCGATGTGCTGGACGGGCCGGATAGCGACCCGGCCGGCCCGGGCGCCCTCCCACAGCGCCGCCGCTCCCGCCCCCTGGGAGGTCAGCGCCCCGGTGCCCACCACGGCCACCGTGGTGACGGTCCTCGTCGCACGTCCCCGTTTGTTCCGCCTGGCCATCGGCACCCCTCCTTTGTCTGCTGTGCTGCCGATGTCTGCTGTGCTGCCGACGCGGTCGTCGGCGCGGCGTGTCACCGGTCCCCCGGGGCGGTGAGTGCCAGGGCGACCTGCTGTCCTTCCAGGCCGCGCGCCAGCGCCAGCGCATGGCGCACCGGCAGCTCCCGGGCCTGTCCGGGAACCCAGTCCAGCCCCTGGCAGGCCGGGTCGGGCCGGTCGAGATTGAGCGTCGGGGGCACCGCGCCCCCGTCGATGGCCAGTGCGCACACCGCGGCGTTCAACGCGCCGGCGGCGGCGACCAGGTGGCCGGTCGCGGGCTTGACGCTGCTGGCCACCGGCCGACGGTTCGGCGCGGTGAACGTCCGCCGCAGGGCGCATGCCTCGCTGGCGTCGCCCAGCCGGGTGGCGCAGCCGTGCGTGGCGATGTAGTCCACGTCCTCGGGCGGTGTCCGCGCCTCCTCCAGGGCGTGGCTCATCGCCGCGGCGAGCGGCGCACCGTCCTCGGCGGGGGTGAGCAGCCGGGCGCTGTCCAGCGTGGAGCCGAAGCCGCGGATCTCGGCGTAGAGGTGGGCGCCGCGGCGGAGCGCCGCCTCGCGCTCCTCCAGCACCAGGAACGCCGCCCCCTCACCGAGCACCGAGCCGGACCGGTCCGCGTCGTACGGCCGGAAGGCCTGGGCGCCCAGGTCGTTGCGGGTGCTGAGGACTCCCAGGCCGTCCATCTTGGAGGTCACCCACCATGAGGCCGCGTCATCGCAGCCGCCGGCGAGCGCCACCTGTGACTCGCCGCGCCGGATGGAGCGGTAGGCGCGCCCGATGGCGGTGGCGCCGGCGTCCGCCGTCCCGTGGAAGTAGGCGTTCGGCCCCTTGAGTCCGTAGGCGGCCGAGAGGTGGTAGAGCGCGGCGGATTGGAGCCCTTCCACGTAGTACAGCGGGTAGAAGGCGGATGAGGCCCGCTCGCCGAGCAGGGCGAGGTCGGCGCGGCCGTCGGGCGTGCGGGCTGCCAGGCTGCCGGTCAGCAGATGCTCGGGGTTGGAGATTTCCTTGTTGCCGCCGACGAAGGCCGCGGCCCGCTCGGGGTCGTACTCGGCGAAGTCCAGGCCCGCGTCCCGGACGGCGAGGGCCGCGCCGGCGATGGCGAGCCGGTCGTTGCGGGTCGTGGTGCGCAGGGCACGCCGGTGGGCGTATTCGGTGGGCTGGAAGTCCTCGATCTCCGCGGCGAGTCGGGTGCGGAAGGACGCCGGGTCGAAGCCCCGGATGGGACCGATCGCGGTCTCTCCCTCCAGCAGGCTCCGCCAGGTCTCCCGGTGCCCCTTGCCGAGCGCGGTGAGCAGCCCGACGCCGGTGATCACAACACGCTTCACGCCGGTGTCCCCTCGCTCGCTGCCGGGGCGTCCTGCGGGGTGCGGCGCGCCATGCGCAGGACGCGCACGGTGGTGACCGAACGGCCGTCCACCCGCACGGTGCCGGTGCACAGCGCGGTGTCCCCGGTGACCTCGGCGATGTCCACAGTGGTCTCCATCCGGTCGCCGGGGGTGACGTAGTGGCGGAAGCGGATCCGCCGCGCCTCCGCCAGCCCCCATCGCTCCTGACCCTCGCCGGCCGCCCCGAGCGCCACGGCGGCGACCTGGGCGAGCGTGTCGAGGATCAGCACTCCGGGCAGCACGGGAAAGCGTGGGAAGTGGGTGTCGAGGACCGGGAGGGTGTGCGGGACGTTGGTGAAAGCCGTGGCCCGCAGCCCCGGGAACACCGCGACGATCTCGTCGAGCGCGGTCATGCGGCTGTCCTGCCTTCCTGTTCGGACCGTGTGCCGTCGTGGGGCCGCGCGTCGCCGGGGCCGAGGACGAAAGAGGCGTTGGTGCCGCCGAAGGCGAAGGCGTTCACCAGCGCGGCCCGCACCGGGCGGCGGCGCGCCACGTTCGGCACATAGTCGAGGTCGAGCTTGGGGTCAGGGTGGTCGAGGTTGACCGTGGGCGGCACCACGCCCTCGCGCAGCGCGCCGAGCGCGGCGATGAGGTTCACCCCCGCCGCGGCCGACGTGAGGTGTCCGGTCATGGACTTGGGAGAGCTGATCGACAGCTCCCGTGCGTGCGAGCCGAACACCTTCTTGATGGCGGTGGTCTCGCTGATGTCGTTCCCCGGTGTGCCCGTGCCGTGAGCGGCCACATAGTCGACGGCGGACGGGTCGAGGCGTGATTCGGTGAGCGCGTCCTGCATGGCGCCGATGGCCCCGCCGCCGTCGGGCGGTGAGTCGGTGATCCGGTAGGCGTTGAGCGTGGAGCCATAGCCGAGGAGCTCGGCGTGGATCCGGGCGCCGCGCGCCCGGGCGCTCTCCCAGTCCTCCAGGACGGCGATGACCGCGCCCTCGCCCAGGACGAAGCCGGAGCGCTGGGCGTCGAAGGGGCGGGAGGCCCGCCGCGGGTCATGGTTCCAGCGGTCGGTCACGGCGCCCAGGAGGGAGAAACCCACCACGTCCATCCAGGTGGTCAGCGCGTCGAAGCCGCCGGCGAGCATCATCCGGCACTCGCCTTCCTGGATCCGGCGGAAGGCCTCACCGACGGCGTGGGCCGACCCGGCACACGCCGTGCTCACACTGATCAGCGGACCCTGGCAGCCGCCGGCCCGGGCGACGGCCACCGCGCCCACGTTCTGGTCGCGGAGCAGAACGTCGCCGGGCGCCTGGCGGTAGAACTCCCGCTGCCCGGTGGACTCCAGCAGATGGGACATGTCCACCAGCTCCTGGAGCTCGGGACGTCCCACCGTGCCGCCGACGGCCGCGCCGCGCCGGTAGGGGTCGGTGTCCTGCCAGCCGTCCCCCGCGTCGCGCAGCGCCTCGCGGGTCGCGGCGAGCGCGAACAGGGCGGCCCGGGACAGATGCCTGCGCTCGCGCGGGTCGGGCAGCGCCCGCTCCGGCACAAACCCCTTGACCTGACCGGCGATCCGGACCGGGAAGGTGCTCGCATCGAAGGTCTCCAGGCGGCTCACGCCGCTGCGCCCGGCGGCGAGGGCGGACCAGGTGGCGCTCGCGTCCAGGCCGACGGGGGTGACCGCGCCGATGCCGGTGATCGCCACGCGCCTCATGCGACGGCCTCCTTGAGCGCGCCGCCGGTGATCCTCGCGCCACGCGTCAGCCGGTCGTACATCCGCCGTACGTCTTGCGGATCCTCCAGGTCTTCGGTGGGGATGAGGGCGCACATGATGGCGTCGGCGCTCAGCACGGTGCGGCCGCCGACCGTGACCGTGCCGCTGAGCACGGCGGTGTCGTCCCCGAACGACTCCACCCGGCCGGACATCACCAGGACGTCTCCGGGGCGCACCGCCCCCTGGAAGGAGACGGAGTCGGCGGACAGCAGCGCGGCCCGGCGGCGCAGCCCGGTGGATCCCATGATCAGCCAGGTGCCTGCCTGGCACAGGGCCTCAAGGACGAGCGGGGCCGGCATCTCCGGGCCGCGCCCCTCGTCGCGCCAGAACTCTTCCTGACGGGAGGTCAGCTTGCGGGCGGAGACCGAGCGATGGGGATCGAGGGCGTCGATCCGGTCGATCAGATGGAAGCGCATGGTGATCCTTCGTCAGTGGCCGTCCGGCGCATGGCCGGTTTGTCGGCGGCCGGCGGGAGCAGGAGAACCGCCTGCGCCATCGCGTAGTCACCGGTGTGGGTCAGGGAGAGTTCGGCCGACCAGCTGCCGGGCGCCCCGGCCGCCTGCGCGGCGGTGCCGTGCAGCCGCAGCCTGGGCCGGCCCAGGGGTTCGTTGACCACCTCGACGTCGGTCCACCGCATCCCCGGGCCGAGGCCCGTGCCCAGCGCCTTCAACGCGGCCTCTTTGGCCGCGAACCTGGCCGCGAGGCGGGCGTACCGATTGCGCTTGTCCGCGCAGTAGCGGATCTCCCTGGTGGTGAAGAGCTCTGTCTCGGCCGCGGCATTGTCCTCCAGCAGCGACCGGACGCGGGCGACCTCGACCAGGTCGACGCCGACGGCGATGCGCGGCCACCCGGCCCCTGGCGTCCTGTGTTCCTCCACGAATCCCGCTCCCCCTCCGCAGGCCGTGGCGGCCGTGTGCCGCCTTCCACCTCCACAGATCCGCGGGCGGGCGCGACGGATACACCGCGACGGGGAAGAACGGAAGAGAGACGGCCGATCCGGGGCCGGGAAGCGGGGCCGGGAAGCGGGGCCGGGAAAGAGGCGGAAGCCGTCGGATGAGGGCGCGGGGCCGCTCAGGCGGTGGCGCTCCCGCCGGCCTGCCCGGTGGTGTGTCCGCCGTGGCCGACCGCCCCATCCTCGAGGCGAAGCGTTTCGGCGACCATGCGGCCCAGCTGTTCGGCCAGGCCGTCCGGACGGCGGCGCTGCAGATAGAGCGTGGCGAAGACCGGGCCGGCGAGCAGCGCGTGGACGAGGTCGACGTCCGGGGGCGCGCCGAGTTCGCCGCGGGCCACCGCCCGGTCCATCAGCTCGGCGACGACCGCGCGCTGGCTGGTGACAAAGCTCGCGTGGAAGCGGTCGGCGAGAGCGGAGGGGGCCCCGAGGTCGGCGAGCAGGCCGAGGACGGCCGAGGAGGCGGCCGGGTTGCCGAGCGTGGCGACGATGTCCTCGACCAGACGGGTGAGGTCGCCGCGGAGGCTGCCCGTGTCGGCCGGCGGCGCCAGGTCGGAACGGTGCACGGCGGCGGCGAACACCATCTCCTGTTTGGTGGCGTAGCGGCGGTAGATGGCCGCCTTCCCGATGCCGGCGTGTTCGGCGACCGCGTCCACCGTCAGACCGGCGTATCCATGTCGCGCCAGCAGTTCGCGGGTCGCGGCCAGGATCGCTTCGTCCACCCGGGTATCCCTCGGTCTTCCCATGGGGTCATGTTATGGTACCGACAGTTCCGAAACTAAGAGTTTCGAAAGGGGCCGCCATGAGGACGCTCTGGGCGGGACGAAGCTTGGTCGTTCTGGGCATCGGGCACCTGGTGGGAATGGGGGCGCAGAACACGGGGCACATGGACGACTGGTTCCGCGGGGACCTGTGGGGTCTGCCGCGTGAGCAGTTCGCCCACCCGAGCGGGGCCAACGGCGCGTTCTGGATCGTGCTCGCCAGCTTCGCCGTACCGCTGCTGCTGCTCGGCGTCCTGGTCTGCCATCTGGCCCGGCTCGGTGTCGTGGTGCCGCAGTCCATCGGCTGGGGGCTGGCCGCGTGGAGCGTGGTGGGCGCGGCCATCCTGGAGCCGACCCCGCTGCTGCTGGGGCTGGTCCCGGCCGTGCTGCTGATCCGGGAGGCCCGCCGGACTCCTGCCGCCCTGACCGTCGATACGGAGGCGGACGAGACGCCCAAGCGGGCGGCGCGGCTCTGAGGCTCGGGCAGGCGTGAGGCGAATCTGAGGCGCGATACAGGCCGGCCGGGCCGGGCATGACC
>NZ_JBHWES010000122.1:0-20080 GCF_042734105.1 Streptomyces sp. NPDC059679 | reverse complement strand
GGCGCCCACCGCGTCCGCTGCCGTCGGCGGCGCGCACGGGGCGGTGTCCCGGGCCGCGACGAGGTCCGGGGTCCCGGCCCCGGCGGTCCTGCCCGCCCCCGCGGCCGTGCCGCCGACGGCGGTGGGCCGGGGGGAGGCGGGCGTCGAAGGGGACGCCCCCGCGCCCGCCACATCCCGCGCCGCGCCCGCCACATCCCGCGCCGCGCCCGCCGCCGCGGGGGACGCCCCCGCGCCCGCCGCATCCGCCGCGTCCGCCGCGGCCCTCGCCCTCACCCCCGCCTCCGCGAAGGCCAGCACCGCCGCCCGGATGTCCGCCAGCGCGGGGGCCGCCGTGCCCGCGCGGACCGCGGTCGAGACGCGTTCCGCGCAGGCGGCGCAGGACTCGATGTGCTTCTCGACCGACCATGCGTCGGTCTCCGGAAGTGAGCCGTCGGCGTACGACGCCGCGTGGGCGGGCGTCACATGCCAGGCGGGGGCGGGGCCGCCGCGCTTGATCAGTCGTCGGAGTGTCATGCGGTGCCTCCGAGAGCGTCCAGGAGGTGCGGGGGTGTGGAGCGCCGCTCGGTGAGGGCGGCGCGGAGTTCTCTGCGGGCGCGTTGGGCGCGGGTTTTGACGGTGCCCTCGGGGATGCCGAGGAGTTGCGCGGCCTCGCGGGTGGTGAGGCCGTCGACGACCGTCGCCCGCAGGACGGCGCGCAGTTCGGGGGAGAGGCGGTCGAGGGCGGCGCCGACGTCGCCGTACTCCAGCGCGTCGAGCGCCCGCTCCTCCGCGGAGGGGGCCGTGGCGCGGGCCGGGTCCGGCTGGTGGCGGGCGTGGGCGGCCTGGGCCCGGGCGGCGCGGGCGGCGGCGCGCTGGGCGTCGACGAGGCGGCGGGCCGCGATGGTCCACAGCCAGCCGCCCGCCTCGCCGCCGCGGTGCGCGTCGGCCGTGCGCCAGGCCGTGACGAAGGTGTCCTGAAGGACCTCGCGTACGGTCTCGGGGTCCGGGCAGCGGCGCGTGAGGCGCGCGTGCAGCCAGCCGGCGTGCCGGTCGTAGAGCGCGGCGAGCGCCTGCGCGTCTCCCCGCGCGACGGCTCGCAGCAACTCCCCGTCGCTTCGGTCTGCCCCCACAGGGCGGAACAGTTTCACGCCCCTCTATCGCTTACCGAAGGGACGGCGGTTCACCTTCCGCCGTCAGCGCCCCGCGATGGTGATCGCTCAGAGCGAACACGAGGCCGGGAACATCGGCGGGCCTTCGCGCATTGAGTCTGCATAGCTCAACTTGCCTGCCGAAGGGGAGATCATGGCTTCGACGTCCACACCGCTCACCCTGCCCGTGCTGCCTCTCGATGACGAGGTCGTGCTGCCCGGCATGGTGGTGCCGCTGGACCTGTCCGACACCGAGGTACGAGCCGCGGTGGAGGCCGCCCAAGCCGCCGCGCGATCAAGCGGCAGCGGCGGCGGCAAGCCGCGCGTCCTGCTCGTGCCGCGCGTCGACGGAACGTACGCGGGCATGGGCACGCTCGGCACCGTCGAGCAGGTGGGCCGGCTCTCCGACGGCGACCCGGGCGCGCTCATCCGCGGTGTGCGCCGGGTGCGCATAGGCGCGGGGACTACCGGTCCCGGCGCCGCTCTGTGGGTGGAGGGCACCCAGGTCGAGGAGATCGTTCCGGACCCGCTGCCCGGTGCCGTCACCGAACTGGTCAAGGAGTACAAGGCGCTGGCCACCAGCTGGCTGCGCAAGCGCGGCGCCTGGCAGGTCGTGGACCGGGTGGAGCAGATCGACGACGTCGGCCAGCTGGCCGACAACTCCGGCTACTCGCCGTTCCTGTCCATCCAGCAGCGTGTGGAGCTGCTGGAGACGGCCGACCCGGTGGCGCGTCTGAAGCTGGCTGTCGGCTGGCTGAGCGAACACCTCGCGGAGCAGGACGTCGCCGAGTCGATCGCCAAGGACGTCCAGGAGGGCGTCGACAAGCAGCAGCGCGAGTTCCTGCTGCGGCGGCAGCTGGAGGCGGTCCGTAAGGAGCTGGCCGAGCTCAACGGCGACCCGGAGGACGAGTCCGACGACTACCGGGCCCGGGTGGAGGCCGCCGACCTTCCCGAGAAGGTGCGCGAGGCGGCCCTCAAGGAGGTCGACAAGCTGGAGCGGGCCTCCGACCAGAGCCCCGAGGGCAGCTGGATCCGCACCTGGCTCGACACCGTCCTGGAGCTGCCCTGGAACGAGCGCACCGAGGACGCGTACGACATCGCCGGCGCCAAGGCCGTGCTCGACGCCGACCACGCGGGCCTGGAGGACGTCAAGGAGCGGATCACCGAGTACCTGGCGGTGCGCAAGCGCCGCGCCGACCGGGGGCTTGGCGTGGTCGGCGGCCGGCGGGGCGGCGCGGTGCTGGCCCTGGTGGGCCCGCCCGGCGTCGGCAAGACCTCGCTCGGCGAGTCGGTCGCCCGCGCGATGGGGCGCAAGTTCGTGCGCGTCGCGCTCGGCGGCGTCCGCGACGAGGCGGAGATCCGCGGCCACCGGCGTACGTACGTCGGGGCGCTGCCCGGCCGGATCGTACGGGCCGTCAAGGAGGCGGGTTCGATGAACCCGGTCGTCCTCCTCGACGAGATCGACAAGGTCGGCTCCGACTACCGCGGCGACCCCGCCGCGGCCCTGCTCGAGGTCCTGGACCCGGCGCAGAACCACACCTTCCGCGACCACTACCTGGAGGTCGAACTCGACCTGAGCGACGTGGTCTTCCTCGCCACGGCCAACGTCCTGGAGGCCATCCCCGAGGCCCTGCTCGACCGCATGGAGCTGGTCCGCCTGGACGGCTACACCGAGGACGAGAAGGTCACCATCGCCCGCGACCACCTGCTGCCCCGGCAGCTGGAGCGGGCCGGCCTGGAGCCGGGCGAGGTGGTGCTGGAGGACGACGCGCTGCGCAAGCTGGCCGCCGAGTACACCCGCGAGGCGGGCGTACGGACCCTGGAGCGGTCCATCGCGCGGCTGCTGCGCAAGGTGGCGGCCCAGCACGAGCTGGGCGAGCGGAAGCTGCCCGTCACGATCGGCACCGACGAGCTGCGGCCGCTGATCGGCCGCCCGCACCACACCCCCGAGTCCGCCCAGGACCCGGCCGAGCGGCGCACCGCCGTGCCGGGCGTGTCGACCGGGCTCGCGGTCACCGGCGCGGGCGGGGACGTGCTGTTCGTCGAGGCGTCGCTGGCCGACCCGGAGACGGGCGGCGCGGGGCTGACCCTCACCGGTCAGCTGGGCGACGTGATGAAGGAGTCCGCCCAGATCGCGCTCTCGTTCCTGCGCTCGCACGGCGCGGAGCTGGAGCTTCCGGTCGGTGACCTGAAGGAGCGCGGTATCCACCTGCACGTCCCGGCGGGCGCGGTGCCCAAGGACGGCCCGAGCGCGGGCATCACGATGACCACGGCCCTGGCCTCGCTGCTCTCCGGCCGCCAGGTGCGCCCGGACGTCGCGATGACGGGTGAGGTCTCGCTGACCGGGCGGGTGCTGCCCATCGGCGGCGTCAAGCAGAAGCTGCTGGCGGCGCACCGGGCCGGGGTGACCACCGTGATCATCCCCAAGCGCAACGAGCCCGACCTCGACGACGTCCCCGCCGAGATCCTGGACAAGCTCGACGTCCACCCGGTCTCGGACGTCCGCCGCGTCCTGGAACTGGCCCTCACCCCGGCGGCCGCCCCGGTCACCCCGGAGGTTCCGGTGGCGGCGTGACGGACGCCACCGGTGCGGTGGCCCGGGACTCCCGTTCGCACGGGAGTTCCGGGCCGTCCGTGTCCCGTGGGCCCCAAACGCCCGTGGGCCAAAACGGCCGACGCCCCCGGCGCACGGACAGCAGGGTCCGTACACCGGAGGGCGAAGAGCCGAAGAGCCGAAGGGCTCAAGGGCTGACGCGGGGGGACGTCAGCCGTTGGCGAGGGCCTGGACTCGGTCGATCGCGCCGTTGAACTTGTTGTGGTCGCCGACCGTCGCGCCCGACGAGGTGTACTGCCAGATGGTGTGGAAGCCCCAGCCGGCCGGGAGTTCACCGACGGAGGAGCCGTAGCGCGGGATCCACAGCGGGTTGACGCTGCCGAAGGCGCTGGAGTTGCCGGTGCAGCTCTTCCACCAGCTCGTCGAGGTGTAGATCACCGGGTCGCGGCCGGTGAGCGACTTGTAGGTGTTGCTGAAGTCCTTGATCCAGCTGACCATCGCGCTCGCGCTCTTGCCGTAGCAGGTCGCGCCGTAGGGGTTGTACTCCATGTCGAGCGCGCCGGGGAGCGTCTTGCCGTCCTTCGACCAGCCACCGCCGTGGTTGACGAAGTACGTGGCCTGCGCCGCGCCGCTGGAGTTGTCCGGCAGGGCGAAGTGGTACGAGCCGCGGATCATGCCGACGTTGAACGAACCGTTGTACTGCTGAGCGAAGTACGGGTTCGTGTACGTGGTGCCTTCCGTCGCCTTGACGTAGGCGAAGCGGACTCCGCTGCTCCAGAGCGTCGCCCACGCGACGTTGCCCTGGTGGCTGCTGACGTCCACGCCTTCGACGGTGGCGAGCAGCCCCTTCGGCTCCTCACCGGTCGTGGATCCGCCTTCGTGCTTGAGTATCTGTGAGCCGGCCCAGTCGTCCTCGGGGTGGGGGATGGCCTTTCCGCTCTTGCCCTGGGCGGCCGAAGCCGTACCGGAGAGCGTGAAGCTCATCGCGAGGAGACCGGCGAGAATGCCGATGAGCGCGGTCAGGGTGCGCCGGGTCGTACCAGGTCTGTGCTTGGGCATGGCGTGCCTCCGAAGGCCTCGTGTGGGGAGAGGTGCACGTGTCATTGGTATGGCCATGTCAGGTAGGACAGGACGCTACGGGCGTAGATACGCGGCGCGGAAGGGGGCTGGGTTGCTGCCGTTGGTCTAATCCTGCGAAATACTGACGGAGCTGCGGCGACGGCCGCGTCTGAAAGAAAATTTCACGCCGTGAAAATCCGGAGAGGGCTCTGACGTGCACAACAACGGGGCAATGCCCCCCGAGGGGGGTGAGGGACGCACCATGGGCGGAATTGGTGTAGACCATGCATTCCTGGCTCTGGAACGCGAATTGGCGGTTTTCCTTCGCCGCGCCCGCGCCTCTTCGGGCGAATTGGCACGGGAAGTCCACCCCGAACTGGAATCCGCCGCGTATGGACTGCTGATGCGGCTGGAAGACGCCGGACAGCAGCGGGCCACGGATCTCGCGGCCTACTTCGGCGTCGGCAAGGCGACGATGAGCCGCCAGCTGCGGGCACTGGAGGACCTCGGGCTGGTGGCCCGGACCCCCGACCCCGCCGACGGCCGGGCCTTCCTGGTTCAGTTGACGGATGAGGGGCGTGCTCGGTTCCGTCGGGTGCGAGTGGCCCGGCGGGCGCGGTATGCGCGCCGCCTCGCGGCGTGGGAGCGCAGCGAGGTGGCCGAACTCGCCCGGCTGCTGCACCGGCTGAACTCCGTGCAGGTCACCGAGGAGCCCGGGCAGGACACAGCTTCGCCGCAGGAGTAGGCCTCTCATGTACGTCAGGATCGGCAAGGTCCGCCGACCCGGCGACGCGGGTGTGGCGTTCGGGGGACGAAGTCCGCTGGAACCCCTCAGAACTCCGCGAAGACGACCGCCGCGTCGTCATGCGTCTTGCCCCGCCGGAACGCGATGCGCTCCGGGTCGGCGTCCTCCGCCGCCCGCACCCGGTCGATCAGCGACTGCGGGCCCTCCTTCCGCAGCAGCGCGAAGCACTCGGCCCAGTCGCCCTCGTGGAACACCTCCACCCACCGCGCCGCCCCGTCGGTGAGCGCCGCCACCGCCCGTATCCCCGCGCGGGGGGAGGTGCCGGTCACGGCCCGCCGCGCGACCGCCGGGTCGGCGGCGGCGGTGAAGAAGCCGCCCTCGACGTTGCGCAGCGGGGCCAGGGGCCGGCGTCCCGCGGCGATCAACTGGTCGATACGGTCGTCGAGTACGGGCGTGACCGCACCGTCCGTACGCTCGATCAGCAACGCGGAGTCGGAGAGCACCAGATGCTCGACCCGCTCCGCGTCCCACCGCACCGCGACTACTGTCGCCTGAGGCGTTCTAACGTGAGAAAGGTCACATTCTGAGCCATGTGCCTCGGCCGTACGTTCGATCGCGCGGGAGAGGCAATCCGCCAGCGGCATATCCCGGTGGGATCCGGACAGTTCGAGCAGTGCCCCGCCCAGTCGGGCGGTGAACCAGGGCACGCCGTGGACGCAGCCGTAGTCCTCCTCGGGCGGTGTCACCCCGTCCAGTACCACCAGCACCCCGCCCTGGCCTGACGCGGGCAACGCTACGGACGCGTAGTCCTCGTTGGGGACGCGGGGATCACCGGGGGCGGTGGCGAGTTCGATGCGCATCCGGTCAGTCTGCCGGATCGGGGTCCGTCACCCCCTAGTCGCCCCGCTTGTCCAGGCTTGGCCGGAATTGACGGTTGCGGGAATGTGTGAGGGAGCATCTTCCCAGGAGGTCTGGTGATTTCCAACCCGTGAAAGGTTGAAGGAGGGTATGGCCCGCGACCGAAGTTTGGTGGTCAACTACGCAATGCGGTTCACTCGTTCGGGCGGTGGGGTGGGTGATGTATGCCCGTCCCGAAGTCGTCCTGAAAGGGTCGGAACCCCTACCAGAGGTGGGGAAACACACAATTGTTGAACCGTCGTCACCTCTGAACCACAGTGGGTCGGGCGAGAAGAGATTGTGAGCACCGGTGCGGAAGAAGCGGCTTCGGGGCAGCAACCATGAGCAGGGCGGCGAGCCACCCCAGCAGGAGGCGTCGCCGCAGCGCAGCACCGCACGGGTCCGTAATCGGCTGGCCGTGTCCGTCGCCGTCGTCTCGCTGGCCGTTCTCGGGGCCGGGGCCCCGGCCGTCCTCAGCGCACTGGACGACACCACCGACGCCCAGGAGCTCGTCGACCTCGCCGAGACCAACCGCGGTGCGGTGACCCTCGCCCACGCCCTCGCCGATGAGCGCGACGCCATGATCGAGTACGTCGCGGCCGGCCGTAACTCCGCCTCCGGCGCCGGTGTCTCCGAGAGCCAGCGGGCCCGGGTGGACCGGCAGGTCAAGGAGGTCGGTCCGGGCACCCCGGCCGAGGTGCGGCGGCTGCTGGACGCGCTGCCCAAGGTCCGGCAGCAGGCGCTGACCGGCAGCGGCTCGGCGCTGGATGTGTACGAGAGCTACACCGAGACCATCCAGGCCCTCGGCGGCCTCGCCGACACCCTGGCCCGCAAGCTCCGGGACGGCGCCGACGACGGCTCCGCGGCCGCGCTGGCCCCCCTCGGCCGCGCCACGGAAGAGGCATCCGCCACCCGCGGGCTGCTGCTCGGCGCGCTCGCCGCGGGCGGCAGCCAGCCCAAGCTCACCTCGGCGGCCCAGCGCACCAACGTCCGCGAGCAGTCCGCGCTCTCCGACTTCAACCAGCTCGCCCCGGCCTCCGTCCGCGACCGCTACGCCCGCACCGTCAACGGCACCGAGGTCACCGCCGCCGAGCGCTATATCGCCCGCCTCACCGACCAGCCCCAGCTCTCCGACACCGATCTGTTCCTGGGCGACGAGCGCGTCGAGTCCAGCCTGTCCGCCCGTATCGACCGGATGCGCGGCGTCGAGTCCTCGCTGGCCACCGCCGAGATCGAGCATCTGGAGAAGCTGCGCGACGACGAGGTCACCGACCTCGAGGTGGGCATCGGCATCCTCGGCGCCTGTCTGCTGCTGGCCATCGGCATGAGCATCCAGGCCGCCCGCTCGCTGACCCGGCCGCTGGCCGCGCTGCGGCTCGGTGCGCGGCGGGTGGCCGGCGACCCGGTGGCCGAGGAGCCGATCGCCTTCAAGGGCCGCAACGACGAGTTCGCGGACGCCGTACGGGCCGTCAACCAGATGCACCAGGCCGCGGTGCGCGAGCACGAGCGCGCCGTGAAGCTGGAGGCCGACCGGGCCCGCCTGGTCGACGAGCGGCGGCGGCTCGCCGACGAGCGGTCCGAGCTGCGCCGCGAGCGGGACGAGGTCTCCACCCGCCTCGACGGTCTGCGCGCCCGCGTCCACGGCAGCTTCGTCAGCCTGGCGCTGCGCACCCTCGGCCTGATCGAGCGCCAGCTGACCATCATCGAGGAGATGGAGGAGCGCGAGCAGGACCCGGACCGCCTCCAGACCCTCTTCCAGCTCGACCACCTGGCCACCGGGATGCGCCGCTACGGCGAGAACCTGCTGGTCATCGCGGGCTCCGAGAACAAGGCCGCGCATCCGGGGCCGGTGCCGCTGCTGGATGTGCTGCGCGCCTCGATCAGCGAGGTCGAGCGGTACGACCGGGTGCAGATCCAGGCCCTGCCGCAGCAGGCCCAGGTCGCCGGGTACGCGGCGGACAGCATCAGCCACCTGATCGCCGAGCTGCTGGAGAACGCGACGACGTTCTCGCCGCCGGACACCCTGGTGCAGATCTCCGGCTGGCTGCTGGAGAGCGGCGAGGTCATGCTCTCCGTCCAGGACGAGGGCATCGGCATGACGCCCGAGCGCTTCGTCGAGCTCAACAACCGGCTGGCCGACCCGGTGCCGGAGTACTGCCAGGGCCCGCAGCCCGAGGACCCGCTGGGGCTCGGTCTGTACGTGGTGACCCGGCTGGCCGCGCGGCACGGCGTACGGGTGCAGCTGCGCGAGCAGAAGCCGGGCGGGGTCGCGGCCGTGGTGGTCCTCCCGACGAAGATCCTGCCCGCCGGTCCGCCCGGCACCGGGCTGCCGCCCGCCGCGCCCGCGGGGTCCTCGTACGGCGGCACCTCGCTGCCGTCCTTCCCGGGCTCGGTGGCCGAGGCCAACTCCAACACCCTTCAGGGACAGTCCCGTCCGGCCCTCGCCGGGGCGTCCGCCTCCGGGACCTCCGCCGCCGATCTGGAGTCGCCCCGGACGCTCTCGCACCGCCGCGGCGGGCGCCTGGGGCTGCCGCGCCCGGGCGCGGGGGACGGCTCCGGCGGCCCGGCCCGTACGGCGGCGAACCCCCAGGGGGCCCCGGCGGGATCGCCGGCCGGACCGGCGGCCACCCCGGCGCTCGGACCGTCGGTGGGGGCGTTGCCCGGCTCGTCGGCCGACGACCCGGCCCAGGAGCCGCGCGCCCGGACCGCGGACTCCGCTGCGACGGCCGTCCCCGGCCTGGAGACGGGCCGTGGCGTGGAAGCGGGCCGTGGCCTGGAGACGGGCCGCGGTGTGGAGACGGGCCGTGGCGTCGAGACGGGCCCTGGCCTGGAGATGGCCCCCGACCCGACCCCGCCGCGCGGCCACCCGGCCCCGGGCCCGTCGGACGGCGGCACGCTGCCGATGCTTCCGCGGCGCGCCCCGAAGCAGACCCCGGACCCGCTGGTGGAGGCCGCCGAGCGGACCATCCAGCTCTCCGGGCACCGGGGCGAGCAGGTCCCCGACCCGCGCCGGCCGGTCCAGCGGAGCGGCGGCGACACGATCGGCGGCCATGGCATCCGCCCCGTCGGCGCCGACGCCTGGGGGCCCGCCGAGGGCTCGGCACCGGCCGAGCCCATGGGCTCCACGCGATCGGTCACCGGCGCGTATCTGGTCGAGCCCGCCGAGCACACCCGTCCCGGCGCCGCGCCCGGCGTGTCCGGTCAGCCCGAGCTGCCCAAGCGCGGTACGGCGGCACCGGACGCGGAGGACGGGCAGCCGACCCCGGACGGGTCGGGGACCGCGCTGTCCGGGGTGCCCGGCCAGCGGACCCCGGAAAAAGCAGAGGCGGCGGAGGCGCGCGGAAGGCGCCTCACCGACAAGGGACTTCCCAAGCGCACCCCGAGGAACGTGGTCCTGCCGGACACCGATCCCCAGGAGCGCACGGGCGCGGTGAACGCCGAGGAACTGCGGCGCAGGCTCGGCGGTTTCCAGAAGGGCGCGCGCCAGGGACGCCGCGATGCCGAGGCCGAAATCGCGAGTCGCGGCGCGGCGGGGGAGCGGCAGCGGGGACAATCGGGGGCGCAGGACGAGGGTGGCACGGTTGAGGAGGCACGCAGGTGAATGCGCCCAGTAGCACGTATGGGTTGAGTTCCGAGGCCCGTAATCTGCATTGGCTGCTGTCGAACCTGGTCGAGGAGGTCCCCGGCGTCCGCTCGGTCGCCGTCGTCTCCTCCGACGGGCTGATGCTGCTGTCCTCGGACGCGCGGCACGCCGCGGCGGCCGCCGACCCGACGGCTCAGGACGGCCCCAAGGGGTCGAGCGCCGACCTGGCCACCATCGTCTCCGGCCTCGGCAGCCTCACGCTGGGCGCGGCCAAACTGATGGACGGCGGGGTCGTCAAGCAGACGATGGTCGCGATGGACCAGGGCAGTCTGTTCGTCATGTCCATCAGCGACGGCTCGCTGCTGGGCGTGCACGCCACACCGGACTGCGATATGACCGTGGTCGCGTACCACATGGCGCTGTTCGTCGGCCGGGCCGGGCATGTGCTCACCCCCGAACTCCGTACCGAACTGCGCCGGTCCCTGGAGTCCGCCCAGTGACGTCGGCGTCCTACAAGGCCGGCCGCGTACGCCCGTACTCGCTCACCGGCGGCCGGACCCGGTCCGGTCATGTGCTGCTGGTCGAGACCTTCGTGGCCACGCTGGAGACCCCGGACGGGGCGGTCGAGCCCGCGCTCAGCGGGCCGGCCTCCCGGATGGTGCCGGAGATCCGGGCCATCATCGACCTCTGCCGTCGGATGCGTTCGGTCGCGGAGGTCTCCGCGCTGCTCAAGATTCCGCTCGGTGTGGTGCGCGTGTTGCTCAGCGACCTCGCGGACCAGGGAAAGATCCGCGTGTACGGCACGGGGCGGGGCCCCGGACAGCCGGATCGCGCGTTGCTCGAAAGGGTGCTCAGTGGACTTCGCAGACTCTGAGACGACGATGACGGCGGCACCGATAGGGGTGCCGAAGATACCGGGGGCCGACGAGGCACTCCAGGGGTGGCAGGACGACCGTTCGCGGGCGCCCATCGCCACCAAGATCGTCATCGCGGGGGGTTTCGGCGTCGGCAAGACGACATTCGTGAGTTCGGTCTCGGAGATCACACCGCTGCAGACCGAGGCGCTGATGACGCGGGCCAGCGAGAACGTGGACGATCTCGCCGCGACCCCGCAGAAGCTGACCACGACGGTCGCGATGGACTTCGGCCGGCTCACGCTCGACTCCGACCTGGTGCTGTATCTGTTCGGGACACCGGGCCAGCAGCGGTTCTGGTTCATGTGGGACGACCTGATGCGCGGCGCGATCGGCGCCGTGGTGATGGTCGACACCCGCCGCCTGGAGGACAGCTTCCCGGCGCTGGACTACTTCGAGAGCTGCGGGCTGCCGTACGTCATCGCGGTCAACCACTTCCAGGGGACCCCGGTGTACGAGCCGGAGGACGTGCGGGACGCGCTGTCCGTGCCGGCGAAGGTCCCCGTGGTGATCATGGATGCCCGCAATCGCATCTCGGTGGTCGACGCACTGCTGGCGCTGGTGAGGTTCGCCGTGGACATCTCGCCCGAGTGACCCGGCCCCGCCATGCGCAGGATGCTCATCGTCGGGGCCGGTCAGTCCGGGCTCCAACTCGCCCTGGGGCTCCAGGCCCAGGGGTACGAGGTCACCTTGTTGTCCAACCGCACGGCCGATGAGATCCGCGTCGGCCGCGTGATGTCCACCCAGTGCATGTTCCACACCGCGCTGCAGCACGAGCGCGATCTGGAGATCAACTTCTGGGAGGAGCAGGCCCCGTGCATCCAGGGCCTGGGCGTCTCGGTCGCCGGCCCCGTCACCCCGCTGGGACATCCACGCCTGGTCGACTGGGTGGGCGAGCTGGACGGCTATGCCCAGTCCGTCGACCAGCGGCTGAAGATGGCCGGCTGGATGGACGCCTTCGAGCGGCGCGGCGGCCGGCTGGTCATCCACGGCGCGGCCGTCTCCGACATCGACTTCCTCGCGGAGCGGTACGACCTGGTGCTGGTCGCGGCGGGCAAGGGCGAACTGGGCTCCCTCTTCGGCCGGGACGCCGCCCGCTCCCCGTACACCTCCCCGCAGCGCGCCCTCGCCGTCGCCTACGTCCACGGCCTCGCCCCCCGGCTGGAACACCCCGACCTCGAAGCGGTGCGCTGCAATCTGGTGCCCGACGTGGGCGAGCTGTACGTGATGCCCGCCCTGACCACCTCCGGGCGGGCCGACATCCTGTTCTGGGAGGCCATCCCCGGCGGCCCCGCCGATGTCTTCGACGGCGTCACCGACCCCTCCGAGCATCTGGCCCTGACCCTTGAGCTGATGGAGTGGTTCACGCCCTGGGAGTACGGGCGGGCCACCCGGGTCGAGCTGACGGACGCGGGCGGCACGCTGTCCGGGCGCTACACCCCGACCGTCCGTGACCCCATCGGCCGGCTGCCGGGCGGCGGGCTCGTCCTCGGGGTGGCCGATGTCGTGGTCACCAACGACCCGCTCACGGGCCAGGGCTCAAACTCCGCGGCCAAATGCGCCGCCTCGTACCTGGCGAGCATCGTCGAACACGGCGACGGGCCCTTCGACGCGGCCTGGATGCGGCGGACCTTCGCGCGGTTCTGGGCGACGGCGCGGCATGTGACCAAGTGGACGAACGCGATGCTGGCCCCGCCGCCCGACCACATCGTGCGCCTCCTGGGCGCGGCGGGCCAACTGCCCGCGGTCGCCCACCGCTTCGCCAACGGCTTCGACGACCCGGCCGACTTCGAGAACTTCTTCTACGAGCCGGACAAGACCGCGGCGTATCTGGAGGAGGCGGAGGAGGCGGAGGCAGCGGGTGCCGCCGAGGAGGCCGAGGGCGCCGAGGATGCGGGAGCTGATGCGGCCGACGCGGTTGATGCGGCCAGCGAGGCCGCTGAGCAGGTGGGTTGAGTCAGCCCTTGCTCTTGCCGCGCGCTGTCGGGCGTACGGCGCCGCGCAGCGGATTGGAGGCGAGCGGGGACAGCTTGACCCGACCGCCCGGGCGCGGTGCCTGCACCACCATGCCGTTGCCCGCGTAGATCGCCACATGGGTGGCGCCCTTGAAGTAGATCACCAGGTCGCCGGGGCGCAGCTCGTTGAGTTTCACCCGCGGCAGGCGGCGCCACTGCTCCTGGCTGGTGCGCGGAATGGGCCGTCCGGCGTGCGCCCACGCCTGGTAGGTCAGCCCCGAGCAGTCGAAGGAGCCCGGCCCCTCCGCGCCCCAGACATACGGCTTGCCGATCTGGTTCAGCGCATACTTCAGCGCCCGCTGCCCGGCCACCACGGAGGAGGAGGGGCGGCGGGGTGTGCGGCGGTGGCCGGGCGTCTTGCGAGGGGGCTCCTTGCCCTGCGGGGGCCGTTCTTCGCTCTCCTCCGGCTTGGGCTCCGGCTCCGGTTTCGGCTCGGGCTCCTGCTCCGGCATTGGCTCCGGCTTCGGCTCCGGGGCGGTGCCGGTGTCCCCGGGGTCCGCGGTGGCGTCCGGCGGGGCGTCGGAGGGGGCATCGGACGGGGTGTCCCTCGGGGCGTCTTCGGCCTTGGGGCCGGGGACTCTGCCGCGGTTGGTGCGGCTGCCGGTGTCGATGTCCCAAGGGTCGCCCGTGGTGTCGTCCACCGGCGGGTCGAGGACCCCGGAGGCGAGCAGTTCCCGCTGTGCCCTCTCGGTTTCCTCGTACTCCCGCTCCTGCAGCTCGCGCAGCTGGCGGAGGGTCAATGAGGCCAGGGTCCGCTCGATGGCGGTGAGTCGTTTTTCGACCTTGTCCTGCTGTTTCTTCCGTTTGGTCGCGAGGGACAGCTGTTTCTTCAGCGCGGCCCGGCCCTGCTTGGCGAGCCTTTCCGCATGTGCCTCCCCTCTGGTCAGCCGCTCGACGAGGATCGCCTGGCGGTCGGCGGCCCGGCCGAGCTCGCGCGTCTGCTCGGTGACCTGGTCCGGGCTCCGGGACAGCAGCGCCATCAGGAAGTGGTACGAGGAGAGCTGGGTGCGGCCCTGGTACTGCTCGCGGGCCAGCTGCCCCGCCTCGTCGTGGCTGATGGCGAGGTCGGCGCGGGTGCGGACGAGGGCGGCGGCCAGCGCCCGGGTCTTGGCGCGCTGCTTGCGCAGCTTCTCCTCGGTGGCGTTGTACGCCTCGCTCGCCTCCTCGGCCTTGCGGTACAGCGCCTTGAGCTGCGTCAGCAGCTCGGCGACCGACTGCTCGGCGGGCGCGGGCGCGGGTGCAGGGGCGGGCGCGGCGGCGGCCGGCGCCGACGGGACGGGCGCGGCCAGCGCGGTGGCCGCGGTCAGCGCCGCCGCGCAGACAGATCGCACGATGCGTCCTGACACGGGTTCACCTCCGGGCTCGACGAGTCGACCTCGGGGCGATCGTGACATGGCCAGTCGTATATTCAGGAGAATTATCCGCGAGTCGGGCCAATACGGTCACCCGTCCGGCGGTCGATCCGTGCGCCCGTTCCGTCGTATGCCTGTACGAGCGGTGGTGGCGTCGGGCGGTGCGGCCGTAGCCGATGGCGTACCGTCAGCCGGGCTTTGACCAGGGCCATTTCAGCCCGCCCTGCGCTTTGCCCTCCGGGTCGTACTCGTACCGCCACCCGCGCACCAGCCCCAGCCGCCGCGATGTGGCGGCCGGCACCCGGCGGTAGACGTACACCGTCGGCGGGCCGCCGCCCTCGTCCGGCACCGGCACCTCGTACGTCTTCGGCGGCTGCCCGGTCATCCCGACCAGCACCGGCAGCACCCGGCCGTCCAGCGGCCCGCCCACGAAGGGCGTCTCCTCGCTTCTCACCGGCCCAGTCTCACAGCACGTGGCAGGCGTCGCCTCGCAGCAGGCGGGAGGCGTCGTCTCACAGCAGGTGGGAGGCGTCGCCGAGCACCGGCATCACGCCCCGGGCCAGCGCCCCGGCCTGCCCCTCCGCCGTCTCCAGCGCCAGCGCCGCGCGCAGCACCCGCGCCGTCTGCGGGTCGCTCGCGCTCGTGGCGGCCATCAGCGCGACGAAGTGGTCGACGAGCCAGTCGCGCAGCTGCGCCATCGGCGGCTGCTTGCCCTCGTCCAGCCACATCAGCGAGGCGGCCTCGACCGCGGTGATCCAGGTGCGCACCATCATCCGCAGCCGCGGGCTCGGTTCCGCCACCTCCAGGTGGAGCAGGATCTGATCGGCCGCGGCGCGCCGCACCTCGTCGACGATCGCGTTGGTCCGCGAGGTGTCGGCGACGCTGCCGCCCTGCAGCAGCGCGCTGAACCCCGCGTCGCGCTCGTCCACGAAGGCGAGATAGCGGTCGAGCCCCCGGCCAAGCCGTACGGTGAGCGGGCCGCTCCGGGGCTCGGCGAAGCACAGTTCCAGCTCATCGGCGGCGCTGCGCAGCGCCGCCTCGTACAACTGCTGCTTACCGCCGGGGAAGTAGCGGTAGACCAGCGGCCGGGAGGCCCCGGCGGCGGTGGCCACGTCGTCCAGCGAGACGTCCTCGGGCGCGCGATGGGCGAACAGCCCGAGCGCGGCGGCGATCAGCTGGGCCCGCCGCTCCTCCACGCTGAGCCTGCGATACGCGCCCCGGCGCGCGGGGCGCGTGGCGCGGCGGGCCGCGGCCGCCGGCGTGTCGGAAGTCGGCGTGTCGGATGTCGGCGTGTCGGGTGCTGCGGGCGACGCCGCGGCACGGGTCGTTGTCGCCGCCGGCTGCGCCGGGGCGGTGCCGCTGCCTGAGGTCATGCCTGGCAGCGTAACCGCCCCTGCGTGCGATTACGCCAGCAGGCCCGAGCTGTGCCACAACCGGCGCCCCGCGCCCCGCAGCACGCCGATGTCGTCGAGGAAGTCGGTCAGCCGCTTCGCGCCCGTACGCATCACCTCGCGCCGATGGGCGCTCGCCCGCACCTGCTCGACCGCCGCGCGCCGGTCGAGCCCGACGTCCGTGTACACCTGCGGGTTGACGAAGGCGCGCGCGAACACCCGGGCGAACTCGCCCGAGCCGAGCCGGGTCACCTCCGCCTTCCACAGGGACGCCGACACCATCTGGCGGCGCAACTCCTCCCGCGCGTACCGCACATGGCGCGCCTCCTCCACCACATGGATCCGCGTCGCGCCGCGCACCAGCGGCTGGATCCGCTCGTCGGGGAAGGTCAGCCGCTGCATCCAGTCCAGGATCTCCTCGCCGAGCAGGGTCGCGGTGAAGGAGCCGGGGGTCGTGGAGGCCGTCTTGAAGAAGCGGCCGAGGTTGTGGTGCAGCGGGGCGGGCGGATAGGCGGGGGTGCCGCCCTTGGCGATCAGCCGGGCGAACATCTTCGAGTGACGGCACTCGTCGGCGATTTCGGTGAGCGCGTAGCGCACATGCGCGCTGGTCGAGGGCTTGTCGTAGATATGGCGGGTGAGCAGCTGGATCAGGATGACCTCGAGCCATATGCCGAGCGAGAGCAGCGCGGCGAACTCGTGCCGGGACAGCAGGATGCGCTGCTCCTCGGACATCCGCCGCCACATGGGCGTGTCGTACAGGGACAGCAGCTCCGGCGGCCAGAACCACATGCCCTCCTCGTACGGCGCGTCCCAGTCCAGCTCGGTGTCCGGATCGAAGGAGTGCCGGGCGGAGGACTTCAGCAGCCGTTCGGCCACAGCCTCGCGGTCCTTGAGCAGCCCGAGCGCATCGCGTGGCGCGGTGGGCCGGATCGTGGTCGTCATGCTTGGCACCTCGGTCATGGCGGGGCCGCCGGGAGGGTTACCGGCGGATACATCTTATGAGACGCTGTGTCAGCAAGCACGTCAATCCCCTGCGTACGGCCGCGTCAAGCCCGCCTGGAGAGCGGGCCGCCGATACGCTCGACCGATCCTCGAGCGGCATATGGCTCGGCCGTACTAGACGTGTGAGCCCGCGTTTTCCCATTCGTGTACGGGGGAGCGAGTAAGGCGAAGGAGGCGTCGAATGTCGACGCAGGAGCTCTACGCGATGGACCCCGGGGATCCGAAGTGGCAGGTGCCCGCCACCGGGGCGGCCCGCTTCAGCTGGGACTACGGCCATGGCCGCGAACGGCTGCTCGCCCTCTACCAGAAGGGCAAGGACAAGCAGTGGGACGCCGTGAAGCGGATCGACTGGGACCAGGAGGTGGACCCGTACGACCCGCTGGGCACCCCCGACGATGCCCTGCCCCTCCACGGCACCCGGCACTGGGGCAAGATGACCGAGCGGGACAAGGGCGAGCTGCGGCACCACTTCGCCGCCTGGCAGTTCAGCCAGTTCCTGCACGGTGAACAGGGCGCCATGGTGTGCGCGGCGCGGATCGTGGAGTCGGTCCCCGACCTGGACGCCAAGTTCTACTCCGCCACCCAGACCATGGACGAGGCGCGGCACGCCGAGATCTACAGCCGGTTTCTGCGCGACAAGCTCGGCACCCTCTACCCGATCAACGACAACCTGGCCGCGCTGCTCGGGGACACCCTCCGCGACTCCCGCTGGGACATGCCGTACCTGGGCATGCAGGTGCTCATCGAGGGCCTGGCGCTGGCCGCGTTCGGGCTCATCCGCGACACCACGGACAAGCCGCTGCCCCGCCAGATCCTCACCTACGTGATGCAGGACGAGGCCCGCCATGTCGCCTTCGGGCGGATGGCGCTGCGCGACTACTACCGGCAGCTCACGGACGCGGAGCTGCGCGAGCGCGAGGAATTCGTCATCGAGGGCTGCTACTTGATGCGCGACCGGCTGCGCGGGGTCGAGGTCCTGGAGAACCTCGGCATCTCCAGCGCCGAGGCCCACGAGTACACCGAACGCGCGCCGCAGCTCCAGATCTTCCGCAAGCTGCTGTTCAGCCGGATCGTGCCGTGTGTGAAGGACATCGGGCTGTGGGGCGCGCGGCTGCGGCGCGCGTATGTCGACCTGGGCGTGCTGGAGCTGGGCGACGGCGACCTCGACCAGCTGATGGCCCAGGACGAGGAGCTGGCCGACCGGCTCGACGCGCGGCGCTTCAGGGCGGAGGAGGCGGCGCGTACGGGGGAGGTGGCGGCGGCGATCGCCGAGGGCGCGGCGGACGACTGACGACTGATGGCGGGCGGGTGGCAGGAGGTCGTTGGCTGTGGGAAGGGGGGCGGGTGGTGGCGGCTCCGCTCAGTGGCGGTCGCGCAGGGGCCTCCGCGCCGGGGTCCACCGTGCCCACCGGGCGGACCCGTTGATGGTGATCGCCGGGCCCGCGGTGTGCGCGGTTCAGCTGGGTGTCAGATGGGGCTGTAGGCGAGGGGCGCGGTCGTGGCGGCTGCGGGATGGCCGGGGGAGCCGGCGAAGGTGGCGGTGTACTGGTTGGTGGTGATGAGCGTGGGGGACACGATGGTGTTGGTGAGGGTGGCGGTGCCGTTGGTGTCTGTGACAGCGGTGCCGAGGGTGATGGGCCCGGTGACCGGGTTGGCGGTGAAGGTGATGGTCTGGTTGGGGATGGGGGTGTTGGCGATCTGGTCGGTCAGGGTTGCGCTGAGGGTGGGGATGTAGAACTGCCCGGTGGACAGGTTCAGGCGGATGACGGCCGGGGTGGCGGTCAGCGTGGTGGCGGGGGAGACGTAGGTGAATCCGCCGGGCAGGCTCGCGCTGTCGATCTGGTTGGTGACGGTGACGGTGGCGGGGCCGGGTGCGCCGGGTGGGGTGGTGGCGATGAGCGCGGTGCCGTCGAGGTTGTAGAAGAGGTTGGTGGCCGGCTGGCCGCCTATGGTGACGGTGGCGCCGAACAGGTCGGTGCCGGTGATGGTGACCTGCGTACCGCCGGCGGCGCTGCCCTGTACCGGGCTGATACCGGTGAGCGTGGGCGGGAGGAGCACGCTGACGGTGTTCGAGTTCTGATTGGCGACGTAGGCGCGCCCGTTAGGGGCGACCGTGACGCCGGTAGGGCCGTTCCCCACCGGGATGGAGGAGCCGATCACCATGTTGGTGGCCGAGTCGATCACCGACACCGAGTTCGCGTTGCCGTTCGTCACGTAGACGTGCCCGTTCGGGGCGACCGCCACCCCGGCCGGGCCGGTCCCCACGGGAATGGTGGCGATGACCATGTTGGTGGTTGAGTTGATCACCGACACCGTGTTCGCGGTGAAGTTGGCCACGTAGACGCGGCCGTTCGGGGCGGCCGCGAGATCGGCCGGGCCGCTCCCCACGGGGATGGGGGAGCCGATGACCATGTTGGTGGCCGAGTCGATCACCGACACCGAGTTCGAGCTGAGGCTGGAGTTCGTCACGTAGACGCGTCCGTTCGGGGCGACCGTCGCCCCGCGCGGGACACCCCCCACGGGGATGGGGGAGCCGATGACCATGTTGGTGGCCGAGTCGATCACCGACACCGTATTCGAGTCCTGCTGGGTGACGAAGACGTGCCCGTTCTGGGCGGCTGCCACCCCGAACGGGCCGCCTGCGAGGGGGATGGGCGAGCCGACCAGCGAGTTCGTGGCGGTATCGATCACCGACACGGTGTTCGAGTTCGAGTTGGCGACGTAGGCGCGCCCGTTCGCGATCGCCACCCCGCGCGGCCATACCCCCACGGGGATGGGGGAGCCGATGACCATGTTGGTGGTCGAATCGATCACCGACACGGTGCTCGCGCCGAAGTTGGTCACGTAGACGCGTCCGTTCGGGGCGGCCGCCAGCCGGAACGGGGTGTTCCCCACGGGGATGGTGGTCTGGGCTGCCAGCGATGCCGTGGCTGCGGGCTGCGGCGGGCTCGTGACCGCTGCGAGGACGGTCGGCGTCGGCAGAGCGGGCAGAGAGAGCGGTTGTGGGATGGTGTTCATGGCGAAAGCCCCCTTCAAGGGTTCGGGCAGGGGCCGTGCGGCCTGCAGTCGGCAACGCTGGGTAGCGTCGGCCGAGGCCGGAACCTCCCCGGAGGGCCCATAGCGACCACAGCGCCGTACGCCACCGGCACACAGCGGGCCGCCCGACTCCGAGGAGGGATGGGCGGCCCGCCGAATCGGTTCACCCGGCTTATCCCCGCCCGCCACCTACACCAGACCCGCAATCACGCACCACTAGTGGCAACAGGAGTGTTATAGGGCGCAGACGCTCCACGGTCGCGCCCCTCCCCTCTCAGAGGTAAACCCACCTGAGCCGGCCGTTGGGCGGGCGTAGTCTGTGATGCCTGCCCGAAAACGGCGTTCCGAAGACTGAGTTGCGGTGAGTTTCGGACAGCGACACGCCGTGACGTGGGCGTGTCGCTG
>NZ_JBHWES010000121.1:0-22029 GCF_042734105.1 Streptomyces sp. NPDC059679 | reverse complement strand
CCTCCCCGGGTCTTCTGTGTGGGTCGGTTTTTTTTATAAAACCACACCCCCAGTCGGCCCGGGCCCCCGGGGCGGGGGGCCCGGCCACGACGTCAGCTGTCCGGCTTCCGAACCGGAGCGTCAGCCGTTGGCCAGGGTGCGGTCCAGGAGGGGGAGCAGGCGGTCCCAGTGGCACTGCAGCCCGGAGGCGCTGAAAGCGTCGGTGTCGGACATGGTGAAGCCGTGGACGGTGCCGGGGTAGATCTCGGAGGTGTAGCTGACCCCCGCGGCATCCAGGGCCTGGTTGAGCTCGCCGAGGGCTTCGGGTGTCATGTCGCCTTCGGCGTGGCCGAGGTGAACCTGGGCGGTGAGCCTGGAGAAGAGTTCGGGCCCGTCGGCGCCCACGGGACCGTGGAATGCGGCGACGGCGGCCACCCGGCCGGGGTGGGCCGCGGCGGTGCGCATCGCCAGGAGGCCGCCTATGCAGTAGCCGGTCACCGCGACCGGTCCGGCGCCGACCTCGGGCTGGGTGGTGAGAAAGCTGAGACAGGCGTCGGCGTCACTCAGGACACGTTCGGCGGTGTGCGCCTCGATCAAGGGCATCAGCTGGGCGAAGAGCGCGGGCCGGACCTCTTCTCCGATGTGCTCGGGAAGTTCGATCACCGGTGCCGGACCGTTCCGGTAGAAGAAGTTCGGGACGAGCACGTAGTAGCCGTGTCCGGCCAGTTCGCGGGCCATCTCCCGCAGCACGGGCCGGATGCCGAAGCCGTCCGCGTACATCAGCACCCCAGGGTGCCGCCCGCCGCCGTCGGGGAAAGCGGCGAAGGCGTCGGCCTGACCGTCAGGGGTGGGAATCTGCAGTGTCTTGGTGGGAATGACAGATCTTCCTTCCGAGAGTTCGCACGACTAGCGTTAGTGAAACTAACGATGTCGGCGCGAGCGAACGTACATCGTTAGTCGGACCAGCGCAATCGATAGGATCGGCGCCATGACCAGAGCCGAAGCCCCGGACGTGCCCGGCGACGGCGCGCCCAGGACGGCGCCCGACAGACTGCGTCGACGGGCGAGCCGCCTGCTGTCGCAGCTGTCCACGCGCTCGGACCGCCTGATCAACGAAGGGCTGGCCCAGGCCGACGCCCGTAAGTGGCACTACGCCGTGCTCGCCTCGCTGCAGGATCACGGGCCCGGCAGCCAGGCGACGCTGAGCAGGCGCACCGGCATCTACCGCAGCGACATGGTCGGCGTACTCAACGAACTGGCCGAACGTCACCTCGTCGAGCGGGCCCCGGACCCCGACGACCAGCGCCGCAACATCATCACGATCTCCGCCCAGGGCCGCCGCCGGCTACGCCGCCTCGACAAGGTCCTGGACGACCTCCACGACGAACTGCTCGCGCCGCTGAGTCCGGCCGAACGTGACCAGTTCGTCGAGTTGCTCACCCGCTTGCTGGACCACCACACCCGGACCTCCTGACTTCGCGCGGCGGCATCCGCCATGTCCTGACTCTTGACGGGCAGTGGGGGTCACGCCAGAGTGCATTCATGCGCATTACTAATGCGCATTAACGGATCGGTGAGCGAAGGGACGCCAGGAGTGGATCAGCCGAAGAAGCGGGCGAAACCGGGACGGAACCCGGCGTCCGCGAGCCGTACCTCACGGCCGCGGCAGGCCGAGGTGGCCAGGCTCGCCGGGGTGTCCCAGGCGACGGTGTCATTGGTCCTGTCGGCGCGCGGCGACGGCAGAGCGGCGGCGATCTCCGAGGAGACACGGCAGCGCGTCCTCGACGCGGCCCGCAGTCTCGGCTACGTGCCGGACCCGGCGGCCCGGAGGCTGGCGGCGGCCCGCAACAACCTGCTCGGCGTCTTCAGCTTCACCGCCACTTTCCCAACCGACGTACAGCACTCGTACTACCCGTTCCTGGTAGGCGTGGAGCAGGAAGCGGCAGCCCAGGGCTACGACTTGGTGCTGTTCACGGGGTCGAGTACCGGTGGCGCGAGCGCCGTCGGACCGGAGGCGCTGAGCCGGGTGCGGCTGGCCGACGGGTGCCTGTTCCTCGGCCGGCACGTACCGCGTGCCGAACTGAAGCGGCTCGTCGCCGACGGGTTTCCGGTGGTGCATCTGGGCCGTCGCGAGGAGTTGGAGGGGCTGGCCTGGGTCGGCGCCGACTATGTCAGCGCCAGCCGTGAAGTCGTGTGCCATCTGGTCGAGTTGGGGCATCGACGGATCGTGCTCGTACGGGAGGACGACGACGCGCCCCCGTCCACGGACCGGCAGCGGGGCTTCCTCGACGGCCTGGCGACGGCGGGCATCGCGGGCGGGCCCGGTGCGGTGCTGCGCTGCGCCGATCCCATGCGTGAGCTGACGGCACAGCGGGTGCGGTCCCTGGTCGCGGACGGGGTGACCGCGTTCGTGGCCGAGGAGACGGACACGGGGGCTGCGTGGCGGGCGCTGATCACCGCCGTCCGGGAGGCCGGACTCAGCTGCCCGGGCGACGTCTCGCTGGGGCTGCTCGGGAGCCCGCCCGCCGATCTCGCCGCCCGGCCCGTGCCGATGGGGTTCGACATACCCCGGCACCGGCTCGGCGCCGCGGCCGTCCGGCTGCTCGCCGCGCTCGTGGCAGGCGAGGAGGCGCGGGAGCCGTTGGTGGCCTGCGAGTTCCGTGCCGGCGAGACGGCGGGACCATCCATCCAGCCACCGTAGCGACCGACTCCAGGGCAGCGGAACGAAGTTCAGGCGCGAGCACAAGGAGCACTGTGGTACCTCAGCCAGACATCCTGATCGTCGGTGGCGGCCTGGGCGGGGTCGCCGCCGCGCTCGCCGCCTGCCGGGCGGGCCGGCACGTCGTGCTGACCGAGGAGACCGACTGGATCGGTGGACAGCTGACGGCGCAGGCGGTGCCGCCGGACGAGCACCCGTGGGTGGAGCGGTTCGGCACGACGGCGACGTACCGAGCCTTACGAGAAGGCATCCGGGCCTACTACCGGCAGTGGTATCCGCTGCGGGGCGAAGCGCTCGGGCTCACCGAGCTCAACCCGGGCGCCGGGCGGGTCAGCAAACTGTGCCATGAGCCGCGCGTCGCGCTCGCGGTCCTGGAGGCGATGCTCGCACCCCACCGGGCGTCCGGGCTGCTGACCGTGCTGACCGAGCACCGGGCGGTCTCCGCCGAGCACGACAACGATGCCATCACGGCCGTCACCGTACGGGATCTGCGCGGCGGCACCCTGTGCACCTTCGCCGCGCCCTACGTCATCGACGCCACCGAGACCGGTGAGCTGCTCGAGTTGGCCGGTGTGGAGCATGCGAACGGGGCCGAGGGGCATGCCGAGTTCGAAGAGCCGCACGCCCCCGCCCAGGCGGAGCCCGGCAACCAGCAGGGCATCACGGTGTGCTTCGCGCTCTCGCACCACGAGGGCGAGGACCACACGACCGACCGGCCCGAGGACTACGACTTCTGGCGCGCGTACCGCCCCGACTTCTGGCCGGGGCCGCTGCTCGGGTTCCAGGCTCCCGACCCGCGCACCCTGGAGCCTGTCCCCCGCTCGTTCATACCCAACCCCGAGCTGGATCCGCTGGCCGTCAGCGCAGACCAGAGCGCGGACGCCGGGGACAAGGAGCTGTGGGGTTTCCGCCGGATCCTGGCCCGCAAGTTGCACCGGCCCGGAGCCTTCGACTCGGACATCACGCTGGTCAACTGGCCGCTGAACGACTACTGGCTGAAGCCCTACATCGGCCGGCAGGCCGAGGCGCTGCGCGAGGCACGGCAGTTGTCGCTGTCCGTCCTGTACTGGCTGCAGACCGAGGCGCCGCGGGCGGACGGCGGCACCGGGTTCCCCGGGCTGCGCATCCGCCCCGATGTGACGGGCACGGCGGACGGACTCGCCAAGGCGGCGTACGTACGCGAGTCGCGGCGCATCAAGGCGGTGACCACCGTCGTCGAGCAGGACGTCGCCATCGACATCGTGGGACCGTACGGCACCAAGCACTACCGGGACTCGGTCGGCGTCGGGGGCTACCGCATCGATCTGCACCCCTCGACCGGCGGCGACACCTACATCGACATCGGATCGGTGCCGTTCGAGATCCCGCTGGGGGCACTGGTGCCGCGCCGGGTGCGGAACCTGCTGCCCGCCGGCAAGAACATCGGCACGACGCACATCACCAACGGCTGCTACCGCCTGCACCCCGTGGAGTGGAACGTCGGCGAGGTCGCGGGCGCGCTTGCCGCACATTGCCTTGCCGAGGACGTGGAGCCGCACCAGGTGCAGGCGGAGGACAAGCGGTTCGAGGTGTTCGGCCGGGTGCTGGACCGGGCGGGCGTGCAAAGGCGCTGGCCCGACGTTCGCGGTTACTGACCGGCCCTCTTCAGCGACACCGGCCCCCTTCAGCACCCATACGTACGTCAACGCACAAGGAGGTGCCTGACATGCCCCCTGACCGTCGCGTCCGCGTCGGAATCGACGTGGGCGGCACGTTCACGGACGCAGTGGCCGTCGATGCCGCAACACTCGAACTGGTGGGCCAGGTGAAAGTGCCCACCAGCCACCACCATGAGGACGGTGTCGCGCACGGCATCGTCCAGGCGCTCGACCGTCTCCTCGAACAGGTCGGGCGCACCCCGGCCGAGGTCACGTTCCTGGCGCATGGCACGACCCAGGCCACGAACGCGCTCCTGGAAGGCGATGTGGCGACGGTCGGACTCATCGGGATCGGCACGGGCGCGGGTGCCGTGTTCACCCGGCGCCTCGCCACGTTCGGAAAGCTCGAACTCGCCCCGGGCAAGCGGCTTCCGCTGGTGTACGCGCATGTGGCGGACCCGTTCGACAGCGATGCGGTACGGGCCGCCGTGACCCGCGTACAGGAGGACGGCGCTGAAGTCCTCGTCGCCACTGAGCCGTTCGGGGTGGACCGGCCCGAAGGGGAGCAGGCCGTGCTCGACGCGGCGCGGCCCAGGGGTCTGCCGGTCGCCGCGGCACACGAGATCACCTCGCTGTACGGGCTGCACAAGCGGACCCGTACCGCCGTGGTGAACGCGGCGATCCTGCCGCGCATGCTGGCCACGGCCGATCTCGTCGACTCCTCCATCACCAAGGCCGGGGTCACGGCACCACTGATGGTGATGCGGTGCGACGGCGGTGTCATGTCGCTGGACGAGATGCGGCGCCGCCCGCTGCTGACGGTCCTGTCGGGGCCGGCGGCGGGTGTGGCGGGCGCGCTGATGCAGGAGCGGATCAGCGAGGGAGTGTTCCTGGAGACGGGTGGCACGTCGACGGACATCAGCGTGGTGCGACGCGGCAAGGTGGCCGTGCGGCACGCGACGATCCTCGGTAAGGCGTCGTATCTCAACGCCCTGGATGTGCGCACCGTCGGCGTCGGTGGCGGGTCCATGGTGCGTGTCTCCGGCGGGAAGGTCACGGGCGTCGGTCCACGCAGCGCGCATATCGCCGGGCTTCGCTACGCCTGTTTCGCCTCGCTCGACGAGCTGCGGGACGCGAAGGTCACCACGGTGCGGCCGATGGACGGCGACCCCGACGACTATCTGGTCCTGGACGCGGCGGGCGGCCGGTTCGCCGTGACGATGACATGCGCGGCGAACGCGCTGGGCCGGGTCCCCGAGGGCGACTTCGCGCGCTGCGAACCGGAGGTGGCACGGGCGGCGCTCGCCGAGCCGGCCGCCATGCTCGGCATGGACGTGGCGGGCGCGGCGCGGGCCGTGCTGGACGCGGGGACCGCTCAGGTGCGGACGGTCGTGGACGCGATGATCCGCGACTACCGGCTCGACCGGGAGACCGCCGTCCTGGTGGGCGGGGGCGGCGGAGCGGCGGCGGTGACCCCGCACCTGGCCCGGGCCGCCGGTCTGGAGGGACGCATCGCCCGGCACAACGAGGTCATCAGCCCGATCGGGGTGGCGCTCGCGCTGCTCCGCGAACAGGTCGAGCGGATCATCCCCGGCGCCACCCAGGAACAGATCCTCGCCGTGCGCGCCGAGGCCGAGCACGCGGTCGTCGCCCAGGGCGCCGCGGCCGACGGCGTCGAGGTCGAGGTGACGGTCGACCCGCAGACCAGCACCGTACGGGCCGTCGCCACCGGCGCGACCGAACTGCGCACACAGGACCGGGCGCACCGCGCCGATGACGCCGAGCGGCTGCGCGTGGCCGCTGCCAGCCTCAAGGCGCAGGAGATACGGGTGAAGATCCTGGCCGGCACGGACGCGTACACGGTGTACGGCACGGAGGTGCGACGTCGGCTGCGCGCACTGCGACGGCCGGTGCGGGTCGTGGACGCGGACGGGGTGGTGCGGCTCGGGGTGTCCGACGCGCGGGTGGAGACGACGACCGTGGGCGCGGCCGGCGAGACGCTTGCCTCGCTGGTGCGGGACGCCACCTCGTACGGCGACGGCGGGGTGCGGGCGCCCGCGGTGCGCCTGCTGGTGGGCGGGCGGATTGCGGATCTGTCCGGGGTGCTCGAACCCGGGGCGCTGCTCGCGCTGGCCCGCAGCGAGTTGCGTGCGCGCGCGGCCGACGAGCCGGTGGTCGCGGTCGTGGAGTCCCGCGCATGAGTGGCAACAACGACCACGACCGCGATCTGGGCCTCAATCACGACGTGGACCTCGACCACGACCTGGACCTCGCCGTGCGGCTTCTCGCGGGGACGCCCACGCACGAGGGTCGCGATCCCCTGCTCCTGCGCCGATGGGCGGAGGCGGCCGAGGAGTTCGGACGCCGGATGACCCCCGATCCGGCGCCGGTCCGAGTGGTCGAGCGGGACGGCGGGCTCGCCGCCGGGCTGCTGGCCCGGTACCGGTCGCGGCCGCCGGTGGTCGAGGTGTACGTCGACACCCTCGACCGCGCCGAAAGGCTCGTCGTGCAGCGCGGCTGGCGGCACTGGTTCCCCGCGGGGTCGGTGCTGGCCGCGGCCCTCGCCCACGAGCAGGCGCACGCCTGGCTCCATCAGGCGCACGTCCGGGCCGAGTTCAAGCGGGCGCTCGGCCACACCGCGCTGCGGCTCGGGCGGCGCCGACTTTACGCGCATGTCGCGGGCGCCGACGAACTCGCCGCGCACGCCTACGCCCGCGCCGCCTGCGGCCTGGGCCGCAGCCCCCTGCTGCTCACTGAGGCGCTGGCCGCCGCATGTTTCGAAAACCAGAGGTGTCCGAAAGCGAGAAGTGATCAATGGGTGTCGTGATTCTGCTCCTCATGGCGGCGGGTGTCGCCGCCATGCTCACCCGCAGGCTGCCCACCGCGTTCGCGCTGGTGCTGCTCGCCGTGGCGATCGCCTTCGCCGCGGGCGCGCCGCTGACCGGAAAGAACAGCGTGCTCGACACGGTGCTCCAGGAGGGCGCGCCCGCGCTGGCCGCCACGGTGATCGCGATCCTGCTCGGTTCGTGGCTCGGCAAGCTCCTGGAGGAGACCGGCATCGCGGCCACCCTGGTCCGCAAGATCGTCGAATTCGGCGGCGACCGGCCGGTGTTCGTGGCGCTCGGCGTCCTCGCGGTGTCGGCCCTCGTCGGCACGGTGACGGGCTCCGCGCCCGCGGCGATGCTCGCCGGGCTCATCGGGATCCCGGCCATGATCGCGGTGGGCATCCCGAAGGTGACGGCCGCCGGCACGATCCTCATGGGCATCGCGGTGGGTATCCCGTTCGAGCTGCCGGTGTGGCAGTTCTTCTCCACGGCGCTGGAACTGCCCGTGGACACCGTGCGCGGCTTCATGCTGAAGCTGTTCCCGTTCGCGCTGGTGGCGGCGGTCGCGTACGTCCTGGTGGAGTCGCGGCGGCGGGGCGTGGAGCACACGTGGTCGCTCGCCTCGGTGCGGGGAGAGTCGAAGCCACGCAGCCGCCGCCAGCTGCTCGGGGACGCCCCGTGGTACGCGCTCCTCACGCCGGTGGTGCCGCTCGTCCTGGCCCTCGGCTTCGAACTGGCCATCATCCCCTCACTGCTGGCAGGGGTGCTGTACGCGCTGGTGACGACCACGCCACCGCGCGAGATGAACCGCCGCCTGCTGCGCACTCTGTACGGTGGCTTCGAGGTGGCGGCGGCTCCGATCACACTCTTCGTGGCGATCGGCATCCTGCTCGCCGCAGTGAAGCTGCCCGGCGCCGTCGACGCGCTGGAGCCGCTGGTCAAGGCGGTCAGCCCGCAGAACGCGGTGCTGTTCGTCCTGGTCTTCACGCTCCTGGTGCCGCTGTGTCTGTACCGCGGCCCGCTGAATGTCTTCGGCCTCGGGGCCGGCATCGCGGGTGTCCTCATCGCCACCGGTATCTACCCGGCCACCGCCGTCCTCGGCATGGCCACCTCGTACAACCAGGTCTTCGGCGTCGCCGACCCGACCAGCACCCAGACGGTGTGGAGCGCCCAGTACGCGGGCGTCTCACCGCAGCAGGTGATGGTGCGGACACTGCCGTACGTATGGGCCGTGGCGCTCGGTGGCCTGTGCGTCACCGCCGCGACCCAGCTGTGACGCCCTTCCGACAACAAACGACTTCAGGAGCGAGCCGACCATGCAAGAGCCACAGTCCGGCCCGGACCGTCGTATGTTCCTCCGTGCGACCGCCGCCACTGGCACCGCGCTCACCCTCGGCAGCCTGTCGACGCAGTCCGCGTCGGCCGCGCCCGGGGGCTTCCCCGACTACACCTACGTACGGACGCTGCTGACCCCGTCGCAGCTGAAGTACAACCCGACGGGCGAGATCATCTTCCCGACCGTACGCGGTGTCTACGACAAGCTGGCCAACCCCCTGGGCCGTTACTATCTGTACTACGCGCCCCACGACGCGCCCGGCGGCATCTGCCTCGCCTACGGGAACTCGCTGGAGGGCCCGTTCACCGAGTACCCGGCGAATCCGATCGTGTCGAACAAGTGGGACCCGCACTACTCGGTCAGCCATGTCTCCTCGCCGCATGTGCTGTGGAAGGAGGACATCAAGGAGTTCTGGCTGTACTTCCACGGCGAGAACACCACGACACGGCTCGCCCGCTCGAAGGACGGGATCCACTTCACCTACGACAAGGTGGTCCTGAACACGTCCATGATGCCCGCCGGCACCACCGAGACGTCGTACGCCAGGGTCTTCCAGTACGACCTGCCCGCTCGCGACGCCCGCTACGTGATGCTGTTCATGACCAACAACACCACCAACCACCGGGACATCGGCTGGGGCTGGTCCGCGGATGGCCGCAACTGGACCTTCGCCCAGACGCCGCTGGTGCGCCACTCGGACGTCGGCGCGATCAACGTCGGCGGCCCCCACCTGCTCACGCGCAACGGCTCCGCGTACGTGGTCTACAACAAGGACAAAACGAGCGGCGGCGACATCATGATCACCGAAGTGGGCAAGGACTTCTCGCTCCGCAAGCACCTCGGCGTCTTCTACAACTCCCGCTCATCGGCACCCGAGAACGGCCGGGCCGCGGCCCCCTCCTTCGGCACGGACGGCGGAGTGCCGTACATGATCTACGAGGCGGGGGAACGGCTCAAGGGCGCGATCGCGGTGGCACGGGGATAGGACGCACCCACCTCATGGCTGTGCGCTGTCCCACCGGGTCCACCGGGTCCACCGGGTCCACCGGACAGCGCACAGCCTCGACGGCGATCCGTGCGTCATCCCGGCTGTCCGGAACGTAGACTCGACGGCCGTGGCGGACACCCAGTACGAAGACCTGTTGCGGCTGGTGCTCACCTCCGGGACGGCCAAAGCCGACCGGACGGGCACCGGCACCCGAAGTGTCTTCGGGCACCAACTGCGCTATGACCTCTCGCGGGGGTTCCCGCTGATCACCACCAAAAAGGTGCACCTCAGATCCATCGTGTATGAACTGCTGTGGTTCCTGCGAGGCGACTCGAACGTCGGCTGGCTACAGGAACACGGCATCACCATCTGGGACGAATGGGCCGACGCGAACGGAGAGCTCGGCCCGGTCTACGGCGTACAGTGGCGCTCTTGGCCCGCCCCGGACGGCAGGCACATCGACCAGATCAGCGAAGTCCTCGACACTCTGCGCCGGGACCCGGACTCCCGCCGGATGATCGTCTCCACCTGGAACGTCGCCGAACTGGCCAACATGGCTCTCGCGCCGTGTCACGCCCTGTTCCAGTTCTACGTCGCCGACGGCAAGCTCTCCTGCCAGCTGTACCAGCGCAGCGCGGACCTGTTCCTCGGCGTCCCGTTCAACATCGCCGGCTATGCCCTGCTGACGCACATGGTGGCGCAGCAGGTCGGCCTCGAACCGGGTGACTTCATCTGGACCGGTGGCGACTGCCACATCTACGACAATCATGTCGAGCAGGTGACCGAGCAGCTCTCGCGCACCCCGTTCGACTTCCCCGGGCTGCGTCTGCGTCAAGCCGACTCGCTCTTCGCATACGCCTACGCCGATGTGGAAGTGCTCGACTACCGACACCACCCGGCCATCAAAGCCCCGGTCGCGGTGTGAACGTCGGGCTGGTCCGGGCAGCCTGTCGATGTGGCACACGGAGGAGAGGCGGGTCATGGCTGAGGAGATCGGGATCGCGGAGGCCATCGAGCATCTGCGGGCGGAGCTGGCCGCGGCCGCGGCAGCCGACGGGGAAGGCCCACGGTTCGAGGTCGGACCGGTCGAACTGGAATTCTCCGTGGAGATGCGCAGGGAGGGCCGGGGCAGGACAGGAATCACCGCGTGGGTGGTCTCCGCGGGGGCGGAAGCGACCACGGCGAAGGCATCGGTGCACCGGATGAAGCTGGTGCTGACACCGCACGAGGATCCGTCCGGTCGGCCCTACCACGTGGGCACCGACCGGCCCGACGCGCAGCAGGAGCGACTGGGCTCGCAGTTCGACCGCTGATGTCCGGGGCCGTCGGCCGTCCAGGGCCGTCCGGAGCAGTCCGGAGCTCGGATGGAGTGTGTCCCACCCGACGCAGGCAGAAGGAGAAGGTGGGGGATGAACGAGGCGAGAGTTGTGGTCGTCCGTTCCGGCGGCACACAGGGATCGGGTTATGTGCTCGCCCGCCGTCTGGTGATCACGGCGGCCCATGTCATCCAGGCGGCCGGGCAGCCATCGGTGCAAATGCCCGGACGTCCGGGACGGGTGAACTGCAGGGCAGTGTGGAGCCGCTACGAAGACGGGCCGCGCGGGGTCTGGGACGCGGCCCTGCTGCTGGCCGAGGAGGATCTGCTGACGGATCCGGTGCTGCCCGTGCGATGGGGCCGGTTGGTGACCGTCCGGCCCGTCCCGGCGCAGGCCCTCGGTTACCCGGTGGTGGCCCGTACACCCGATCAGGCGGTGTCCGTGGAGCAGCGGGCAGGGGAGGTGCAGCCGGTCAGCGGCGCGGACCGGGACCGTTACGTGCTGTCCGGCCCGGCCGGCGCGGACGCGCGCGGCGGTGATTCGCCGTGGGGCGGGATGTCGGGAGCCGCCCTCTGGAGTGGCAGTGATCCACGTATGCCACCCCTGCTGACCGGGGTGGTCGTGGGGGATCCGCCCGGCTGGACCCACACCCATCTGGAGGCCGTCCCGGCCTATGTGCTGGCCGGAGATCCGGAGTTCCGCGCACTGGTGGAAGAGCACACCGGCCGCCCGGTGCTGTTGGAGCCGGCCGACCTCCAGCACGTCACCGACGCCGTCCCGCGTGCGCCCCGTTCGCCGGCCGATCTGCTCCGCCCCGAGCAGGCGGTGGTGTCCTTCCAGGGGCGCGGGGAGTTGCTGCGGGACCTGATCGCCTGGTGCCGGCCGGACGCCGGGCCCGGCGCCGACGAGCCCGACTCCACCCGGGCCGACTCCACCGGGGCCGACGCCACCGGGGCCGGGCTCCCGCTCTGGGGTGACGGCATGGTGCAGGCGAGGTTGCTGACGGGACCGGGAGGAGCGGGCAAGACCCGTCTGGCCACGGAGCTGGCCGCCTGGCTGGCACGACATGGCTGGACGACGATCCGCCTGACCGCCGATCCCGACGTCACCCTCCACGGGCTCTCCGGCGTCCGCCGTCGACTGCTGGTGATCGTCGACTACGCCGAGACCCGCACGGCACAGTTAACCGCCCTGCTCCAAGTGCTGGACCACGAGCAGGCGTCGACGCCCGTACGCGTGCTGGCACTGGCGCGCACGGCCGGTGACTGGTGGACCCGCGCGAGCGAGCACCGTGGGGCCCACGTCCTGGCCACGGCCCGGGTCCAGGGCGTGCCACCGCTGCACCACACCGTCCGGGACCGTTCGGAGGCGTACCGGCAGGCCCTGCGCGATCTCGCACCGGGCCTGCGCGATCTCGCCGCGCGCCGGACCGCCCCACGCATCGACTGGGACGCCCTCGCCGAGCGGCTCATCGACGAGGCGGCGCTCCCTCCGCTGGGCTCCGCCCAGTACGACCAGCCGCTCTCGGTGCAGATGGCCGCCCTGACCGCCCTGCTGGACGCCACCGGCACCACGGACCCGCCAGAGCAGCCGCACTCGCTGGAGGGAAAGCTGCTGGGACACGAACGCCGCTACTGGGACGAGACGGCCGCCGAGCGCGGGCTGACCGGGGAGCGCATCACCTCCGAGACCCGGAGACTGGCCGTGGCGCTCGCCTGCCTCGTCCCGGCGGCCGATCGCTCCCAGGCGCGGGATCTGCTCGCCCGCATCCCCGGCCTGGGCGGTGAGGACGCCGGCGGCCTGCGCGGCGTCCTGACCACCTGGCTCACCGATCTCTACTCGGCCACCGGCGGATCGTCGTGGGGCAACCTGCAGCCGGACCGCATCGCGGAGCACCACCTCGCCGGCGAAGTGGAACGCGAACCGGAGCTGTTCACCCGCACCCTCACCGCCCTGCGGGAAGCACAGGCCACCCACGCCCTGACCGTCCTCACCCGGGCCGCCGAGCGCCCCCACCACGGGGACACCATCGCGTCCGTCCTGCGGGACGCCCTCACCGGTGCCCCGGACACCCTGGGCGTCGCCGCCGTGACCGCCGCGCTCCGGACAGCGCATCCCCGGCCCCTGATCGACGCCCTCATCCACCTCACCACCACGGCCGAGGACATCGGTCTGATACGACGGCTCATCGACCAGGCCAGAGGCGTCAGCCTCCCGCTGAACGACTGGCTCGCGACCGCGACCACCACACTGGTCCAACGCCTGGACCGTCCCGGAGGAGACCGTGCCGCCCTGGCCGACGCGCTGAACTCCCAGTCCCGGTGCCTGGCCACGCTGGGACAGCCGCAGGCTGCCCTCAAGGCCGCCACCCGCGCCATCACGATCTACAAGAGCCTGCCCAAGAGCCGGTCGGACCCCCATCTCATAAGCCTCGCCGTCGCCCTGGAAGGCCGTGCCACCCTGCTGACCGATCTGGGACGCCACAGCACAGCGCGCGAGGAGATCGACCACGCCATCCGCACCTTCCTGAAGGCGACCGAGATCCACCCGACAGCCTCCTTGGTGGGGCTGGCCGGCGCCTGGAACAACAAGGCCCGCATCCTCTCCGGGCTGGGGCGCCTGCACGAGGCCCTGGAAGCCGCCGATCACTCCGTCGAGATCCGTACCGAACTGGCGGACGCGCTGCCGGACGAGTTCCGCTCCGAGCTGGCCATCTCCTTGCTGCACCAGGCCAACTGCAGATGGAGCCTGGGGCGCAGGACCGCGGCTCTGCAGGCCGTCACCCGCGCCGTGGACATCTACCGGGAACTGGCCGACAACCGGCCGCACTCCCATCTCTCCGCCCTCGCCGGCGCCCTGAACAACCAGGCCGGAATCCTGAGCGAACTGGGTCGGTACGAAGCCGCCCTCGAGGCAGCCACCGAATCCGTCGCCCTCTTCGGTGAGCTTGTCGAGAGCCACCCGGAAGCCGCACGTCCCAGCCTGGCCAACAGCCTCAACACACAGGCCGGCTGCCTGCGCGAACTCGGGCGGCAGGAAGACTCGCTCCAAGCCGTCAGCCGCGCCCTCACCATCTTCCAGGAGCTGGCCGAGACGCTGCCGGACAGCCACCGCGCCGACCTCGCCGCCGGCTTCAACAACCAGTCCACCTGCCTGGTCGAACTGGGGCGGCACGAAGAGGCCCTGGCGGCGGTCAACCAGGCCGTCGACATCCGCGAGGAACTGGCCCGTGCCAAGCCGGACGCCTTTCTGCCCGACCTGGCCAACTCCCTGCACAATCAAGCAAGCTGCCTGGCCGAGCTGGGCAGAACGAAAGAGGCCACCGAGGCGGCTGCACGAGCGGTCCGGCTCCGTAAGCAGCTGGCCGAAGCACACCCCAGCCGTTTCACGCCGGACTATGAGAGATCACGACTCCTGTACGAGTCGCTGAAAGGCTGAAGGCTGTCCGCGGACAATCGGCATTGTCCGCTGTGCGCCCCTCCCCTGACCTGCGATGTGGCCACGCAGGCCGGGTGGCCAATCCCTCCGGGGCGCACAGTGGTGCCCAAGAGTGACAGGGTTGTCGGAGCGGCGATTCCGGGGGGGGCGGAATGTGGCTGAACGTGTCGAACGAGGAACTGCCCACGGAGGAGCAGTTACCCTTCTGGGCCGAATTGGTCTCCCGTGAGCTGGCACCACTCACCCTCAGCAGCGCGAACCCCGCAGGGGGCTTCCCCGCGTGGGCCTCGGTGCTGGGCCTCGGCTCCGTACGGGTGGCCGCGTTCAACAGCCCGCCCGCGTATCTGCCGATCAGGCGCGATGGCGCTCGACCTGGCGGGCGCCTGCCTGGCCCAGCACCTCGGAGCCTACGACGACCTTCCGGCCGAGACCCGCCAGCAGGCCATGCTCGCACGCGTCAACGCCTTCATCGACCACAACCTCGATGATCCCAACCTGGGACCGGCGGACATCGCGGCACACCACCACATCTCCGTGCGCTCCCTGCACACCCGTGGGGATTCGTACGCCCGGCGGACTTCACCGCGCGTTCCACGCCGCGTACGGCGTGACACCCAGAGCTCCGGCAGACCGCACTGTCACGACGGTGTGCGACATGCCGCTTTCGGTGTAATGGGTCGGTTGGGCTGTTTGGTCGCGTCACCCTGTGAGGGTTGATCACGGCCGTGTCAGCAGACGGTGGGTGCGTGCCGGAGCCGGTGAAGGGCGTTGGGGGCGAGGGAGGGCCGCCGGCACCTTGAGGGAACGGTGCCGCGGGCCAAGCGGCCGGGTGAGGAGGCTGAGGTCGACCATGGCAGGTGCAGGGGAGGAACCTGAACAGCCGTGCGTTCCTGACTTCGAGCCGCGGCTGGATGGCCAGCTGGAGCAGATCGCCGCACAGCTGCGGGAACTGGCCACGGCCAAGGATCGGCTGCAGGGCCTGCTGGAAGCGGTGCTGGCCATCAGCCAGGAGACGGATCTGTACGCGGTGCTGCACCGCGTCGTCACCACCGCCATGGACCTGGTCGGCGCCCGCTACGGAGCGCTGGGGGTGCTGGACGAGTCCGGTGAACAACTGGGCCAGTTCATCACGGCGGGCCTGTCGGCCTCCGAACGCGCCGACCTGGCCGACATCGAGTTTCCCCACGGACGCGGCGTTCTCGGACATCTGATCCGCAACCCCGAGCCGCTGCTCGTCGACGACATCCCTTCCCACCCGGCCTCCGCCGGGTTCCCGCCCGGCCATCCCCGCCTGCGCACCTTGCTCGGCGTCGCCATCAGCGTCCGCGGCCAGATCTACGGCGACATCTACCTGTCCGAACGCCGTGACGGGCAGCCCTTCGACCACGACGACGAGGACATCGTCGTCGCCCTGGCCGGCGCCGCCGGCATCACCATCGAGAACGTCCGCCTCTTCGAACACCTCCGCGACAGCGCCGAACACTTCCAGCGCCTCCTGCTGCCCACCCTGCCCGACCTGCACCCCTTCACCGGCGCCGCCACCTACCGGCCCGCCCCCACCCCCGGCCCCCTCGGCGGGGACTGGTACGACGCCCTCTGGCTGCCCGACAACACCTGCGCCGTCGTCATCGGCGACGTCGTCGGCCACGACCTGCGCGCGGCCGCCGCCATGGCCCAGGCGCGCAGCATGCTGCGCGCCCTGCTCTACGACCGCCTCACCCCGCCCAGCTCCGTCCTGCACCAGCTCGACCGCACCCTGCACGCCATCACCGACCTGCCCGTCACCACCGCCTGCCTGGCCCGCATCGAACCCGTGGACGGCGGCTGGAGGCTGCACTGGAGCAGCGCCGGCCACCTCCCCCCACTGCTGATCAGCCCTGACAGGCAGGCGGAGTACCTCCACGCCGAGCCCGGCCTGCCACTTGCCGTGAACACCGCACATCACCGCCCCGACCACACCCACCCCCTGCCGCCGGGCGCCACCGTGGTCTTCTACACCGACGGGCTCATCGAAGACCCCGCCCGCACCGTCGACGAGGGCCTGGCCGACCTTGCCCACCTCGCCACCGCCCACGCCGATCTGTCACTGCAGGACTTCGTGGACACCCTGGCCGACCACCACCCCAGCGACGGCCACGACGACATGGCCATCTTCGCCCTCCGTACACCGGACACCGCGCCCCGCACAACCGACTCCGAGTAGGCCAGGCGTCGCCGCGGCTACTCGAACCGCGCCGTGTCGCCCGCCCCTCGGCGCACGATCTCGGCTTCGCCGCTGGAGAAGTCGATGACCGTGGTCGGCTCGGTGCCGCAGTCTCCCGAGTCGACCACGGCGTCGACCACGTGGTCGAGCCGGTCCTTGATCTCCCAGCCCTGCGTCATCGGCTCGTCCTCGCCGGGCAGGAGCAACGTACTGGACAGCAGTGGCTCACCGAGGTCGGCGAGCAAGGCCTGGGCAACGACATGGTCGGGGATCCGGACGCCAACCGTCTTTTTCTTCGGGTGCGGCAACTGGCGCGGTACCTCCTTCGTCGCGGGGAGGATGAAGGTGTAGCTGCCGGGCGTCGCCGCTTTGATCGCGCGGAACACGTCTTTGTCGATGTGCACGAACTGACCCAGTTGCGCGAAGTTCTGACACACCAAGGTGAAATGGTGACGGTCGTCGAGGTTCCGGATCGACCGGATCCGGCCGATGCCCTCACGATTGCCCATCAGGCATCCCAGCGCGAAACAGGAGTCCGTCGGATACGCGACGAGCGCACCGGAACGGATCCTGTCAGCCACATTGCCGATGGTGCGCGCTTGAGGATTCTCAGGATGCACGTCGAAATACTTCGCCATCCGCCGAGCCTACGTCACAGAGTGGCGGCGTCCAGGACGAGGCGGTAGCGGACGTCGGCCGCGTCCAGGCGCTTGAAGGCGGTGTCCATCTGGTCGGCGGTGATGATCTCGGTCTCGGCCGTGATGTTGTTCGCGGCGCGGAACAGAATTCCGGTCGAGATGATCAGGTCGAAGGCGCCGCTTGGTGCGTCCGCGACGGTGGAGTAGGCGGTAGCGCCGCAGTGCCGAGAACATGGTGATCCCCGCGCACATCAGCGGCGCCGCCGCGGCCATGTCCAGGCCCGGTGGGAGGCGGTGGACGACGTCCTGATCGACAACGATTCGCTCGCTGAACCCGCCCCGCGCAGTACTGTTCCCGGTCCGCCCAGCAGTTCGCGCAGCTTCCGCACCATCCGAGCAGCTTCCCGACCGCGACCCGGTCGCCGACGGCGTGGGGGGTCGAGAATCCCCAGTCGTCGCGGGCCATGTGCACATCGGAGTGGCAGCCTGCACCTGGCCAAGTCCACCGCCGAACTCGCCGCATCGGACCCCGAGGTCGCATCGCGCGCCGAGCGCATGTACGGCACCTACGAGGAAATCCTTCTGACCCGTCTGACACAGGCCCAGCACGCCGGCGACATCGACACACATCACAACTCGCGCGCTTGCCGCGCTGCTGCTGATCACCGTGCGCGGCATGGACGGCCTCAGCCAGGCCGGCCGTGGCCCCGAGTTCATACGCCAGGTCGCCGACCACTCCGTTGCGTTTCCAGCAGGCCAGGAAGACAAGAAATCTGCAACACAGCCTTCGTATCATCGTTCGCCTGTCCAACCGCCTTCAGCGGCGTACAAGCTGACTATCTCCTGGGGAGCCCTGACCGATGCCGATCGCGGAACTGAGCGGCGCTGTCCAGTACGTGATGGACCTCCTGGGCATCTTCGCCTTCGCCCTCTCAGGGGCGTTCCTCGCGGTGCGCAAGGACTTCGACATCTTCGGGACGGTGATCCTCAGCGAGGCGGCGGGCCTCGGCGGCGGCGTCTTCCGTGACCTGGTGCTCGGGGTCGCCCCCGTCGCCTTCACCGATCTCGGCTATTTCTTCGCGCCCTGTGTCGCAGCGGTGATCGTGTACTTCGGGCACCGGCTGCGCCATGACGACAAAGTGGACGAGGCCAGGCTGTTCGACGTCTCCGACGCGGCGGCGCTCGGACTCTTCAGCGTCACCGGCACGACCAAGGCGCTCACGCACGGCTTCAACATCCCCGCCGCGGTCACGCTCGGCTGCGCCAGCGCCGTCGGCGGTGGCGTGCTGGCCCAGCTCCTCGCCCTCGAACAGCCGACGCTGCTCCGCTGGAACCGCGATCTGTACGCGCTGCCCGCCCTCGCCGGCGCGACCCTGGCCGCTCTGCTGTACAAGACCGAAGTGCTGAACGCCGCCACCGCCATCGGGACCTCGCTGTTCGCCTTCGGACTACGGCTCCTCGCCCTGCGCTACAACTGGCGAACCCCGCGCTCGCACTTCTGGCGCAACCCGTTCGCAGGCATGCGGCAACAGCCGACGACGGCGAACCCGGCTCCGGACTCCGCAGCGGCACCGTCCATGGATGCCGATACGGTCAGACTGCACTCCCGCAAAGGCGATACGAGCACGCAACCCCTCTCAGCAACCGAAACGGTCAGACTGCCGCACATCGATGCGGAGCCGCCCACCCGTCCCGGGGACCGTGTCCTGCCCCTGGCCGAGGCCCCGCGCCCCGCCCCGGACCCACGGCTCGTCCTCCGTCGGTCCTCGCAACAAGACCAGAAGGAACGGGGCCGGCCCCCACAGGGCCAGTAGACCGTGTGGGGGCCGCAGCCGGACCGTTATGACTCGCCCTTGGACATCAGCCGCCACTCGTGGTCGTCGGTGGTAGAGCACTTGTAGATGCCCAGACGTGCGTCGTTGCCGGCGAAGTCGGGCTTCTCACCCCACACTTCCAGGCACCGCTGATCGCTGGCGTAGTTGTGGATCCAGAACGTCCGGTTGCCGCCCAGGTTCTCGACCCACCACAGCTGGTTGTCCTGGAGCGTGAGGTTGCAGTGGGTCTGGTTGAGCCCGGTCCTGTCCGGCTGGCCGCCACGGCCGGGCAGATCCAGGCACAGGCCGCTCTTCCTGTTCTTGATCACGACGAGATTGCGGCCGTCGGGTCCCTTGTTCTTCTGTGCCAGGACGAAGTCCCAGACCTGGTTGTCCGCGTCCCAGTCGGCAAGGCAGTCGTGCTGCAGGGCCGGGCCGTCGAGCTTGCCCTTGCCCATGCCGGGCAGGTCCGCGCACCGGCCGGTCGAAACGTTCTTGAGCTGGAAGTTCGTACGCTGGTCCGGGGCGATCACATAGGACTTTCCGGCCGGCACCACCTTCTTTGCCCGAGGCTTCGGCTGCTCGCTGCTCGGCTCGGGATCGGGCTGGGACTTCGGCTGCTCGCTGCTCGGCTCGGACCGGGGCATGGCCGGCGGTGAAGGGGACTCGCTCTTCTTGGTGGGGGACGGGGCGGGCGACTGGGCGGTGTATGTACCGGGGCCCTTCTCCTCGGCCTTCGGGACAGTCATGCCCGAGGTGGGCTCGGGCGCCGCCTCGGTCTTGTCATCGTCGTCATCGGCTCCGAAGGCCAGGAACGGCAGGGTTATCAGCAGCGCGCCCGCGATGGCGGCGGCGGCGAGCAGCGCCTTGGTGGGACGGCCCGAGGGGGGCTCGTCCTCCTCGCCGACCCCGGTGTCGGCGCCCGGGGGGTAATCGCCCTCGGCCGACGCCATGCCGTCGGCGGATCCGTGGCCGTCCGCGTGGCCGTCGGCCTCGGCGGGCGGTACGTCCGGGGCGGCCGGAGTGTCCGGCACCCCGGCCGCGGACGCCGCCGTAGCCCCAGCGGACGCCGCTGTGGCCCCGGACGCGCCCGGCGTCGCGGACTCAACAGACTCAACGGACTCACCAGCCGACGCGGACTCCTTCAGCGAGACCTTCGGCTGCTCGGCGGTGTCCGTTTCGGCCGCGGCGCCCGCGGCACCGGCAGCGCCGGTCTCCGTACGCTCCGCACCCAGCGGTGCCAACGCGGAGGGATCCGGCGTAACGGCGGTGCCCGGCAGGGTGACGGCGCGGCGCACCGCGGGCCCCTTGGGGTTCGTTGGTTCCTGACTTGGCATCATGTCTCCTTGTATCCGTTCGTGTTATCCATGCGTGGCAGCCGGCCGGTGGCGGCGCAGGGCCTCGTCCAGCCGGTCGAGTGCGGCGCGGTCGTGGTCATCGAGCCGCGTGTCCTGCGGTACCGCCCCGGCGGCGGACGGGGCGGACGCGGTGGCGGGTACTTCTCGCAGCAGCACCAACGAGGCGCCGTCGGTGTAGCGGACATCGAGCACCCGGAGCAGCGTCCCGGGGGCGAAGACGACCTCGTCCCCGCCGGATGCGGCGCCGGGGCGGCCGGTCAGCTGGCGCGTGCGGCGCCCGGTGACCGACCAGATGGCGTACTGCGCACCGACGGGGCGCGGCGCCCCGGCCGTCAGCGGCAGCGCACACACCGGCGCCGGGTCGCGCAGCAGGGTTCCGGGGACCAGCCCGCCGTCCGTCTCGTGGGTACGGCTGAACGCCAGGCCCCGGAACGACGGCAGGCGCCGCAGCGCGGAGGCCACACAGGCGGCGTACGGCAGCAGCCGCTCGTCGCCCGTACGCATGCCGCGGGCGAGCGCGGCATGGCTCAGCGGCGCCGCCGGGGTGTCCGGGACATCGGGGGCGTCGGGGCCGTACGAGGTGTCCAGGTACACGTGGAGCGCGATCAGGTCGATGCGCGCCGCCTCCTGTTCCGGCCCGCGCAGCGCGGGCATCCGGGTGAGGGCTCGGGTGACCGCGGCGCTGTGCCGCTCCCACACCGCGTCCGCGAGCGCCCGGAAGGCGGTCCGCTCGGCCTCCGTACTGACATGCCCCGGCAGGAACGGAACCGGCGGCAACGGCCGGAGGGGCGCGGACGGCATACGAGCGGCCGGAGTCGTGGGTCGGGACGCCGTGGCCGACTGGGGCGCCTGCGTGGACTGCGACACCGTGGTGGACGGTGGGGCCGCCGGGGGTACGGGGGGTGCTGGTGGCTCAGTAGCCGGACTCTGGTCGGGCGTCCGGGGGGCGGAGTGCTCCGACGGCCGGGGTGCGGCCGGGGCGGCCAGGGCGGCCGGAGCGGCGGGGGTTGCCGCGGTCGCCCGGCCGTCCCGGGCGGACCGGCCGTTCGCCGGGGGTTCGGGCCGCTCGAGGTCTCGTACGCGGCCGGAGCCCGGCGGCTTGCTCAGGCCCGGGCCCCCCGTTCGCGGCCTGGAGGGCTCCGGGGATCCTGCCCCTGCCCCGGATGTGGCGGACACGGCAGGCTCGCCGGGCGCGACAGAGGTGTCGCGCGCGGTCGCGGCCGGGGCCGCGCTGACCATCGACGGTCGCGTCGCTGGGAGCACGGGACGCGGGTCCTCTGTGGCTTCCGGCCTCTTGGCTTTCGGCGGCGCTGCTTCCGGAGGCGTGACTTCTTCCGGGAGCGTTCCCCGGGACATCGGATCGCGCTCGTGGTCCGGCTCAGGCTCCGCCTCCACGGCCGGGGCGGACTCGACCGGGGCCGGGCGGCGCGCCTCTGGCCTGGCGGGCGCGAGGCCCGCCCCGAAGCGGAGCGTGCGCAGGCCGTGTTCCGCGGCTGTGCGGCGCAGTTCGCGGCCACCGTCCGCGCACGTGCCGAGCACGAACAGCCTGGCCCGGCCGCACACGTCGGCGCCGAGTCCGCCGAGCAGCCTGCCGAGCACGGGGTACAGCGTCGCGTCGATCGGGCGCCCGGGATGGCCCAGTTCGATCGCCGGTCCTTCGGGGTCCACCGCGCGGGTGGTGGTCGGTGGCGGTTCGCTCTCGGTGTCGGTGATCCACAGGCCCGCCCGGGTGACCGTGACCCGCCACTGGTCGGAGAGGCGTATGGCGCCGTGTTCCG
>NZ_JBHWES010000120.1:0-22045 GCF_042734105.1 Streptomyces sp. NPDC059679 | reverse complement strand
GGTGAGATTCCCGCGCTGTTGCGCGGGTTGGTCCCGGCGTCGCGCAGGCTGAGCCGACAGGCCGCGGGCGGCGGTGACGCCGACGGCCTCAAGCGGCAGCTGTCCGGGCTGGACGAACAAGAGCGGCTGGACCTGCTGACCAATCTGGTACGCGGCCATGTCGCCGCCATTCTGGGCCACGGTTCCGCCGACGCGGTCGAGGCGGACCGTAACTTCAACGAGCTCGGATTCGACTCGCTGACCGCGGTGGAGCTGCGCAATCAGCTCAACGCGGCGACCGGACTCCGGCTGCCCGCCACCTTGGTCTTCGACTACCCCACCGCACAGGCCGCCGCGGGGTACATGGCGGCTCAGCTGACCGGTGACACCGAGACCACGGATCCGGCCCTCCGCGAGATCGACCGGCTGGAAGAGCTGCTGTCCTCGGTGTCCGACGACGAACGACGCCGCGCTGTGACCGTGCGGCTGCAATCCCTGCTGCTCAAGTGGACCGGTGGCGAGTCCGATTCGGCCTCGGTGGAATCCCGGATCGGTGCGTCCTCGGCGGAAGAGATCTTCGCCTTCATCGACAACGAGCTGGACCTCCACTGAGCCGACGACCGGCGACCATCTGACCGAATACGGGTGAAGGCTGCTATGGACGACGAAAAGCTCCTCGAATACCTCCGGAAGGTGACGACGGACCTGCACCAGACCCGTCAGCGGGTGCTCGCGCTGGAGACGGGCGAGCGGGAGCCGATCGCGATCGTCGGGATGAGCTGCCGCTATCCGGGCGGGGTGACGTCGCCGGAGGAGCTGTGGCGGTTGGTCGCCGAGGGCACCGACGCCATCTCGGCGTTTCCCACGGACCGCGGCCGGCCGTCCGGCTACCCGGTGGGGCGGGGATGGGACCTGTCGGAGCTGTACGATCCGGAGCCGGGCACGCCGGGCAAGTCGTATACGCGCTCGGGGGGTTTCCTCTACGACGCGGCCGACTTCGACCCGGGCTTCTTCGGGATCTCACCGCGCGAAGCCCTGCACATGGATCCGCAGCAGCGGCTGTTGCTGGAGACTTCGTGGGAGGCCGTCGAGCGGGCGGCGATCGACCCGGCCTCGCTGAAGGGCAGCCGGACCGGTGTCTTCATGGGGCTGATGTACCACGACTACGGCCTCGACGGGGCCTCGGGCTCCATTGCCTCCGGGCGGCTGTCGTACTTCTACGGGCTGGAGGGGCCGGCCGTCACCCTCGACACCGCGTGCTCGTCGTCGCTGGTCGCCCTGCACTGGGCGGTGCAGTCGCTGCGGACCGGCGAGTGTTCGCTGGCGCTGGCCGGCGGTGTCGCGGTGATGTCCACCCCCGGGGTGATCATCGACTTCAGCGCTCAGCGGGGGTTGTCCGAGGACGGCCGGTGCAAGGCGTTCGCCGAGGCGGCGGACGGCACCGGGCTGTCGGAGGGGGTCGGCATCCTCGTACTGGAGCGGCTGTCCGACGCAGAGCGCAACGGCCACCAGGTGCTCGCTGTCATCCGCGGCACCGCGGTGAACCAGGACGGGGCCTCCAACGGCCTGACCGCGCCCAACGGCCCGGCCCAGCAGCGCGTCATCCGGGAAGCGCTCGACAACGCCCGGCTGACGACGTCGGACGTGGACGCGGTGGAGGCGCACGGCACCGGCACCACCCTCGGCGACCCCATCGAGGCACAGGCGATCCTTGCCACCTACGGCCAGGGCCGGGACGCCGACAGTCCGCTGCGGCTGGGGTCGATCAAGTCCAACATCGGACACTCCCAGGCCGCGGCGGGCGTGGCCGGTGTGATCAAGATGGTCATGGCGCTGCGCCACGGCACGCTGCCCAGGACGCTGCACATCGATCGGCCGTCGTCCCATGTGGACTGGTCGGCGGGGGCGGTGGAGCTGCTGACCGACCCGGTCGAGTGGCCGGACCCCGGGCGCCCGCGCCGGGCCGGGGTGTCGTCGTTCGGTATGAGCGGTACCAACGCGCATGTCATCGTCGAACAGGCGCCACCGGCCAAGCAAGAGCCGGACCCGGGGACCCATGTCCCCCGCGTCGTACCGTGGCCGGTGTCGGCGAAGACCGAGGAGGCGCTGGACGGCCAGATCGAGCGCGTCGCCGCGCTTCTGGCCGACACCGGGCCCCGGTCGGTGGACGTCGGTTTCTCGCTGGTGACGGGCCGGCCCGCCTTCGAACACCGTGCCGTACTGCTGGCCGGTCCGGACGGTGTGGCGCGGGCAGCCCGGGGCGTGGCGCGGCAGGGCGGCGGGCTCGGGTTGCTGTTCTCCGGTCAGGGCAGCCAGCGGGCGGGGATGGGCCAGGAGCTGTACGAGCGGTTCCCGGTGTTCGCGGAGGCTCTGGACGAGGTGTTCGGGCACCTCGACGGGCACCTCGACGGCCACCTGGACCGTCCGTTGCGTCAGGTGATGTTCGCGCGGGCCGGGTCGGCCGAGGCCGCGCTGCTGGACGAGACGGGGTGGGCACAGCCCGCGCTGTTCGCTCTCGAAGTGGCGCTGTTCCGGCTGGTGGAGTCGTGGGGGGTGCGCCCCGACCACCTGGCGGGCCATTCGGTGGGCGAGGTGGCCGCCGCTCATGTGGCGGGCGTGTTGTCGCTCGAGGACGCGTGCGCGCTGGTGGCGGCGCGCGGCCGGCTGATGCAGGCGCTGCCCGCCGGTGGCGCGATGGTGTCGCTGCAGGCCACCGAGGAGGAGGTGATCCCGTATCTGGGCGAGCGCGTGTCGATCGCGGCGGTGAACGGCCCTCGTTCGGTCGTGATCTCCGGTGACGAGTCCGCGGTGTCCAGGGTCGCGGCGCGGTTCGCGGACGACGGGCGCAAGACCAAACGGCTGACGGTCAGCCATGCCTTTCACTCCCCGCTGATGGAGCCCATGCTGGAGGAGTTCCGGGCCGTGGTGGCCGGGATGTCCTTCCAGGCCCCGCGTATCCCACTCGTCTCCGATGTCACCGGCGCGCCCGCGCCGGCGGAACTGGTGTGTTCGCCCGAGTACTGGGTGCGGCATGTACGCGAGCCCGTCCGCTTCGCCGACGGGGTGGCCGCGATGGGCGCGGCCGGAGTGACCGCCTTCCTCGAAATCGGCCCCGACGGCGTGCTCTCCGCCATGGCGCAGGACAGCCTGCCCGAGCGCTCCGGTGACACGGTCGTGGTTCCGGCGCTGCGCCGGGGCCGGGACGAGGAGACCGCCCTGCTCACGGCGGTGGCCCGGCTGTATGTCGCCGGGGTGGCGGTGGACTGGCGGGCCTTCTTCGCCGACACCGGGGCAATCCGGGTCGAGTTGCCCACCTACGCCTTCCAGCGCGAGCGCTTCTGGCCCGAGGCGGCCGGGGAGGAGGAGGCGGACACCCGGGGCGCGGTCCATGCGGACCCGGCCGACGCGGAGTTCTGGACCGCGGTGGAGCGGGAGGACGTCGAGACCCTGGCGTCGAGCCTGCGCGTCGACGGTGCGGCGCTGAGCCCCGTCGTACCCGCGCTGTCGTCATGGCGACGGCAGCGAAGGGAGCGGTCGCTGGTCGATGGCTGGCGCTATCGGGTGGTGTGGACGCCGCTGGCCGATACGGCGATGGACACCGCCCCCGGGACCTGGCTGGCGGTGGTGCCTGCGGGGTGCGCCGAGGACGCGTGGGTGAGCTCCGTACTCACGGCCGTTGGGACCGAAGCCGTTCTCTTCGAAGTCGACGAGCTCGGCGCTGGTGAGGCAGACCGTACGGCCCTGGCCGGGCGGCTCGCCGAAGTGGCCACGTCCACGGACGGGGCGGGCTTCGCGGGGGTGCTGTCGCTGCTGGCGCTGGGCGAGTCGCCGGTTGCCGAGCATCCCGCCGTGCCCGTCGGCTTGGCGTACACCGTGGCCCTGGTGCAGGCCCTCGGCGACGCCGGGATCGAGGCGCCGCTGTGGTGTGTGACCCGGGGCGCGGCGTCGATCGGCCGCTCGGACCGGGTGGCGAGCCCCGCGCAGGCCCAGGTGTGGGGCTTCGGCCGGGTGGCCGCGCTGGAGCATCCGCGGCGCTGGGGCGGCCTGGTCGACCTGCCCGAGGACGTCGACCGGCGGGCCGCCCGGCGGCTGGCCGGGGTGCTGGCCGCCGGGCCCGTCGATGATGGCATGGGCGATGGCGACGGCAACGGCGAGGACCAGGTGGCGATCCGGCCGTCCGGCCTGTTCGGCCGCAGGCTGGCATCCGGCCGTACGGAGCGCGAGGAGCGCGGCTTCTCCGTGACGGGAACGGTGCTGGTGACCGGCGGCACGGGGGCGCTGGGCGCGGAGGTGGCGCGCTGGCTGGCCCGCAGCGGAGCCGAGCGGCTGGTGTTGACGAGCCGCCGCGGACCGGACGCGCCGGGCGCGGCCCGGCTGGCGGCGGAGTTGGGCGAGTCGGGCTGCCAGGTCTCGATCGTGGCCTGTGATGTGGCGGACCGCCCGGCGCTGGCCGCCGCGCTGGCCGACATCCCCGCCGACACCCCGCTGACCGGCGTCGTTCACACGGCCGGCGTCGGCAGGTCGGTCCCGGTGGGCGAGATGAGCCCCGCGGACGTCGCCGACATCATGTCCGCCAAGGTGGCGGGCGCGGCCAACCTCGACGCCCTGCTCGGCGACCGGCCGCTGGACCTGTTCGTACTGTTCTCCTCGATCGCCGGGGTGTGGGGCAGCGGTGGGCAGAGCGCGTACGGAGCGGCCAACGCGTATCTGGACGCCCTGGCCGAGGCCAGGCGGGCGCGCGGTGCCACGGCCACGTCGGTGGCCTGGGGCGCCTGGGCCGGGGCCGGAATGGCCACCGAGGAAGCGATGTCCGAGTATCTGCTCCGGCGCGGGCTCGGCCTCCTCGCCCCCGATCTGGCCATCAGCGCGCTGCGGGACGCGGTGACCCGGCAGGACGCGGCCGTGACCGTGGCCGACGTCGACTGGGAGCGCTTCGCCCCCGCCTTCCTGTCGGCCCGGCCCAGCCCCCTGTTGTCCGGGCTCCCCGAGGTCCGGCGCGTCCTCGAGCGGGCCCGGGCGGCACGGCAGGGGGAGCGGTCGGCGGTCGCCGCGTTCCGGGAGCGGCTGGAGAGCCTGCCGGACGCCGGGCGCGCCGAGTTGCTGCTCGGCCTGGTCCGCGATCAGGCCGCGGCCGTGCTCGGACACGCCGACGCGGACGCGATCGGCGCCGACCGCGCCTTTCGGGAGCTCGGGTTCGACTCGTTGACCGCGGTGGAACTGCGTAATGTGCTGGACGCCGTCACCGGCCTGAGCCTGCCGTCCACCCTCGTCTTCGACTACCCCACCCCGCTCGTCCTCACGGACTTTCTGCTCACCGAGCTGTTCGGTGACGGCGACGAGGACGGGTACGAAGTGGCGGCGCCCGCGGTGGCCGTCGGCCGCCACCGGGCGGATCTGCGCGACACCGACGACGACCCGATCGTGATCGTGGGCATGGGCTGCCGCTACCCCGGTGACGTCGCCTCGCCCGAGGACCTGTGGCGGCTGGTGGCCGACGGCCGGGACGCGATGTCCCCGTTCCCCGCCGACCGCGGCTGGCCGCTGGAGGGGGATTACGTGCGGGAGGGCGGATTCCTCTCCGCCGCCGGCCACTTCGACGCGGGCTTCTTCGGCATCTCCCCGCGCGAGGCGCTGGCCACCGATCCGCAGCAGCGCCTGCTGCTGGAGGTCGCCTGGGAGGCCCTGGAGCGGGCGGGTGTCGACCCGGCCGGTCTGCGCGGCAGCGACACGGGCGTGTTCATCGGCGCCGCCGGGAGCGGCTACACCCCGCCCACGGAGCTCCAGGGCCGCTATCTCACGGGCGAGGCCACCAGTGTGATCTCCGGTCGGCTGTCGTACACCTTCGGTCTTGAGGGCCCCGCGGTGACGGTGGACACGGCCTGCTCGGCGTCGCTGGTGGCGCTGCACTGGGCCGCTCGGGCGCTGCGCTCGGGCGAGTGCTCCCTGGCGCTGGCCGGTGGCGTGGCGGTGATGGCCAACCCCGGGCCGTTCCTGGCCTTCAACGCACAGGGCGGGCTGGCCGCCGACGGCCGCTGCAAGGCGTTCTCGGAGTCCGCGGACGGTACCGGCTGGGCTGAGGGCGCGGGTCTTGTCGCCCTCGAGCGGCTGTCTGACGCCCGGCGCAACGGGCATGAGGTGGTGGCCGTCCTACGCGGTTCGGCCGTCAACCAGGACGGCGCGTCGAACGGCCTGACGGCTCCCAACGGCCCGTCCCAGCAGCGGGTGATCCGCCAGGCCCTGGCCGACGCCGGGCTGGCGGCCGCGGATGTGGACGCCGTGGAGGGGCACGGCACCGGAACGCCCCTGGGCGACCCGATCGAGGCCCAGGCGCTGCTCGCCACGTACGGCCGTCGACCCGCCGAGGCGGCGCCGCTGTGGCTGGGGTCGGTCAAGTCCAACATCGGCCACGCCCAGGCGGCCGCCGGTATCGCCGGGGTCATCAAGATGGCGATGGCGCTACGGCACGGGGCGCTGCCCAGGACGCTGCACGTGGACGAGCCGTCCTCGCACGTCGACTGGTCGGCGGGGGCGGTGCGGCTGCTCACCGAACCGGTGCCCTGGCCGACGGGCGACAGGGCCCGCAGGGCGGGCATCTCGTCGTTCGGGATCAGTGGCACCAACGCGCATGTGATCCTCGAAGAGGCACCGGCACCGGCCCCGACACCCGCCCCGGCCCCGGAGCACGGGCCCGGCGACGTCGCCACGCCGTTCGACCGGCCGGCGCCCTGGTTCGTCTCCGGAGCCACCGAGGAGGCGCTGCGCGCCCAGACCGACCGGCTGTTCGCACACCTGGAACACCACCCCGGCCTCCGGCCGCTGGACGTGGCGTATTCGCTGGCGACGAGCCGTTCCGCGCTCGAACACCGGGTGGCGCTGCTGGCCACCGACGACGGGGTCGCGGAGCTGGCCCGGGGCGCGGCCGGTGGCGGTCGCAAGACGGCCTTCCTGTTCGCGGGCCAGGGCTCACAGCGACCCGGTATGGGCCGGGAGCTGTACGACCGCTTCCCGGAGTTCGCGCGGGCCCTGGACGCGGTGTTCGCGCATCTGGACACCCTGCTGGACCGGCCGCTGCGGGATGTGGTGTTCGCCGAGCCGGACACCCCCGAGGCCGCCGAGCTCGACCGGACCGAGTACACCCAGCCCGCGCTCTTCGCCCTCGAGGTCGCACTGTTCCGGCTGCTGGAGTCCTGGGGTGTCACCCCGGACCAGGTGGCGGGCCACTCGATCGGTGAGATCGCGGCAGCCCATGTCGCGGATGTGCTGTCCCTCGCCGACGCGTGCGCGCTGGTGGCGGCGCGCGGCCGGCTGATGCAGGCGCTGCCCGCCGGCGGCGCCATGGTGTCGCTGCAGGCCACCGAGGAGGAGGTGACACCGCTGCTGGCCGACAGCGCCGACCGCATGTCCCTCGCCGCCGTCAACGGCCCGCGCTCGGTGGTGATCGCCGGCGCCGAGGACGCGGTGCTGGAACTCGCCGCCCGCTTCACCGCCGACGGCCGCAAGACCCGGCGGCTGACGGTCAGCCACGCCTTCCACTCGCCCCTCATGGTGCCGATGCTGGAGGACTTCCGGCGGGTCGCCGAAACCCTTGCGTACCAGTCCCCGCGGATCCCGCTGGTGTCCGCCCTGACCGGCCACCCGGCCACGGCGGAGGAGATCGGCTCGCCCGACCACTGGGTGCGGCACGCACGGGAGGCGGTGCGGTTCGACGACGCCGTGCGCCGACTGGGCGACCAGGGCGTGGACACCTTCGTCGAGATCGGTCCGGACGCGGTCCTGTCCGCGCTGACCCGGGACATCCTCGGCGAACGGACCCCGGAGGCGGCCGTGGTGCCCCTGTGCCGCAAGGACCGCGGTGAGGAGGCCTCGGTCGTCGCGGCCCTGGCCGGGCTGTATGTCGCCGGTGCCGGGGTGCGGTGGGAGGCGTTCTTCGCGGGCAGCGGCGCGCGGCGCGTGGAGCTGCCGACGTACGCCTTCCAGCGCGAGCGTTACTGGTCGGCTGCGCTCCCCGCGGCCCACGACGCCTCCGGCCTGGGCCTGGCGCCCGCCCGGCACCCCCTGCTCGGCGCCGAGGTGGAACTCGCGGGCTCCCAAGGTGTTCTCTTCACCGGCCGCCTGTCGGTGGGCTCCCACCCGTGGCTGGCCGACCATGTGGTGGGCGGCGCGGCGCTCTTCCCGGGTACGGGCTTCCTGGAGCTCGCGACCCGCGCGGGCGACCAGGTCGGCTGCTCTCGCGTGGAGGAGCTCACCCTCGCCGAGCCGCTGGCCCTGGGCGAGCGGGACACGGCGGTCGTACAGCTGTGGGCGGGCGCACCCGACGCGTCGGGCCGCCGGGAGCTGAGCCTGTACTCACGCCCCGCCGACGCGCCCGACCACCCGTGGACCCGGCACGCCACGGGCACCCTGGCCCCGGGCGATCCGCACGAGACGCCGTACGACACACCCGACGCGCCGGAGGGCACGGCCTGGCCCCCGCCGGGTGCCGAGTCCGTCGACGTGGACGGCTTCTACGAGCGCACCGCCGCGGACGGATTCGCATACGGGCCGGTCTTCCAGGGGCTGCGGGCGGTGTGGCGGCGCGGTGACGAGGTGTTCGTGGAGGCCGCCCTGCCGGAAGAGGCGCGGGACGCGGCCTCATTCGGGCTGCATCCCGCGCTGCTGGACGCCGCCCTGCACGCGGTGTCCTTCGTGGACCTGGGCGCGGCCGGGGGCGGCCGGCTGCCGTTCTCCTGGAACGGAGTGTCGCTGCACGCCGGCGGCGCCTCCGTGCTGCGCGTCCGGCTCGCCCGGGTCGGCACCGACGCGGTGGCACTGATGGCGACCGATCCGGCCGGAGCCCCGGTGCTCTCGGTGGACTCGCTGGTGCTGCGCCTGGTGTCGCCGGACGCCATGGCCCAGGACGGCGGCGCGGTGGCGCGCGACGCCCTGTTCCGTCTGGACTGGATTCCCGCCCAACGCGGCGAGGGCGGCGCGGCGGCGGACGGCGCTACGGACGTCGTCGAGCTGACGGACGCCACGGCGACGGGACTGGCGGCGCTGGCGGCGCTGGGGTCGGTGCCGGGCGCGGTGTCGGTGGCCATCGGATCGCCGGAGTTCACGGATGTGGCCGAGGTCCACCGAACCGTCGCGCAGGTGCTCGAACTGGTCCGGACGTGGCTGACGGAGGAGCGGTTCACCCACTCCCGGCTGGTGTTCGTGACCCGGGGCGCAGTCGCCGACGACGGAGGCGCACCCGTGACGGACCTCGCCGCCGCCGCGGCATGGGGGCTGGTGCGCTCGGCGCAGACGGAGAATCCCGGCCGGTTCGTCCTGCTCGACCTCGGCGCGGAAGACGGCACACCGTCGGAGGACCACGGCGTGCTCTCCGCCCACCTGCCCGCTCTGCTGGCGTCGGGTGAGCCGCAGGCCGTCGTACGGGACGGCGCGCTGGGCATCGGGCGCCTTGCCCGGCTGGCCCCGGATGAGGACGCCACCCAGCCGTGGGACGGCACGGGGACCGTACTGATCACGGGCGGGACCGGCGGGCTCGGCGGCGTACTGGCCCGCCATCTGGTGACCGGACACGGAGTGCGCCGACTGCTGCTGACGAGCCGTCGTGGGCTGGACGCCCCGGGTGCGGCCGAGTTGCGGGCGGAGTTGGCGGAGCTGGGTGCCGAGGTGTCGGTGGCGGCGTGTGATGTGGCCGACCGGGACGCGGTTGCGGGTGTGCTGGCGTCGGTTCCGGTGGAGCATCCGCTGACGGCGGTGATCCATGCGGCGGGTGTGCTGGACGACGGTGTGGTGGGGGCGCTGACGCCGGAGCGGCTGAGTACCGTACTGCGTCCCAAGGTGGACGCGGCGTGGCATCTGCACGAGCTCACTCACGACCTGGACCTGGCCGCCTTCGTGATGTTCTCCTCCCTGGCCGGAGTCAGCGGCGCGGCCGGACAGGGCAACTACGCGGCGGCGAACGCCTTCCTGGACGCCCTGGCCGCGCACCGGGCGGCACACGGCCAGGCCGCGACCTCCCTGGCCTGGGGCGCATGGGAGCAGAGCGCCGGGATGACCGCGACCCTGGACGGGGCCGAGGTGCGGCGCAGCGCGCGGACCGGTCTGCCACCGTTGTCCGTGGCCCAGGGCCTGGCCCTGTTCGACGCCGCGGTTCCGCTGCGGCACGCCAACCCGGTGCCGGTCCGGATGAACATGGCGACCCTGCGCGCCCACGCCGACCAGCTGCCGCCGCTGATGCGCGCCCTGGTGCCGCCGGCCCGCCGTACCGCCACCGCCTCCACCTCGGACGGCACCGGTCCGGACCGGCTGCGCAGGCGCCTCGCCGGGCTCACCGAGGACCAGCAGGACACCGCGGTGGAGGAGCTGATACGCGGCTACGCGGCCACCCTGCTGGGCCACGGCGAGGCCGCGTCCGTCCACCCCGAGCGCGACTTCCTGGAGCTGGGTTTCGACTCGCTCAGCGCGATCGAGCTGCGCAACAAGCTCACCGCGCTGACCGGGCTGCGACTGTCCCCGATGCTGGTGTTCGACAAGAAGACACCCGCCGAACTCGCCCGCTGGGTACGGCGCGAGTTCGCCGGCCCCGGCGGAACCGGTCCACAGCCGGCCTCGCGGGAGGGGACGGGGGCGTCCGGCGAGCAGGACACCGTCAGCAGGATGTTCCGTACCGCGGTCGTCGAGGACAAGGTGGGCGATGGATTCCATATGCTGCAGGCGATCGCCAAAATCCGGCCCACCTACGACCAGCCGGACGACCCCCGGCATATGGCCCGGCCGGTGTCCCTCGCCGACGGGCCCGCCACGCCCCGCCTGATCTGCCTCAGCTCGACCGTCGTCAACGGCGGTGTGCACCAGTACGCGCGGCTGGCCGCCCACTTCCGTGGCACCCGGCCGGTCTCGGCGATCCCGCTGCCCGGTTACGGCGCGGGGGAGAGCCTGCCCGCCACGGCCGAGGTCGCCCTCCGTACCCTGGTGGCGAGCATCGAGCAGGCCGCCGACCACGACCCCTACGTCCTGGTCGGCCACTCCTCGGCGGGCGCGCTCGCCTACTCCGTCACCGGCCATCTCGAGCGGACCGGCGGACGCCTCCCGGAGTCGGTCGTCATGATGGACACCTTCCGCCCCACCGGGGTGGAGTCACAGGGCAGCCTGGTCGGCGGGTTGCTGGACCAGATCTTCCGGAGCGAGTCGGAGTTCGGGGAGTTCCACAGCGCGCGGCTGTCCGGCATGGCCCACTGGTTCGAGATCGCCGCACACCTGGAGTACGACCCGGTGCCGGTGCCGGTCCTGTTCCTCCAGTGCGCGGAGGGGTTCCCCGGCGCCGAGTCGGAGTTCGACCGCTGGCGAAGCTCCCCGCTGGATCCCTCGCACACCGTACGGCCGATGGCGGCCAATCACTTCTCGGTGATCGAGGAAAAGGCGGCGGACACCGCGCGTGCGATCGAGGAATGGCTTGTTCCGGGGCGGTGACCGGACCCTGCGCCAAAGGGCTCTGGTACTTCCCTTAGAGATTCTGCATTGGGTCGCGGATAGAGTGGCGTAAGGGCAGCGCCCATGGCCCCACGGCTGAATGAGGAATGGCATGACCTTCACATACCAGGCCGCGAAACCATATCTGGTGGGCGCGGAATTGAAGTACGTCACCGAGGCGATCGCTTCCGGGTGGATATCGGCCGCGGGGCCCTATGTCCGGCAGTTCGAGAGCGAATTCGCACGCTATAACGGAGTGGCGCACGGAGTGTCCTGCTCCTCGGGTACGGCCGCGCTCACCCTGGCGCTGCGCGCCCTGGGTGTGGGCCCCGGCGATGAGGTGCTGGTCCCCGAGTTCACGTTCGTCGCGTCCGCGTGGGCGGTCACCTACACGGGCGCGACGCCCGTCTTCGTCGACTGCGGCAGCGACCTGAACATCGACGCGGCGCTCATCGAGTCCAAGATCACGCCGCGCACCAAGGTCATCATGCCCGTCCATGTGCACGGGCGCCGCTGCGATATGGACGTGATCATGCGGATCGCGTTCGAGTACAACCTGCGGGTGATCGAGGATTCCGCCGAGGCGCACGGCATCCGGCCGGTCGCCGACGTGGCGTGCTTCTCCCTTTTCGCCAATAAGATCATCACCTCCGGTGAGGGCGGCATCTGTGTGACCGATGACGGCAGGCTCGCCGAGCAGATGGCGCATCTGCGTGGCATGGCCATCGGTCCCGAGCACGACTTCCTGCACAAGAAACTGGCCTACAACTTCCGTATGACCAATTTGCAGGCCGCGGTCGCGCTCGGGCAGCTGGAGAAGATTGACGAATTCCTCGACCGGCGCAGGAAGATCGAGGCGTATTACGACGCCGGACTCGGGGAAATCAAGGAAATCACCCGTATGCCGCCGCGGGATGTGCTGTGGATGTACGACGTGCTGGCCGAGCGCCGCGATGAACTGTGCGCGTTTTTGGCCGAGGAGTCGATCGAGACCAGGCGGTTCTTTCAGCCGATGAGCAAGCAACCCCTCTACTTCGATCCGGACTGGGCCTCCTTGAACGCCGGCCGCTTCACCGCGGATGGCCTCTGTCTGCCCACCCACACCGGACTGACCGAGGCGGACCAGGACTACATCATCGGCAAGGTCGTGGAGTTCTACGGGCGTTGACCCGGGCTGCCGGGTGTGTTGGTCCGGCGCGGGGCCGGACGAGACAACTTGTGTGTGGGGAGCGGAGCGTTGAGTCCATCCGAGTCCAGTCCTGCCGACCGGCCCGGTACACACCGGGAAAGTGCCATCGCCGTGGTGGGGCTGTCCTGCCGGCTGCCGTCCGCGCCGGACCCCGCGCGGTTCTGGGAGCTGCTGCGCGACGGGGTGAGCGCGGTGTCCGAGCCGCCTCCTGGCCGTCACGGACACGCCCACCAGGAAAACACCAACCAGGAAGACGACCACCACGAACACGGCGACGGTGGCCCCGGCCACGGCGGCCCGGACCATCGCGGGCACGGCTGCTTCCTGGCGGACGTCGACCGCTTCGACGCCGAGTTCTTCGGGATCTCCCCGCGCGAGGCCCGGGCGATGGACCCGCAGCAGCGCCTCATGCTGGAGCTGGGCTGGGAGGTGCTCGAAGACGCCGGAATGCCGCCGGACGCCGTCCGCGGCAGCGACACCGGAGTGTTCGTCGGCGTGACCGCGGACGACTACGGCACCATGGACCGGCGCCGGGGTGTCGCGGACATCGGCCACCACACCCTCACCGGTCTGAACCGCAGCATCATCGCCAACCGCGTCTCCTACTTCCTCGGGCTGCGCGGCCCCAGCCTGGTGGTCGACACCGGGCAGTCGTCATCCCTGGTCGCGGTCCACCTCGCCTGCGAGAGCCTGCGCCGCGGCGAGTCACGGACCGCGCTGGCCGGCGGTGTCCAGCTGAACCTCACGCCCGAGAGCACCGAGGCCGCGGCCCGCTTCGGTGGACTGTCCCCGGACGGCCGGTGCTTCACCTTCGACGAGCGCGCCAACGGCTACGTCCGCGGTGAGGGCGGCGGTCTCGTCCTGCTCAAGCCGCTGGCGGACGCCGTGGCCGACGGCGATGAGATCTACTGCGTCATCGAGGGCGGCGCGGTCAACAACGACGGCGCCGGCGACGCCTTGACCACCCCCGACCAGCGGGCCCAGCAGGCCGTACTGCGCGCGGCCTGCCGCCGCGCGGGCGCCGACCCGACCGCCGTACGGTACGTCGAACTGCACGGCACCGGCACCCGCGTCGGCGATCCCGTCGAGGCCGCCGCCCTCGGCGCGGTGTACGGGGCCGACCGCCCCGCCGACGAGCCACTGCTGGTCGGCTCCGCGAAGACCAACGTCGGCCATCTGGAGGGCGCGGCGGGCATCGTCGGGCTGCTGAAGGTCGCGCTCTCGCTCCGCCATGGGACCCTGCCCGCGAGCCTGAACTTCGAGCGGCCCAACCCGCGGATACGGTTCGACGAGTGGCGCCTCGACGTGGTGACGGCGGCGCGCCCCTGGCCCGCCCACCACGGCTCGGTCCTGGCCGGGGTGTCGTCGTTCGGCATGGGCGGCACCAACTGCCACCTCGTCGTATCGGACGCCGCGCCCCTCGGACGCGCCACACCCGCCGAGGCGGGACCGGCCACAGACCTCACGGCGGCCGAGGACGGCGAGGGCCCCGAGGACCCCGAGCCCGGCGTTGTGCCGTGGCTGCTGTCGGGCAGGACACCGGACGCGCTGCGCGCCCAGGCGGCCCGGCTCGCGGCCCATGTGACCGGCCAAGGCGGCGTGGACGGCTCAGATGACGCGGACGGGGCGGATGACGCGGCCGGCGGCGCGGAAACCAGCCCGACGGCCATGGCCGACGTGGGCTTCTCCCTGGCCACGACGCGGGCCACGTTCGACCACCGCGCCGTGGTCCTCGCCCGGCACCGGGACGGCGCACTGCGCACCCTGACCGCGCTCGCCGACGGTACTCCCGGCAGCGGCGCGATCCAGGGCTCGGTGCCGCGCCCTGCCGCCGCCACCGCGTTCCTGTTCTCCGGCCAGGGCTCGCAGCGGGCCGGGGCCGGTCAGGAGCTGTACCGGCGGTATCCGGTGTTCGCACGGGCGCTGGACGACGTCTGCGCCCTGATGGACGGACACCTCGAAAGGCCGCTGCGGGATGTGGTGTTCGCCGAGCCGGACACCCCTGAGGCCGCCGAGCTCGACCGGACCGCTTACACCCAGCCCGCGCTCTTCGCCCTCCACACGGCCCTCTCCCGGCTGTTGGAGTCCTGGGGCACCACCCCGGACTTCGTGGCCGGGCACTCGATCGGGGCCGTCGCCGCCGCCCATGTGGCCGGGGTGCTGTCCCTCGCGGACGCGTGCGCCCTGGTGGCTGCGCGCGGCCGGCTGATGCAGGAGCTGCCCACCGGTGGCGCGATGGCCTCGGTCCAGGCGCCCGAGGACGAGGTGCGTCCGCTGCTGGCCGGTCGCGAGCACGAGATCTCCCTCGCGGCGGTCAACGGCCCGGCGTCGGTGGTCGTCGCAGGCGACGAGGGCGCGGTCGAGGACGTCGTCGCACACTTCGCCGAATCGGGCCGCAGAACCAAGCGCCTGCGGGTCTCCCATGCGTTCCACTCGCCCCGCATGGACGCCATGCTCGACGAGTTCCGCCAGGTCGTGGCCGGGCTGTCCCTCACCGCGCCCCGGATCCCCGTGGTGTCCGACCTCACCGGCGAACTCGCCACCGCCGAGCAGCTGTGCTCCGCGGAGTACTGGGCGCGGCACGCCCGCGAGACCGTCCGCTTCGCGGACACCGTACGTACCCTGCGGGACCGGGGTGTCGGCGCGTTCCTGGAGCTGGGTCCGGACGGGGTGCTGACCGGGATGACCCGGGAATGTCTCGACCAGCCCTCTGCGAGCTCCGCGGACGCTCAAGGTCCCACCGACACGCCCCCCGCGGTCGTCAGGACACTCCGCCCCGGCAGTGACGAGCCGCTGACGGTACTGACCGCGATGGCCGAACTGCACGTCCACGGCGCCACGGTTCGCTGGGACGCGTACTTCGCCCAGCTCGGTGGCAGGCGAGTGGCGCTGCCCACCTACGCCTTCCAACGGGAACGCCACTGGCTGGACGGCCAACCGGCGGGTCAGATGACCGAATACGGCGCCGCCACGCCCCCGGGCGCCCCAGAGCCCGTACCAGGTGAGGCCCCCGCGCCCGTGGAGCCGGCCGCCAGGCAGCCGCGTGTGGACATGGTGCGGCTGGTGCGGGCCGAGACCGCGATGGTGCTCGGCTACGCGGAACCGGAGCGGGTCGACGCCGGCCTGACGTTCAAACAACTCGGCTTCGACTCCACCATGACCGTGGAACTCGTGTCCCGGCTGAGGTCCGCCACCGGTCTGCGACTGCCCAACACCGCGCTGTTCGACCACCCCACACCGGACCGGATCGCCGCCCGGCTGGCCACCGAGCCCAGCGGTGCCACCGGCACCGGCGAGACCCCGCCCCGGGCCATCGCCGCGCCCGCCGACGAGCCGGTGGTCATCGTGGGCATGGGCTGCCGCTACCCGGGCGGGGCCGATACCCCCGAGGCGCTGTGGGACCTGGTGGCGAGCGAAGTGGACGCCGTCTCCGCGATGCCGACCGACCGCGGCTGGGCGGCCGAGGTGCTGGCCACACAGCGGCCGGGCGGTTTCCTGTACGACGCCGACCGGTTCGACGCGGCGCTCTTCGGGATCTCGCCCCGGGAAGCCCTCGCCATGGATCCCCAGCAGCGGCTGGCGCTCGAAGTGACCTGGGAGGCGGTCGAGCGGGCGGGGATCGCGCCCTCGTCACTGCACGGCAGCCGGACCGGTGTGTTCGTCGGCGCGATGGCCCAGGACTACGGCCCGCGGCTGCACGAGGCGACCGGCGACGCCGAGGGCTATGTGCTGACCGGCACCTCTCCCAGCGTCCTGTCCGGCCGGGTCGCCTATACGCTCGGGCTGCGCGGACCGGCGCTCACGGTCGACACCGCCTGCTCCTCGTCTCTGGTGGCCCTCCACCTCGCGGCCCAGTCGCTGCGCGGCGGCGAGTGCTCGCTGGCCCTGGCCGGTGGCGTCACCGTGATGTCCGAGCCCGGCATCTTCGTGGAGTTCGCCAAACAGGGCGGGCTGTCCGAGGACGGCCGGTGCAAGGCGTTCGCGGAGGCCGCCGACGGCACCGGCTGGTCCGAGGGCGTGGGCATGCTGGTGCTGGAGCGGCTGTCGGACGCCCGCCGCAACGGCCACCGGATCCTGGCGGTGCTGCGCGGCTCGGCGGTCAACTCCGACGGCGCGTCGAACGGACTGACCGCGCCGAGCGGCGTGTCCCAGCAGCAGGTCATCGGCCAGGCGCTGGCCGGAGCGGGACTCGTCCCCGCGGACGTGGACGCCGTCGAGGCACATGGCACCGGCACCAGGCTGGGTGACCCCATCGAGGCGCAGGCGATCCTCGCCACCTACGGCCAGGGCCGGGACGCGACACGTCCGCTGCTGCTGGGGTCGATCAAGTCCAACATCGGACACACCCAGGCCGCGGCGGGTGTCGCGGGCGTCATCAAGATGGTCATGGCCATGCGCCATGGCACGCTGCCCAGAACACTGCACGTGGACGCGCCGTCCTCGCATGTGGACTGGACGGCGGGCACGGTGGAGCTGCTGACCGAGCCGACGTCGTGGCCGGAGGCGGAACGGCCGCTCCGCGCGGGCGTGTCCTCGTTCGGCATCAGCGGCACCAACGCCCATGTCATCGTCGAGCAGGCACCGTACGAGCCGCCACCGGCCACCGCCGCGGAGCTCGCGCCCCCGGACACAACACCCGAAGCCGCCCCCCGCGTAGTGCCCTGGCCGGTGTCGGGACGGACCGACGCCGCGCTGCGGGCCCAGCTCGACCGGCTGCACTCCTTCCTCGCCGACACCCGCGCCCCGGCGCCCGACATCGGCTACTCCCTCGCCACGACCCGCGCTCAGCTGGAGCACCGCGCGGTGCTGCTGTCCACGCCGGACGGCGTGGTGGAGGCGGCGCGGGGCGTCGCCGCGAGCGCGGGGCCCCTGACACTGCTGTTCGCCGGTCAGGGCGCGCAGCGCATCGGCATGGGCCGCGAGCTCGCCCACCGCTTCCCCGTGTTCGCCCGCGCACTCGACGAGGTGTGCACGCTGCTGGACGGCGAGCTGGGCCGGCCGCTGCGCGAGGTGATGTTCGGCGCGGACACCGATGCGCTCGACCGTACGGAGTACGCGCAGCCCGCGCTGTTCGCGCTCGAAGTGGCGCTGTTCCGGCTGGTCGAGTCCTGGGGGATCGTCCCCGACCTCCTGGTCGGTCACTCGATCGGAGAGATCGCCGCCGCGCATATCGCCGGTGTGCTCTCCCTCGGCGACGCATGTGCCCTGGTGGCCGCGCGTGGCCGACTGATGCAGGCGCTGCCCGAGGGCGGGGCCATGGTGGCGCTGCGGGCGGCCGAGGACGAGGTGGAGCCGCTGCTCGCGGACCACGCCGACCGCGCGCAACTCGCCGCGGTCAACGGCCCGTCCTCGGTGGTCCTCTCCGGCGACGAGGAGACCGTGACGGACATCGCGGCCCGCTTCGAGGCGCGGGGCCGGAAGGCCACGCGGCTGCGGGTCAGCCACGCGTTCCACTCCCCGCTGATGGCCCCGATGCTGGCGGACTTCCGGACGGCCGTCGAGCGGCTGGCCTTCCAGGAGCCGCGCGTCCCCATCGTCTCGACGGTCACCGGCGAGATGGTCGACGCGGCGTGGATCAGCACACCGGACTACTGGGTGGACCATGTCGTACGCCCGGTGCGGTTCGCCGCGGCGATCGCCGCAGCCGCCTCCGCCGGGTCCCGGGTGTTCCTGGAACTGGGCCCCGACGCGACACTGACAGCCCTCACCGGGGACAAGCTCGCCGAGCTGCCGGGCGTCACCGCGGTGCCGATGCTCCGTACGGACCGCGGCGAGGACGACGACACCGCCGTCGTGACCGCCGCGGCCCGTCTGCACGCGCACGGTGTCCCCGTACGGTGGCCCGCCCTGTTCGCCGGGACCGGAGCGCGGCGGGTGGAGCTGCCGACGTACGCGTTCCAGCGCGAGCGCTACTGGGCCGGGCGGACGGCAGGAGCGGCCGATGTCGCGTCGGCGGGCCTCGACCGGCCGGAACACCCGCTGCTGGGCGCGGTCGTGCGACTCCCGGACACTGGAGGGCTGCTGTGCACGGGCGTCCTGTCGACGACCGCCCAACCCTGGCTGGCCGACCATGTGGTGGCCGGACAGGTGCTCTTCCCCGGCACCGGCTTCGTGGAGCTGGCGGTCCGGGCGGGTGACGAGGCCGACTGCGGCCTGGTGCGTGAACTCACCCTGACCGCGCCGCTGGCGCTGCCCGAACACCGCGGCATCCCCGTCCAGGTGGCTCTCGGCCCGCCCGACGACACCGGCTGCCGGACCCTGGGGATCTACTCCCGCCCCGACGACGCACCCGACGCGCCGTGGGTCCAGCATGCCACCGGCGTGCTCGCGCCCGGCGCGCCTGCGCGGCCGGGCGAGCCGGTCCCGGCCGAGGAGCCCGGCGCGGCCGATCAGTGGGCGTACGGTCGGACTTGGCCACCGGCCGACGCCGTGCCGCTCGACCTCGACGGCTTCTACGAGCGGCGGAGCGCGGCCGGATTCGACTACGGCCCGGCGTTCCGAGGCATGCGCGCGCTCTGGCGGACCGAGGACGCCGTACTGGCCGAGGTAGCGCTGCCCGAGCACATCGCGGGCGACGCCGCCGCGTTCGGGCTGCACCCGGCCCTGCTCGACGCCGCGCTGCACATCGTGTCGTACACCGGGCTCGACGACTCCGAAGGCGGACGGCTGCCGTTCGCTTGGACGGAGGTGTCGCTGCACGCCTCGGGCGCCTCTGTGCTGCGGGTCCGGATGAGCCGGGAGGGCGACGACGCGGTCATGTTGACCGTCGCCGACACGGAGGGCCGAGTGGTGGCCTCCGTACGCTCGCTGGCCCTCCTCCCGTACACGCCCGACGGTGGCGGCCGGGCCGGGCAACCGCTCCTGCGCCTGGTTTGGGCGCCTGTGGACGCGGTGCCGTCGGCGGAGGACGGTCGGGCCCGTCGGTGGGCGGTGGCCGGCCCGGACAGCTGGGGGCTGGCCGACGCGCTGCGCTCGGCGGGCGAGACCGTGGTCGACGAGGCGACGGCACCGGCGGATGTGGTCCTGGTCCCGGTCGCCGTACCGGCTGGGGCCGCGGCCGAGGACGACGCGCTCGACGCGGTCCGCGCCGCCACGTCGGCGGTGCTCGACCGGTTGCAGCGGGATCTGCGAGACGCGGACGGGCCCGAGAACACGCCCGCGGTGGTGTTTGTGACGCGGGGCGCGGTCGCGACGGATATCGACACCTCGCCCGATCTGGCGGGCGCGGCGGTGTGGGGGCTGGTCCGCTCCGCGCAGCAGGAGAGCCCCGCCCGTTTCGTCCTGCTGGACCTGGACGGAACGGACACCCCGCCCACGGCCGGGCCGCTGCGCGCGGCACTGGAGCTGGACGAACCGCAGCTCGCCGTACGCGTAGGCCGCCTGCTGACGCCCCGGCTGACCCCCGTGCGCCCCTCGGAGCCTGCCGCCGAGTCCCGCCGGGAGGCCGTCTGGGACACCGACGGCACCGTACTGGTCACGGGCGGACTGAGCGGGCTGGGCGCCCAGGTGGCCCGACACCTGGCCGATGCGCACGGCGTACGCCATCTCGTCCTGGCCGGACGCCGTGGCCGCGCCACCGAAGGCGCCGACGACCTGGTGGCGGACCTGACCCGGCTGGGCGCCGAGGTCTCCGTCGTCGCCTGCGATGTCTCGGACCGCGCCGCCGTCGCCCGGCTGATCGGCGACATCCCGGCGACACATCCGCTGACCGGTGTGGTGCACGCCGCCGGTGTGCTCGACGACGGGCTGGTCGAGGCGCTGACCGAGGAGCGACTGGACACGGTGTTCCGGCCGAAGGCGGCCGGTGCGTGGCATTTGCACGAGCTCACCCGGAGCCATGACCTCACCGCGTTCGTCGTGTTCTCTTCGGTGTTCGGCGTCCTGGGAAACGCCGGGCAGGGCAGCTACACCGCGGCGAACGCGTTCCTTGACGCCCTCGTACGGCGGCGGGCCGCCCAGGGGCTGCCGGGCCTGGCCATCGCCTGGGGGCCGTGGCCGCAGGGCAGCGGTATGACGAGCACCCTCACGGACGCCGAGATGCGCCGCATGGCGCGGGCCGGCCTGCCGCCGCTCACCGTCGACCAGGGGCTGGCCTGGTTCGACGCCGCGCCGACCGCGGGTGAACCGGCGGTCGTCGCGGCCCAGGTGGACCGCGCGGCGCTGCGCGCCCGGGGCACCGTGCCCGCCGCTTTCCGCGCACTGGTGCCCGCCCCGGTACGGCGGGCGGTGGCGGCCGGCACGCCGGGCGCGGGGCCCGACCCGTTGGCCGAGCCGGCCGGGCTGACGGGGGCCGACCTCGCCGATGCGGTGTCCCGGCTGGTACGGGCCGCGGTCGCCGCGGTGCTCGGGCATCCCTCCGCCGAGGCCGTGGATCCGTCGCTGACCTTCCAGGACCTCGGACTGGACTCGCTGACCTCGGTGGAATTGCGCAACCAGCTCACCGAGACCACGGGCGTACGGCTGCCCACCACCCTCATCTTCGACTACCCCACCCCCGCGGCCGTCGCGGACTTCCTGTGCGCGCGCAGCCAGGGCACCACCGTCACCCGGCAGGTGGCCGCAGCCCCCGCCGTGACCGGGGACCCGATCGTCATCGTGGGGATGGCCTGCCGCTATCCGGGCGGGGTGAGCTCCCCCGAGGAGCTGTGGGAGCTGACGGCCCACGGCCGCGACGGCATCTCCGACTTCCCCGACGACCGGGGCTGGTCCCTGCCCGAGGTGTCCTTCGCCCGTGTGGGCGGGTTCCTGTACGACGCGGGCGACTTCGACGCGGGCTTCTTCGGCATCTCCCCGCGCGAAGCGCTCGCCATCGACCCGCAGCAACGGCTCCTGTTGGAGACGTCGTGGGAGGCCCTGGAGCGGGCAGGGATGGACCCGCTGACGCTCAAGGGGAGCGCCACCGGTGTGTTCGCCGGTGTGATGTACCACGACTACCCGGTGGCCGGCGACGGCCTGCCCGAGGCCCTGCGCGGCTTCGTGGTCAACGGTACGTCCGGCAGCGTGGCCTCGGGCCGGGTGGCCTACACCCTCGGCCTCGAGGGCCCGGCCGTCACCATAGACACCGCATGCTCGTCCTCGCTGGTCGCCGTGCACATGGCCGCGCAGGCCCTGCGGTCGGGGGAGTGTTCGCTGGCGCTCGCGGGCGGCGTCACCGTCATGGCGACCCCGGAGACCTTCGTCGACTTCGACCGCCAGGGCGGCCTGGCCTCCGACGGCCGCTGCAAGTCCTTCTCCGACGCCGCCGACGGCACCGGCTGGTCGGAGGGCGTCGGCATGCTGGTGTTGGAGCGGTTGTCGGATGCCCGTCGCCTTGGGCATGAGGTATTGGCGGTGGTGCGTGGTTCGGCGGTGAATCAGGATGGTGCGTCGAATGGTTTGACGGCGCCGAATGGTCCGTCGCAGCAGCGGGTGATTCGTCAG
>NZ_JBHWES010000119.1:13460-22252 GCF_042734105.1 Streptomyces sp. NPDC059679 | reverse complement strand
CTGTCCGTACCGTGACGGTACGGACAGGCCCTCGTCGCGTCCTGAAGAGCCAACAGCCCTGGGCTCAGGCCACACCGACCACCCGATACAGCGCGTAGAGGATCGTCGGCAGCACCCCGACGAACACCCCGAGCGCGCTGATCACCCCGGGCAGCCGCTGCGCCGTCCGCAGCACCCTGGCCACGTAGCCGACCAGTACGAAGAAGGCCAGGATCACCACGACCCCGGCCAGCAACCACACAAGGGAATCCGGATACACCGCAGCACACGCTCCTTCGACTCTGCCTAGTCCAGCTCTCGGCACACGGACGCGAAGGACTCCACGCAGGCCCTTGGTAGGAGAGCCCGGAATCACGCACGACACGCGGCGAGTTGGACACGACGGTAGCCGAAGTAACCCCCGTTAGGCCAGAGTTACCTGGAAGCACGACAAGGCAGGGCACCCCGGGCTACCACCCCCGGAGGCCCTGCCTGAGCGCACGCTGGACTAGGCATGTCGCAAGTGCACTGCTCAATCAGAGTGCCCGCCGCCAATAATCGATTGATGAACGTCCCGATGAGGCAGCTTCCTTGGCAGTTCCCCCGTACGCCACCATTTTCCGCTCTGCGCCTGCTCTCTATCCACTTAACGCCCACTAAGCGTACTGCTAGGCTGGCTTTCATCGATCGCCAATCACGGGAGGGGTGAGGACGATATCCCTCCGATTCGGGCTTCTCGGGCCCGTACAGGCCGCCCACGACGGTACGGACATCACCCTCGGCCCCCCACAGCGGCGGGCGGTGCTCGCCATCCTGCTGCTCTCGCCGGGACAGGCCGTCACCATCGCCACGCTGCGTGAGCGCATCTGGGCAGGTCCGCCTCCCGCCTCGGCCACCCAGGCGATCCACGTCCACATCCACCATCTGCGCCAGCTGCTGCGGCAGTTCGCTGATGGGACGGCCGACGGTCCCCGCCTGGTCACCCACCCCGGACACGCCCCCGACCAGGTGAGCTACGTCCTGCACACCGCCCCGGCGACCGTCGATGTGCCCGTCTTCCGCCGCCTCCTGGAGGACGGCGAGGCCGCCCAGGGCGACGGCGACAACGAGATCGCCCTCGACTGCTACGACACCGCGCTGAGCCTGTGGCGCGGCGAGCCCGTCTCCGACCTCCAGCCCTCCGCCTACGTCCGCAGCGTCCGCCTCAGCCTCGCCGAAATCCGCCTCGACCTCGGCAAGCGCCGCGCCGCCGCGCTGCTCGCCCTCGGCGCCGCCGCCCGCGCCACGGCCGAACTGCAGGACCTCCACACCCACCACCCCGGCGACGAGAGCATCGTCGTCCTGCTCGCCCGCGCCCTGCACGCCACCGGAGCCCACACCCGCGCCCTGCGGCTGGTGACCGATGAACTGGAGCGCTGGGAGCGCGAATACGGCCTGCGAGCCCCCGCGCTCCTCGAACAGCGCGACAGCCTCGTCCACGGCGTCGACAGCGCCGGAGCCGCCCCATGAGAACCGAAGCGCGGCTCCTCGGCCCCGTCGAACTCCTCGTGAACGACACTGACGTCACCCCCACCTCGATACGCGCCCGCACCTTCCTCACCTCCCTGCTGCTCCGCAGCGGACAGCCCGTCCCCGTGGAAACGCTCACCGAAGAGCTGTGGGGCGACTCCCCGCCGGCCACCGCCCGAGCCCAAGTGCACACCTACGCCAGCCGGCTGCGCCGGGACTTCGCCCGAGCGGGCGAGACCGGACAGGGCCTGCTGGCCACCCACCCCATCGGCTACACCCTCCTGATCGACCCCCAGCACGTGGACCTGTTCCGGTTCACCGCGCTGCTCGACGACGCCAGAACCCAGCTGACCGAGGCCCGTTACGAACGCGCCCACGACCTGCTGACCACCGCCGTGAAGTTGTGGCGCGGCCCTGCCCTTGCCGGCGTCACCGCGGGCCCCCGCCTCGCCGCACCCGCACGGCGGCTGGAAGCCGAGCGCCTGGAGGCGCTGTCCCTGCGCATCGAGGCCGACCTACGGCTCGGCCGACCCGGCCGGGTCATCCCCGAACTGCGCGCACTCGCCGACGAACACCCCCACCACGAACCGTTCCGCACCCAACTGGCCCACGCCCTCCACGAAGCGAGCCGTACGACGGAGGCGCTGGACGTCCTGCGCGCGCTGGCCCCCGCCGCGAAGAGTCAGCCCACACCCGCGCCCGAGACCCCGCCCGAGCCTCCCCCGCGCCCACTTCCGCCCGCCCCACGGCCACCCGCCATCGTGCTACGCGGACCGGGCCCCTCCGAACAGCTGCGCTTCTCCGTGCTCGGCCCGGTCCGGGTCTGGCGGGACAGAGAGCAGATCGGCACCGGCTCACCGCAGCAGCGGGCACTGCTCGCCGCCCTGCTGCTGCGCGGCGGCCGGACGGCGACCGCGCCCGAGTTGATCGACGCCCTCTGGGGCGAGGAACCGCCCCACGCGGCCGTCGCCGCGCTGCGGACCTACGCCTCACGGCTGCGGAAGGCTTTGGGGCCGGACGTCGTGGTCAGCACATCGGGCGGATATGCCATCCGCGTCGAGGCCGGGGCGCTGGACGTCGACGTGGCCACCGAACTGGCCACCGAGGCGGATCGGGCCCGGCACAGCGGGGACACCACCCGCGCCCGCGACCTGCTCAACGAGGCACTGGCCCTGTGGGACGGCGAACCGCTGGCCGGGTTGCCGGGTCCGTACGCGGACAACCAGCGCTTCCGCCTCGAGGAATGGCGCCTCTCGCTCCTCGAAACGCGGCTCGACCTCGACCTGGAGCTGGGCCTCCACGCAGAGGCGGTCTCCGAACTGACCGCGCTGACCGCCGCACACCCGCTTCGCGAGCGGCTGCGCGAGCTGCTGATGCTGGCGCTCTACCGCAGCGGACGGCAGGCCGAGGCGCTGGCCGTCTACGCGGACACCCGGCGGCTGTTGGCCGAAGAACTGGGTGTGGACCCGTCAGCGGACCTCAGCGATCTGCAACAGCGCATCCTCCAGGCCGATTCGGCCCTCGCGGCCCCCGGGGAACACATCCCGGCTCCCCAGCCGCTCGTGCCCGCACAACTCCCCGCCACCGTCCCGGACTTCACCGGACGCACCGCCTTCGTCCGCGAGCTCAGCGAACAGCTCGCCACGGCGGATGGCAGAGTCATGGCCATCTCAGCCCTCGCCGGGATCGGCGGCATCGGCAAGACCACACTCGCCGTCCACCTGGCGCACACCGCGCGCCCCCACTTCCCCGACGGACAGCTCTACGTCGACCTCCAGGGCGGCAGCCCCACCCCCGCGGCCCCCGAAGCCGTCCTGGGCTCCTTCCTGCGCGCCCTGGGCACCCCCGACTCCGCCGTCCCCGACGGCGTCGAAGATCGCGCCGCCCTCTACCGCTCCGTCCTCGACGGCCGCCGCGTCCTGGTCCTCCTCGACAACGCCCGCGACGCTGCCCAGGTACGACCGCTGCTGCCCGGTACGGAGGGCTGCGCCGCCATCATCACCAGCCGCGTCCGCATGGTCGACCTGGCGACCGCCCACCTGGTCGACCTGGACGTCATGAGCCCCGAGGAAGCACTCGCCCTCTTCACCCGCATCGTCGGCCAGGACCGGGTGCACGCAGAGCGCGAGGCCGCCCTGGACGTGGTGGCCGCCTGCGGCTTCCTACCCCTGGCCATCCGCATCGCCGCCTCCCGGCTCGCCGCGCGCCGCACCTGGACCGTATCCGTCCTGGCGGCCAAGCTCGCCGACGAACGGCGCCGGCTCGACGAACTGCGGGCGGGCGACCTGGCGGTCAAGGCCACCTTCGAGCTGGGCTACGGACAGCTACAGCCGTACCAGGCCCGCGCGTTCCGGCTGCTCGGGCTCGCGGACGGCTCGGACATCTCCCTCCCAGCAGCGGCAGCCCTGCTCGACATGGACGTGCACAACACCGAGGACGCACTGGAGTCCCTTGTCGACACCTCGCTGCTGGACTCCGCCGCCCCCGGCCGCTACCGCTTCCACCACCTCGTACGCCTCTTCGCACGAGCCTCCGCCGAACGCGACGAACAGCCGCCGGAGGACCGGGACGCGGCCCTCTCCCGGCTCCTCGACTTCTACCTCGCGACCGCCGCCCGGGCCTACGCCCAAGAACGGCCCGGCGACCGCCTCGTCGACCACCTGACGCCCACCACCCACCCCGGCCTCGACTTCCCGGACCGGACCGCCGCACTCGACTGGCTCTACGTCGAAGCCGACTGCCTGCTCGCCTGCGTCGCCCAGACCGCGACCGAGCCCGACTCCGGCACGGCACTGCGCCGCGCGGCCGACCTCCTGCTGACGGCCTCCGACCTCGCCGAGTCCGGGGCCCACATCCGCCAGTACGAAGCCGTGGCCGAACGCCTCAGCACGGCCGCCAAGGCCGCCGGGGATCATCGGGCCGAAGGCCGCGCCCGCACCGCGCTGGCTCAAGTGCTCCATCTGCGCGGCGAACTCACACGGGCGGACGAGCAGGCGCGGCGCGCCATGGACATCGGTGCGGCGACGGAGGACACGGGCATCGCCGGCCGCATCCTGAATCACAGCGCCATCACCGCCCACTTCCTGGGGCAGCATGGGGAAGCGGAAGACCGTCTGCGCCGTGCGATCGACGCGTTCCACGCCACCGACGACCGGTCCGGCGAAGCCGCCGCGCTGTGCAACCTGTCCCGGGTCCACCTCGCACTGCACCGCACGGCCGAAGCGATCGAGCTGGCCCGGCGCGGGGTCGCAACATACGAGGGCTTGGGCCGCACGCTGCGCCTCGCCAACGGACAGTACGCTCTCGGGATCGCGCTGGCCCAGGCCGGACAGACCCTCGAAGCGGTCGAGCAGCTCACGACTGCGGCCAACCTCTTCCGCGAGCACCGCCAGCGCCTGTGGGAGGGAATGACCCACTACCGGCTGGCGGAAGCTCATCTGGTCATGCACCGCCCAGCGCAGGCCGCCGCGCATGCCGAGCAGGCCATGGCGACAGGCATCATCGGCGGCGAATGGCGGCGCGCCATGATCCTGACCGTCCTCGGCAAAGCGCTGATACAACTCGGCCACGCGGATCGAGCTCAGGCCTCCTGGCGCGAGGCGCTTGCCATCCACGAGCAGTTGGAAACGGCGGAGGCCGAGGACGTACGGGCCCTCCTCGGCGAGCCCGCCACTGCTTCTACCCCTGCGACTACTGCTGCTTCTTCTCCGCCGCGTCCTCGATGACCGCCTCGGCCACCTGCTGCATGGACAGCCGGCGGTCCATCGACGTCTTCTGAATCCAGCGGAACGCGGCGGGCTCGGTCAGCCCGTACTGCGTCTGCAGAATGCTCTTGGCGCGGTCCACCAGCTTGCGGGTCTCCAGGCGCTGGGCGAGGTCGGCGACCTCCTTCTCCAGCGTCTTCAGCTCCGTGAAGCGGGAGACGGCCATCTCGATCGCCGGGACCACATCGCTCTTGCTGAACGGCTTCACGAGGTACGCCATCGCACCCGCGTCCCGGGCCCGCTCGACGAGTTCGCGCTGCGAGAACGCGGTGAGCATGAGGACCGGGGCGATACGGTCGGCGGCGATCCGCTCGGCGGCGGAGATCCCGTCGAGGACCGGCATCTTCACATCGAGAATCACCAGGTCGGGACGGTGCTCCTGAGCGAGCGCGACGGCCGTCTCGCCGTCGCCCGCCTCGCCGACGACGGAGTACCCCTCCTCCTCGAGCATCTCCTTGAGGTCGAGGCGGATCAGGGCCTCGTCCTCGGCGATGACCACGCGGGTGGTGTGCGGGGGGACGTGCGACTGCGCGTCGGGGGCGTCAGTGGTGCTCAATGTGCTCCTCGCTCCTTAACAGGTCGGGCAACATGAGCCTACCTAGCTGCGGTAAGGTGGACGCGCAGCGGGTCGTTGGTGACCTTCGAAACTGCAGGCCCCGGTAGCCCAATTGGCAGCAGGCAATGGATTCAAAACCCATACAGTGTCGGTTCGAGTCCGACCCGGGGCACTTTTCCTTCGATTCCAAGGTCACAGCAGAATCGCTGCCCTTCACTCGATGAAGTGAACACCCCTTCGAACGAGTAATACGCACCCCACCACCAGCCACGCTCGATGGTGTGTACGACCTCGAAACGCGCAAGCGAGCCCTCGCTCTCGTCGGCCAGGGCCGGAGCCTCAATTCCGTAAGCAAGCAGACCGGGATATCCCGTGCCGCGATCCGTGCGTGGCAGATCCGGATCGAACCTCTCTCGCCGGCCTCTCGGGGCGACGCATGTCCCAGATGCGCACCCGAGCCGCAGCTGCCGGAGGAGCCCGCCGCCTACGCCTACCTACTCGGCCTGTACCTCGGCGACGGCTGCGTGAGTCGCCTCAAGAAGGGCGTGTACCTTCTTCGCATCGCATGCGCGGATGCCTGGCCGGGCCTCATTGACGCCTGTGCGGCGGCGGTGCGGGCCGTGCGGCCCGATAACAGTGTGTGCCGCGTTCAGCGGCAGGGATGCGTCATGGTGACCGGTTACAGCAAGCACTGGCCGTGTCTGTTCCCTCAGCACGGGCCGGGGAAGAAGCACGAGCGGCCGATCGCCCTCGAACCCTGGCAACTCGAGATCGTCGAGGCGAATCCGTGGGAGTTCGTCCGAGGGCTCGTGCACTCCGACGGCTGCCGGATCACCAACTGGACCGTGAAGGACGTTGGCGGGGTGCGGAAGCGGTACGAGTATCCGAGGTACTTCTTCACCAACAAGTCCGCCGACATCCGAGGGCTTTACACCGACACACTCGACCAGTTAGGCGTCGAGTGGAAACAGCCGAACGCCTGGAACATCTCCATCGCCAAGCGCGCCTCCGTCACCCTCATGGACACCCACATCGGGCCGAAGTACTAAGGCGCGCGCAGCGCGCCCCGCACTCCGGCCCGCATCAGCCCCCTACCTCAAGTCCGCCTCGCCGATGTGGTGCACCCGCACCAGGTTGGTCGAGCCGGAGACGCCGGGCGGGGAGCCGGCGGTGATGATGACGAGGTCGCCCTTCTGGCAGCGGCCGATCCGCAGAAGCTCCTCGTCGACCTGGGCGACCATCTCGTCCGTGGAGTCGACCATCGGACCGAGGAAGGTCTCCACGCCCCAGGTGAGGTTCAGCTGGGAGCGGGTCGCCGGCTCGGGGGTGAAGGCGAGGAGGGGGATGGGTGAGCGGTAGCGGGAGAGGCGGCGGACGGTGTCACCGCTCTGCGTGAAGGCGACCAGGAACTTCGCGCCGAGGAAGTCGCCCATCTCGGCGGCCGCGCGGGCGACCGCGCCGCCCTGGGTGCGGGGCTTGTTGCGCTCGGTGAGCGGGGGAAGACCCTTGGCGAGGATGTCCTCTTCGGCCGCCGCGACGATGCGGCCCATGGTCTTGACCGTCTCGATGGGGTACTTGCCGACGCTGGTCTCGCCGGAGAGCATCACCGCGTCCGTGCCGTCGATGACCGCGTTGGCGACGTCCGAGGCCTCGGCTCGGGTCGGGCGGGAGTTCTCGATCATGGAGTCGAGCATCTGGGTCGCGACGATGACGGGCTTCGCGTTCCGCTTGGCGAGCTTGATCGCGCGCTTCTGGACGATCGGCACCTGCTCAAGCGGCATCTCCACGCCCAGGTCGCCGCGGGCGACCATGATGCCGTCGAAGGCGTCGACGATCCCTTCCAGGTTCTCGACCGCCTGCGGCTTCTCGACCTTGGCGATGACCGGGAGCCGGATGCCCTCTTCCTTCATGACGCGGTGCACGTCCACGACGTCGTTGCCGTTGCGGACGAAGGACAGGGCGATGATGTCGGCGCCGGTGCGCAGCGCCCAGCGGAGGTCTTCGATGTCCTTGTCGGAGAGCGCCGGGACGGAGACGGCGACTCCGGGGAGGTTGAGGCCCTTGTGGTCGGAGACCATGCCGCCTTCGATGACCATGGTGTGCACCCGGGGGCCCTCGACGTCCACAACTTCAAGGGTGACCCGGCCGTCGTCGACGAGGATGCGCTCACCCCGGCTGACGTCGGTGGCCAGGCCCTTGTAGGTGGTGCCGCAGCGCAGGCGGTCGCCTTCGATGGGTTCGACGGTGATGGTGAACTCGTCGCCGCGTTCAAGGAGTACGGGGCCTTCGTGGAAGCGACCGAGACGGATCTTCGGACCTTGAAGGTCGGCGAGGATGCCGACGCTGCGACCGGTTTCCAGCGAGGCCTTCCGGACTCGTCGGTAACGCTCCTCGTGCTCGGCGTACGTGCCGTGGCTGAGGTTGAAGCGGGCCACGTCCATTCCGGCTTCGACGAGTGCCTTGATCTGCTCGTACGAGTCGGTTGCTGGCCCCAAAGTACAGACGATTTTTGCTCGGCGCATGCGGCGAGCCTATGACTTACCGGCGGGTAAAGAACCGGGAACCAGCCACTCCCCCATGGCCTTTAGGTGGCCGGTCGTCGACAACTAATGAAACGTGCGCGGGCGTGCTCCGATGAGCGGTTTATATGACCCGCGCACGTCCGTGCGCGGGTCGCTCAAAGTTGCGGGGGCGACATCGTAAAGCGGGCGTTGACCTGCGCGTATACGGTCTGGCGCTGCGGTTCGAGGTCCAGGGCGGGGGCTGCCTCCTGGGGCGCGCCGCCGTAGCCCGCGCTGCGCGCGGCCGCGTAGGCGACGGGGTAGGGCTGGCCGGCGTTCTCCGAGTCGAGGTCGGCGAGCTCGACGAGGGCGGTGAGCCGGGCGTGCCGCCCCCCCGCCGAAGAGAGGGGGGGGGGGGTCCCCGACCCGGCCGAACTGGGGGGGCGCGCCGCCTGGGCGGGGGTGGGGGGGGGCGAGGGCCAC
>NZ_JBHWES010000119.1:0-13450 GCF_042734105.1 Streptomyces sp. NPDC059679 | reverse complement strand
GCCCCCTCGGCGGGCGGTGCGCGGGGCGTCCTGCGCGCCCGCGTATTCGGGGGGGCGCTGGACCGCCTCCCGTACGGCCTGGCGGCGCGCCTCGGCGTGGGCGGGCGAGTCGGGGCGCAGGGCCCAGGAGGGGCCGATGACCTGGGTGAGTTCCAGGTCGGCGAGGCGGGTGCTGAGCTCGCCGAGCGCGGTGAAGTCGGCGATGGTGACGGAGAGGTGGACGCGGCCATGGTAGGCGTGTATGCGCTCGTGACGGCCCTTGGCGGTGAGCTGCGGGGTGATGGCGAAGGCGCCGGTCTCCAGCTTCTCGACCGCCTGGCCGTAGGACTTCACGAGGTCGAGGACCTGGGCGTTACGACGGGTCAGGTCTTCGAGGGCGGTGCGGCGGTCGCTGCCGCGTGCGCTGACGGTGATGCCGAGGCGGGCGATCTCGGGGTCGACTTCGAGGCGGGCCTCGCCGCGGACCGCGACGCGCGGGCTTTCGGGGGTGCCGTAGGGCAGGGCGGTCGTGGGCTGCGGAGAGGCGTGGTCCATGGGGTGGCTGCTCCTTGCGGGCGGTTTGCGGGCGGGTGAGAAGGCCGGTTCTCAGGATGGTTCGGTTCTTGGGGTGGTTGGCGCCGTGGGCCTGTTGTTCAGGCCGGTGTCAGTGAGCCGGTCGCAGCCGCCTCGTCAGGCCGGCGTCTGGACCCTGCCCTGGGCGGGCCGTGTCCGGTGCAGCGACAGGGCGATGTCCACGAGCGGGACCCGGGGCAGTTCGGCGACGCGGTCGAGTTCGATCCAGGCGGCCTGGTCGGTGGAGCCATTGATCTCGTTGCGCAGCTGCCCGCCGACGATATGCGCGGTGTAGACGACGCGCAGGCCGTGGAAGTCGGCGTCGCGTCCGCGGCGGCGGGCGTAGCGGTGGTGGACGGAGTCGATGCCGAGGAGGTCGTCTATCTCGACGGTGTAGCCGGTCTCCTCCTCGACCTCGCGGATGGCGGCGTCGTACGGGTCTTCGCCGTGCCGGATGCCGCCGCCGGGCATCGTCCACTGTTTGCTGTCGGGGCCCACCCATCGGGCGAGGAGGATTCTGCCGTCCTGGATGCAGACGGCGTAGGCGGCGACTCGGAGTTGTCTGTTGGCCATCACCCAAGGATGGCCCGGGTGTCGGATGATCGAAAGCTGTCGCGCTGTTCGGGGAGGTGTCCGGCGGCGCTGCCGGGGTGGGTGGGCTGGAGGCCGAAGGTGGTGAAGGCGGTGCGGGGCGGGAGGGGGTAGACGGGTTCGGTGGTCAGCGAGTTGAGGATGACGGCGGAGCGCCAGGCGGCGAGGCCGAGGTCGGGGGCGCCGACGCCGTGGGCGTGGCGCTGGGCGTTCTGGACGTAGATGGGGCCCTTGACGATGGGGTCGAGGACGATGCGGTGGTGTTCGTCGATGCGGGGGCGTTCGCGGGAGTCGCGGCGGATGTAGGGGTCGAGGGCGGCGATGATGGTGTCGATGCGCCGTTCGCGGTAGCCGGTGGCGAGGACGACGGCTTCGGTGATGTGGCGGCTGCGGGCGCCCTGTTGGGCGTGTTCGAGGTGGAGTTCGAGGCGGGCGGCGGCGGTGCGGCCCGCGGTGCGGACGGTGACGCCGGGGGTGAGGACGGTGTCGGGCCAGCCGCCGTGCCGGGTGCGGCGGTAGAGCTCGTCGTGGATGTCCGTCATGGTGTCGTGGGCGATGCCCTTGTAGAGCTGCCATTGGCGGGGCACCAGTTGGTCGCGTACGCATTCGGGCAGGGCGTGGAAGTAGCGGGCGTAGTCGGGGGTGAAGTGTTCGAGGCCGAGCTTGCTGTATTCCATGGGGGCGAAGGCGGGGGTACGGGTGAGCCAGTGGAGTCCTTCGGCGCCCGGGGGCCGGTTGCGGAGCAGGTCGAGGAAGACCTCGGCGCCGGACTGGCCTGAGCCGACGACGGTGACATGGCCGGTGGCCAGCAGCGCTTCGCGGTGTTCGAGGTAGTCGGCGGAGTGGATGACGGGCACGCCGGGGGTGTCGACGAGGGGGCACAGGGGCGCGGGGACGTGGGGTTCGGTGCCGACGCCGAGGACCAGGGCGCGGGCGTAGCTGCGGCCCATGTGGCGGGCCTCGCCGGTGGCGTCGAGTTCGGTGAAGTCGAGTTCGAAGAGGAGGTGGTCGTGGTTCCAGCGGACGGCGTCGATCTGGTGGCCGAAGTGGAGGCCGGGGAGATGGCGGCTGACCCAGCGGCAGTAGGCGTCGTATTCGGCGCGTTCGATGTGGAAGCGCTCGGCGTTGTAGAAGGGGAAGAGCCGTTCGTGGGCCTTGAGGTAGTTCAGGAAGGTCCAGGGGCTGGTGGGGTTGGCGAGGGTGACGAGGTCGGCGAGGAAGGGGACCTGGACCTTGGCGCCATCGATGAGCAGGCCGGGGTGCCAGTGGAAGGCGGGGCGCTGTTCGTAGAAGGCGGTGCGCAGGCAGGGGATGCCCTGGGCGAGGGCGGCCAGGGAGAGGTTGAACGGTCCGATGCCGATGCCGGCGAGGTCCAGGGGCTGTTCGGGTCCGGCGGCGGGGGTGGGGGGTTGGGCGGTGCTCATGGGGTGCTGCCTTCCACGAGTGCGACCAGCGCCCGCAGGTCGCTGGGCTGGGTGTGCGGGTTGAGGACGGTGGCCTTGAGCCAGAGCCCTTCGTAGGTGGTGGCGCGGCCGAGGACGGCCCGGCCCTCGCGCAGGAGGCGGCGTCGTACGGCGGCGACGGCGGCCGGGTCGGCTCCGGCGGGCCGGAAGAGGACGGTGCTGATGGCGGGGCGGGCGTAGAGGTCGAGGCCGGGGCGGGCGTCGATGAGGTCGGCGAGGTGCTGGGCGGCGGCGCAGGCTCGTTCGACCAGGTCGCCGAGGCCGCGGCGGCCGAGGGCGCGCAGGGTGACGGCGATTTTGAGGATGTCGGGGCGGCGGGTGGTGCGCAGGGAGCGGCCGAGGAGGTCGGGGATGCCCGCGGCGGTGTCGTCGTGGGCGTTGAGGTAGTCGGCGCGGTGGGCGAGCGGGGCGAGGACGGCGCTGTCGGGGACGGCGAGGAGGCCGGCCGCGGCGGGCTGCCAGCCGAGTTTGTGCAGGTCGAGGGCGGTGGTGCGGGCCCGGTCGAGGCCGTGGAGCCGGGTGCGGAGGGTGTCGCTGAACAGGAGCGGCCCGCCGTAGGCGGCGTCGATGTGGAGGGTGGCCGCATGGCGGTCGCAGAGGTCGGCGATGGGCGGCAGGGGGTCGATGGCGCCGGTGTCGGTGGTGCCCGCGGTGGCGACGACGAGTACGGGGTGTGGTGGGCCGGGCAGTTCGGCGAGGGTGTCGTGGAGGCGGGCCGGGTCGAGGACGCCGGTGGGGGTGGGGATGGTGAGGGGCGCGGGGAGGCCCAGGAGCCAGGCGGCGCGGTGGACGCTGTGGTGGGCGTTGGCTCCGCAGACGATCCGCAGGGGGGCGGTGGCGCCCGCGGTGCGGGCGGCCTCGCGGGCGAGCAGCAGGGCGAGTTGGTTGGCCTCGGTGCCGCCGGTGGTGGCGAGGGCGTCGGGGTTCGGGCGGTGGGGGTGGACGAGCCGGGCGAGGGCGCGGCAGGTGAGCTTTTCGAGTTCGCCGGCGGCGGGGGCCTGGTCCCAGGAGTCGAGGGACGGGTTGAGGGCGCTGGCGGCGAGGTCGGCGGCGGCCGCGACGGCGAGGGGCGGGCAGTGCAGATGGGCGGTGCAGTGTGGTTCGGCGGGGTCGGCGGCGCCCGCGGCGAGGGCCCGGACGAGGGTGTGCAGGGCCTGGTGGGCGCCGGTGCCGACGGCGGGGAGCACGGGTTCGGCCGCGGCCCGTACGCGACGGGCGACGGCCCTCGGGCCGCCGGGCGGGAGCGGGCCGCCGCGGTCGGCGGCGCCGGTGGCGAGGGCGTCGAGGACGGTGTCGAGCATCGGGCGGAGCGCGCGCGGGCCTTCGGTACCACCGGCCAGGAGGCGGGCGGTCGCGGAAGCGGGCACAGGCATGGGTGTGCCCCTCGTCTCGAGGTCGGGCAGGGGAACGGTCCTGGCGATGTCTCAAAAGCGGCGCCGGGCCGCCCGGGGGCGGGTCTCACGGCCTCGGTGGGCGGACCGGGCGCGCGGGACAGGCGAAACATCTGGACTCGGGGCCTAAAGTACTTTGCGCACAAGCGGTTCGGCCTGTCGTCGCGACAGATCCACTCGTACGTGGTAGTGCCGGTGCGTGAATTGATCGCGGCGGCCTGGCTGATGAAGCACACACGGCGAGGTGGCGTGATGAAGCGCGGGCCCGGCTTCCGTAAGATGCCCGGGCACAAACGTCGAGCGGGCGAGGGGGCGACGTGGACCGGCAGCCGGACGACAGTGGCCTGACCGAAGAACTCATCGCCTCGATGATGGCCGCCTCGCGGCTGCTGGTGGCGATCTCCGCGCGGGCGCTCGCCTCGATCGACGAGACGCTGACGGCGACGCAGCTGCGCGCCCTGGTGGTGCTGGACAGCTGTGGCCCCGCGAAGCTGGCGGCGCTGGCATCCGGGCTCGGGGTCAACCCGTCCACCGCCCTGCGGACGGTGGACCGGCTGCAGTCGCTGGGCCTGGTGGACCGGCGGGTCAATCCGGACAGCCGCCGGGAGGTGGTGCTGCGGGTGACCGACCGGGGCGCGGAGGTGGTGGCGCGGGTGTTGGAGTACCGGCGCGCCGAGATCTCCGTCCTGGTGGAGCGGCTGCCCGCCGAGGCGCGGGCCGGTCTTGCGCATGGTCTGCGGGCGCTGAACGCGGTCGCGGACGAGCCCGACCTCCGGGCGGCAGGGCCGTCCGGGGCCGGGCCCGCCCGGGTCAGTGATGTGCTCGCCGCCGCTTCCGGGGAGGTGCGTCCGCGCCGTCCGGCCCGGTGAGCGCCGGGTGGCGGTACGGCCGGGCCGGGGTGCGGGAGCGGTAGACCACGTACGGTCTGACCAGGTAGCCGAGGGGGGCGGCGAAGGCGTGGACGAGCTGGCTGAAGGGCCATAGCGCGAACAGCGCCAGGCCCAGCAGCGCGTGCAGCCGGTAGACGAGGGGCGCGTGGGTCATGGCCGGGACATTGGGGTCGAGGGTGAACAGGCTGCGGAACCAGACGGATACGCCCTCCCGGTAGTCGTAGGCGTCGTCGCCCACGCCAGTGGCGGTCGCGGTGAGCCCGGCCAGCAGGACGGCGGCGAGCACGGGGTAGACGGCCCGGTCGCTTCGGCTGGTCGCCGCCCGTACGGCGGGCACCCGCAGCCGCCGGTAGAGCAGCAGCCCCAGGCCGGCGACGGTGGCCAGGCCCGCGGTGCCGCCGACGAGCAGCGCGTTGGCGTGGTAGAGCCCTTCGCTGACGCGCAGCCGCTCGGTCAGCGATTCGGGGATGATCAGGCCGACGACATGGCCCGCGGCGACGAACAGCAGCCCGAAGTGGAAGAGCGGGCCGCCGATGCTCAGCAGACGGTGTTCGTGCAGCTGGCTGGAGCGGGTGGTGAAGCCGAAGCGGTCGTAGTGGTAGCGCCAGGCGACGCCCGCGACGAAGAGGACGAGCACGAGGTAGGGCAGCACGCCCCACAGGGCGATGTTGAGGTGGTTCATCGGCCGGTTCCTCCCGGAAGGTGGCCGGCGCGCTCGGGGGCGGCGGCGAAGGGGGGTCAGTGGTCTGGGGTGGGGCCGGGTGGGAGAAGGAGGGGGTCCCCCCAGGCCCGCCAGGGCCGAGGGGGAGGGTCGAGGGGCAAGCATGGGCGTGCCCCGTGAGGAGAGCTCCGCGGCTCCCCCAGCTACCGCTGGGGGCACCCCCTGCGTGCGACGAGCGGGGTGCGGCCAGGCGCCGCCCATCGGCACGCGACGCCGCCCGGCCCTACCCCAGACCACTTACGCCGACCGCTTCGGCGGGTGGTCCGCCGCGGGCGAGCGCCAGGGCCGTGGCGCGGTCGGCGGGCGAGGCGCCGGGCAGGGTGTCGCAGACGGCGCGCAGCACCTCGGCGTACGGACTGTCGTGGTCGGCGAGGGCCATCCTCAGCAGCTCGATGGCGGGGCGGTGTTCGCGCAGCAGCCGCGTCCCCGGGGCGGGGCAGCGGGCGGCGAACTCCAGGGCCAGGGGCAGATAGTCGGGCAGTTCGTCCTCGGGGGGCTCCCAGCCGTGGGCGCGGTAGCGGGCCTTCCACGCGGCGAGCGAGCCGCCGCGGCGCCGGGTGTCGCCGTCGGTGTAGTAGGTGAGGTGCAGGGTGCGCCGCCGGCTGCGGTCGAAGGTGACGACGTAGCGGGCGGCCAGGTCGAGTACGGGGATGTCCTGTACGGCGGCGCAGAACCGCAGCAGCGGTGCGGTGCCTGGGCCGGTCACCTCGCCGAGGGCGTCGCGTACCAGGGTCAGGCGGGCGGGCCAGTGCCGGTCGGGGTAGCCGAGGAGGAGGGCGGCGGCCTGGTGCACGGCGGGGGTCGCCGGGCTCAGCGGGCGCGGCGGCTTCATCGGACTCATGGACGTCATCCCTGCTCCTCGGCGCGGCGCGGGAACAGTCCGCTGGGGCGTCCGCGGCCGTTCCAGTTGAGCAGGTTCAACCGGCCGGCGAGCCCCGACCCGGCACCGGCACCAGCAGGGGCGGGCACCGGCGGGGCGTGGAAGTCGTCGGCGCCGGGGAAGCCGTCCGGCATCATCCCGGGCAGCCCGTCCACGTCGAGGCTGCAGGTGTCAGTGGGCCCGTCGTGGCCCGAGCCCGCGGCGTAGCCGGTGGGGATGACGTACCGCTCGTCGTACTTGGCCAGGGCGAGCAGCCGGTACATGGCCTCGATGGTCTCCTGGTCCATGCCGACCGCGCGGGCGATCGCGGGGTCCTGTTCCTCGCCGAGGTTGTTCCGCCGCATATGGCTGCGCATGGCGGCGAGCCGGCACAGGGCGGCCTCGACCGGTTCCGGGTCGCCTGCGGTGAACAGTTCGGCGAGGTACGAGACGGGGATGCGCAGGGCGTCGATGGCGCCGAAGAGGTTGGCGGGCTCCTCGCCGTCGTGGCCGGTGGCGGTGAGCGCGTCGACCACCGGGGAGAGCGGGGGGATGTACCAGACCATGGGCATGGTGCGGTATTCGGGGTGCAGCGGCAGCGCCACCTTGTACCGGGTGATCAGCGCGTGGACCGGGGAGCGGCGGGCGGCCTCGATCCAGTCGTGCGGGATGCCGGACTCCTCCGCGGCGCGGACCACTTCCGGGTCGTCGGGGTCGAGGAAGCAGCCGAGTTGGGCCTCGTACAGGTCCTTCTCGTCGAGGACTGAGGCGGCCTCGCCGACCTTGTCCGGGTCGTAGAGCAGCACGCCGAGGTAGCGCAGCCGGCCCACGCAGGTCTCGGAGCAGACGGTGGGCTCGCCGGCCTCGATCCGCGGGTAGCAGAAGGTGCACTTCTCGGCCTTGCCGCTGCGGTGGTTGAAGTAGACCTTCTTGTACGGGCAGCCGCTGACGCACATCCGCCAGCCGCGGCAGCGGTCCTGGTCGACGAGGACGATGCCGTCCTCGACCCGCTTGTACATCGCGCCGGAGGGGCAGACGGCGACACAGGAGGGGTTGAGGCAGTGTTCGCAGATGCGCGGCAGGTAGAACATGAACGCCTGCTCGTATTCCAGGCGCACCTTCTCGGTCATCTTGGCGAGGACCGGGTCGCCGGCGAGGTGTTCGGGGCCGCCGCCGAGGTCGTCGTCCCAGTTGGGGCCCCAGGTGACGGCGGTGGGGCGGCCGTCGATGAGGGAGCGGGGCGGGGCGGTGGGCAGGTCCTCGCCGAGGGGGGCGGTGGTGAGGTTGTCGTAGTCGTACGTCCAGGGCTGGTAGTAGTCGTCGAGGGAGGGGAGTTCGGGGTTGGCGAACAGGCGGGCGAGGCGGCGGGCGCGGCCGCCGGTGCGCGGCACGAGCCGGCCGTTCTTCAGGTGCCAGCCGCCCTTCCACTTGTCCTGGTCCTCGTAGCCGCGGGGATACCCCTGGCCGGGGCGGGTTTCGACGTTGTTGAACCAGACGTATTCGGTGCCGGACCGGTTGGTCCAGGTCTGTTTGCAAGTGACCGAGCAGGTGTGGCAGCCGATGCACTTGTCGAGGTTCATGACCATGGCGACCTGGGCCATCACCCTGGGGCGGGACGGCTGGCGGCGGGGCATGTCAGTACTCCACGTTCTGGGACCGGCGCCGGATGACGGTGATCGCGTCGCGCTGGTTGCCGGTCGGTCCGTAGTAGTTGGGCGCGAAGGAGAGCTGCGCGTAGCCGCCGATGAGGTGGGTGGGCTTGATGAGCAGCTTGGTGAGGGCGTTGTGGGTGCCGCCCCGGCCGCCGGTGGTCTCGGACTTGGGCACGTTCACCAGGCGTTCCTGTACGTGGTACATGAACACGGTGCCTTCGGGCATGCGGTGGGAGACCACGGCCCGGGCGACGACGACGCCGTTGGCGTTGACCGCCTCGATCCAGTCGTTGTCGGCCACGCCGATGGACTGGGCGTCGGGCACGCTGAGCCAGATGACGGGGCCGCCGCGGGCCAGCGTCTGCATGATCAGGTTTTCCTGGTACTCGGAGTGGATGGACCACTTGGAGTGCGGGGTGACATAGCGGACGGTGACCGAGCGGCCGGTATCCCCGCTGTTGGCGCCGGGTGGCGGGGCCTCGCCGAGGGCGGCCATGTCCAGCGGGGGCCGGTAGACGGGCAGTTGTTCGCCGAGTTCGGCCATCCAGTCGTGGTCCAGGTAGAAGTGCTGGCGGCCGGTGAGGGTGTGCCAGGGCTTGCGGTGCTCGGTGTTGATGGTGAACGGCGCGTAGCGGCGGTCGGGGGCCTCCTTGCCCGACCATTCGAAGCTGGCGCCGACCTGCACGGGGCGGGTCTGGGTGTCGGAGAACACCACGCGGCGCTCGGCCACCGAGGCGCCCAGTTCGGTGAGGCCCGAGGCCGGGCCGCAGCGCTCCGCGAGCTGCCGGAACCCTTCGGCGGCGAGGCGTCCGTTGGTGGTGCCGGAGAGGGCGAGGATCGCCTCGCACATCTTGGTGTCGGTGTCCAGCAGCGGCCGTCCCTTGGCCGCGCCCCGTACGGCGGTGCCGCAGCGGTCCGCCAGCCAGGCGGCCTCCGGCGCGGGGTCGACGCCCACGCCCTTGACCCGCATGCCCTGCCGTTCGGCGAGCGGGCCGAAGGCGGCGAGCTGGTCGGCGACGGCAGTGTAGTCGCGTTCGACGAGGGCGAAGTCCGGCAGGTTGCGGCCGGGTTCGGCGCCGGTCACGGTGCCGGTCGCCGCGTCGCGCCAGTCCGGTACGGTGCCGCCGGGCTGGGCGGTCTCGCCGGGGGTATCGTGCATCAGGGCGCACGCCACCAGGTCGTGGGCGGTCTCCAGGCGTCCGGCGGCGAGTTCGCTCAGTTTGCGGGCGAGGCCGTGGAAGATCTCGAAGTCGGTGCGGGCCTGCCAGGGCGGGATGATCGCCGGGGTGAAGGCGTGGACGTACGGGTGCATGTCCGTGCTGGACAGGTCGTGCTTCTCGTACCAGGTGGCGGCGGGCAGTACGAGGTCGGCGAAGAGCGTGGTGGAGGTCATCCGGAAGTCCAGCGCCAGCAGCAGGTCGAGCTTTCCGCGCGGCGCCGTATCGCGCCAGGTCACGTCCGCGGGGCGGTTGCCGGGCGGGGCCTCCTCGGCGGTGGCGTTGTCGCGGGCGCCAAGCAGATGGCGCAGGAAGTACTCGTTCCCCTTGGCGGAGGACCCGATGAGGTTGGCCCGCCACACGGTCAGCACACGGGGCCAGTTCTCCGGCGCGTCCGGGTCCTCGCAGGCGAAGTCCAGTTGCCCGGCCGCCAGTTGTCCGGCGATCCACTCCCCCGCCGGCTGCCCGCTCTCCTTGGCCCGGCGGCCCAGGTCGAGGGGGTTGGCGGCGAAGGTGGGGTACGAGGGCATCCAGCCAAGACGCATGGACTGGGCGACCAGGTCGGCGGTGTGGCGGCCGGTGAACAGGCCGCGGCCGGTGGGGGACGCCAGCGCGTCGGCGCCGTACCGTTCGTAGCGCCACTGGTCGGTGTGCAGATACCAGTACGGGGTGCCGGCCATCTGCCGGGAGGGCCGTACCCAGTCGGCGGCGGTGGCCAGCTGCTGCCAGCCGGTGAAGGGCCGCACCTTCTCCTGGCCCACGTAGTGCGCCCAGCCTCCGCCGTTGACGCCCTGGCAGCCGGTGAGGAGCAGCAGGGTGAGGAACGAGCGGTAGATGGTGTCGGAGTGGAACCAGTGGTTGGTGCCGGCGCCCATCACGATCATGCAGCGCCCGTTGCTCTTCTCGGCGGTGCCCGCGAATTCGCGGGCCGCGCGGATCACGGCGGCGGCCGGTACGGAGGTGATGGTCTCCTGCCAGGCGGGGGTGCCGGGCACCGTGGCGTCGTCGTAGCCGGTCGGCCACTGTCCCGTAAGGCCGGGGCGGCCCACCGCGTACTGGGCCATGAGCAGGTCGAAGACCGTGGTGACCAGCCGTCCGCCGAGCCGCCGTACGGGGACGGAGCGCCGTACGGTGGCGCCCGGCGTATCGAAGCGGGGCAGCTCGACCAGGGCGGTCTCGACAGTCCCGGCGGCCTGATGGAGGGTCAGCCGGGGGGTGATGTCGCCCAGGTCCAGGTTCCAGCGGCCCTCGCCGCCCTTGCTCCACCGGTCGCCCAGGGTGCCGCCGGGGACGACCGGGCGGTCGGTCCGCGTGTCGTAGAGCACCGGCATCCAGCGCCGGGCCGCCTCGTCGGCGTGGGCGGCCAGGCCCGGATCGGTCTCCTCCAGATCGGCGGCGGTGAGGAACTTGCCGGGGACGCGGTGTCCGGACGGCTCCCGCTCGACCAGGTCGACCAGGAAGGGCAGATCGGTGAAGCGCCGGACGTAGTCGGTGAAGTAGGGAACCTCCCGCTCGGCGAAGAACTCCTTGAGGATGACGTGTCCCATCGCCATGGCGACCGCGCCGTCGGTGCCGGGATGGGGGTGCAGCCACTCGTCGGCGAACTTGGTGGCGTCCGCGTAGTCCGGGGAGACCACCACCACCTTCTGGCCCCGGTAGCGGGCCTCGGCCATCCAGTGGGCGTCGGGGGTGCGGGTGACGGGGACGTTGGAGCCCCACAGCATCAGATAGGCGGCGTCCCACCAGTCGCCCGACTCGGGGACGTCGGTCTGGTCGCCGAACACCTGGGGGGAGGCGATGGGCAGATCCGCGTACCAGTCGTAGAAGGAGATCATCGGCGCGCCGATCAGCGACATGAAGCGGGCGCCGACGGCGTGCGAGGCCATGGACATGGCGGGGATCGGGGAGAAGCCGGCGATCCGGTCCGGGCCGTATGCCGTCAGGGTGTGCACATGGGCGGCGGCCGCGATCTCCAGCGCCTCGTCCCAGGTGATGCGGACCAGTCCTCCCTTGCCGCGGGCCGACTGGTAGCGGTGGCGCTTGTCCGGGTCGCCGGTGATCTCCGCCCAGGCGGCCACCGGGTCGCCGAGCCGCGCCTTGGCCTCCCGGTAGAGCTCGACCAGCACACCGCGGGCGTGCGGATAGCGCACCCGGGTGGGCGAGTAGGTGTACCAGGAGAAGGCGGCGCCGCGCGGGCAGCCGCGGGGCTCGTACTCCGGCCGGTCCGGGCCGACCGAGGGGTAGTCGGTCTGCTGGGTCTCCCAGGTGATCAGCCCGTCCTTGACGTACACCTTCCAGGAGCAGGAGCCGGTGCAGTTCACGCCGTGCGTGGAGCGCACCACCTTGTCGTGGGCCCAGCGCTCCCGGTACGGGGAGTCCTCCACCGCCTGGTCGGTCCGGTACACGGCCCGCAGGTCCCGGGTGGTCGGGGTGCGCCTGAGGGACGCCCCGGCCCGCAGGAGGCGCTCGGTCACCGCTGACGCGGCTGACTCGGCCGCCGATCGTGTTGTGCGACGCGCCACGGACCAACAACTCCTCTGAGTGGGGGGCCGGGTCACATGCCGCTTCCCCCCGGCAGCGGCATGTGACCTGCTTGGGTTCGCGCCTCAGCATTGCTCGCGTATCAGCCACACCGTCTGACCGCTTTCGGCCATTTGGCATCACCTGAATCTGTTTTTTCTTGCACTTTGCAATGCTTGCCTCAGGCGCATGACTTGCCCACCAGGCAAAAGTTGACGGGAGTTGACGAGGCATCAAACTGGCCTGGTGATCGGTACGGCCTGGTCCTCCTCATCGCCCGGGCGGCGCCGGACGGGAGGCGTTGCGATTTCTTGACCTCATTTTCTGGCCAAATCCTCGGTCGCCCAACGCGCCGAACATGACCATGGCCCATGCCCCAGAGGCAGCCCAGGCCATCACATGCCCCACGGGCACCAGTCGGTGCGGCCCCTCGGCGGTGCCCAGGGTGGCCGTGGACACGGCGTACATGCCCAGCGGGAAGACGATCGTCCACCACGTCGGCTCATAGCCGAGCGAGACCCGGTGCACCCCGTGCCGCCAGACCCCGGCGGCCAGCAGCACCGGCAGCAGACAGGTCATCCAGCCCCATATGACCAGGAGAAACCCCGCGACGACGTCCCCAGGGGGCGAGGAGTCGAGCCCCTGCGGCACGAGCCGGGCGCCGGCCAGCAGGCTGATCGCGCAGGCGCCCATCGTGATCCAGTACGGCGGCGACAGCTCCTGCGGCCGTACGCCGAGGCGCAGCAGCCGGCTCGCCACCGCCACGGCCACCACGGCATAGAGCGCCAGCCCGAGGGCCCAGCCGATCTCCTTCGCCGCCAGGGCCCGGTGGGGCTCCAGCGCGGCGCCGGCCAGCACCACGGACTGGAGGCCCACCACGCACAGGAACCAGCTGCCGTCGACATGCCGCAGCACGCCGTCGGACCCGAGCGCGCGCACCACCCGTGCCGCGCACCACATCAGCGCCAGCCATACGGGCAGGGCCACGGCCAGCAGAATCGCCGCGGCCGGCCGCCACGGCCCGGCCGCCAGCCGGGTGGCGAGCACATCGGAGCCCGCGACGAAGGTGAAGAACCCGAACACCTTCGCCGGGTCTCTCAGCTGCGCCGCCACCTCCCGCCGGTGCCCGGTCACCCGCCGCACCCAGGCCACCAGCAGCAGTCCGTACATCGCCAGGGCCACCGCGAGCAGCCCGTCCGACGCCCATCGCGCCCCCGCGGCGCGGACCCCCTGCGAGACGATGCCGGTCGCCATCACCGGCGCGAAGCCGCCGGGCCGCAGCTCCCGGTCGGCCCGCACACGTTTCATCCACATCACGCCAGGAGGCTGCCACCGGCCCGGCGCGCCGACGCGGCGGTTCGGCCGGGCGGGATCTCGACGGGGGTGTGTTCGGCCAAAGACATCCCACGATCTGGCCACGCCGTCTTGGTGATTGCTTGGCGCTACGCAGAGATACGCGATACCCGCCGGGCCATCGGGCTGCCCCGGCGGGTACCGGGCGGCGCGAACGGGTGTCGCGAACAGGGCCGCGAACAGGTGAACGCCCCCTCGGAAGGGGGCGTGGGGTGGCGGAAGGGAGCGTGCGGCCGCGGGC